>NZ_JBEOZE010000013.1:0-222294 GCF_040297465.1 Streptomyces sp. NPDC001787
GTTGATAGGCCAGATGTGGAAGCCCGGTAACGGGTGGAGCTGACTGGTACTAATAGGCCGAGGGCTTGTCCTCAGTTGCTCGCGTCCACTGTGTTAGTTCTGAAATAACGAACGGCCGTGTTGTTCCGGTGTTGGTTAATTTCATAGTGTTTCGGTGGTCATTGCGTTAGGGAAACGCCCGGTTACATTCCGAACCCGGAAGCTAAGCCTTTCAGCGCCGATGGTACTGCAGGGGGGACCCTGTGGGAGAGTAGGACGCCGCCGAACAATTTTTCCGGGAAAGCCCCGTGCCTTGTGGCACGGGGCTTTTCTGCGTTCACCACCAGGACGCCGATTTGCCCACCCCGGCTGGGTGGGCAATCTTCTGTCGCGACCGGGAGGCAGTGTTCAGAGTCGGCCGGCTGCCTTGAGCGCCAGATAGGCGTCGGCGAGCGCGGGGGCGAGGTTCTCGGGAGTGGCATCGACGACGGTGACGCCGTGGCGTTGAAGCTGTTCCGCCGTGCGGCGCCGCTCGGCCTGGGCCTGCGCGCCGGCAGCTGCCTCGTACACCGCGTCCACTGTGCCCCGGGCACGCGCCATCGTCTCGATCTGTGGGTCGGCGACAGCGGCGACCAGCACTGTGTGCCGCTGGGTGAGCTGAGGGAGGACCGGAAGCAAACCCTCTTCGATGGGGGCGGCATCCAGGGTGGTCAGGATGACGATCAGAGAGCGTCGGGGGGCGGCGGCCAGGGCGGCGGTGCTCAGTGCGCGGGTGTCCGTCTCGACGAGTTCCGGCTCCAGGGGAGCGAGGGCATTGACGACCTTCGCCAGGACGTCGCCCGTGTCGGTGCGGCCCTGGACACGTGCCCGGACACGGCGGTCATGGGCGAGCAGGTTCACTCGGTCGCCCGCGCGGGTGGCGAGAGCGGTGAGGAGCAGTGCCGCGTCCATCGCGGCATCGAGCCTGGGGATGTCGCCCACCCGGCCCGCTGAGGTTCGACCCGTGTCCAGGACGATGAGGATGTGGCGGTCCCGCTCCGGGCGCCAGGTACGAACCGCGACGGCCGACTGACGTGCCGTGGCCCGCCAGTCGATGGAGCGGGTGTCGTCGCCGGGCACATAGGCTCTCAGGCTGTCGAACTCCGTGCCCTCCCCACGCGTGAGGACGCTGGTGCGGCCGTCGAGTTCACGGAGTCGCGCGAGCCTGGACGGAAGATGCTTGCGGCTGGTGAACGGAGGCAGCACCCGGACTGTCCAGGGAACCTTGTGGTGTCCCTGGCGGGCGGCGAGGCCCAGCGGTCCGAGCGAGCGGACGGTGACGCGCTCGGACCGGCGGTCGCCACGGCGGGTCGGGCGGAGCAGGGTGCTGAGCCGACGTTGTTCGCCCGCGGGGACCGTGAAGGTGTGGCGGGACGCCGACCGGTCGGTGCCGGTGGGCCAGCTGCTGGGAGGCCAGGCGTCCCGGAGCTGGGCCCGCAGCCGACGCCGAGAGGTATTGGTTACGGTGAGTCGCACTTCTGCGGTTTTACCGAGTCGAACGGATGTATCACCGGATCGGGTGAAACGAAGCGTGCGCACTGGTGCTGCCAGGGCGTAGTCGCACAGAATTGCTAGAGAGAGCGGGGCGTTGACCGCGAGCATCCCTGTCCAGCTCGGAGCCAGGATGCCTACAGGGAGTGATCCCAGTGCGGCCAGCAGCGCGGCTCGTCCGGTGAGGGCCATGGTCATCGCCTCATCGGGGTACGGGGACGTGGGCGAGCACCGAGGTGATGACGGAGTCGGGGGTGACTCCCTCCATCTCCGCTTCGGGCCGCAGTTGGATGCGATGACGGAGCGTAGGGAGAGCCAGGGCCTTCACATCGTCCGGGATGACATAGTCCCGTCCGGTCAGCCAGGCCCAGGCGCGAGCGGTGGAGAGCAGTGCGGTGGCGCCTCGCGGGGAGACGCCGAGGGCGAGTGAAGGGGATTCGCGCGTGGCACGGCAGATATCGACGACATAGCCGGCGATCTCCGGGGAGACGGTGGTCCTGGCGACGGCTTCGCGGGCGGCTTCCAGATCGGCGGGGCCTGCGACCGGGCGTATGCCGGCCGCCTTCAGGTCGCGCGGGTCGAAGCCGTCGGCATGGCGGGTGAGGACATTGATCTCGTCCTGTCGCGACGGCAGCGGAACCGTCAGTTTGAGCAGAAAGCGGTCCAGTTGGGCCTCGGGGAGCGGGTACGTGCCCTCGTACTCGACGGGGTTCTGGGTCGCAGCGACCAGGAACGGGTCGGGTAGTGGGCGGGGGGTTCCGTCGACGGTGACCTGACGTTCTTCCATGGCTTCCAGGAGGGAGGCCTGAGTCTTGGGAGGGGTGCGGTTGATTTCGTCGGCGAGCAGCAGATTCGTGAACACCGGGCCGGGCTGGAAGGAGAACTCCGCCGTGCGGGCGTCGTAGACGAGGGAGCCCGTGACGTCGCTCGGCATCAGGTCGGGGGTGAACTGCACACGTTTGGTGTCGAGTTCGAGAGAGGCGGCGAGGGCCCGCACCAGGAGGGTCTTCGCCACACCGGGGACGCCTTCGAGGAGGACATGGCCTCGGCAGAGCAGCGCGACGACGAGTCCGGTGACCGCCGGGTCCTGGCCGACCACGGCCTTGGCGATCTCGGAGCGCAGGGCTTCCAGGGACGCGCGGGCGTTGTCGGAGAGCGCGGGTGCCGCGGGAGCCTCAGGGGTCCCGGTGGGCCTGGTGGGCTCGGGGGTCGGGGCGCTCATGAAGTGCGTACCTCTCTTTCGAGGGCGTCGAGTTGGTCGGCGAGAAGAACGAGTGAGGCGTCATCGGTGGGGGGCGGACCGAAGAGCAGGGTGCTGCGGTCGACGCTCGGGCCGGTGAGGCGCGCGGAGAGGGCGGGGAGCAGTACGTCGGGGGAGTGGGCGCCGTGGGAGGGCACACCGATGAAGGGGGCGACGCGGGTGCGCGTGGCAGATCGGAGCGAGGCGGCTGCCCGGTCCCGGGCGTTGGCCTTGCGGTAGAGGCGAGCGCGGCCTTCGGCGGACTCGGAGGCGCGAATGGCCACCGGGAGCCGCTCGGTGACCAGGGGGCCCAGTCGGCGGGCGCGCCAGACGGCGGCGAGTACGGCCGCGAGGGTGAGTTGCAGGGTTCCCCAGATCCAGCCGGAGGGGATCAGGTCGAGGAAGCTGCTCTCGCCCCCGGAGTCCTCGCTCCTGCCGCCGTCACCGGAGCGGTCGCCGCTGCCGGTCCGTCCGTCGCCCCGGGTCGCGGAGGGATCGGCCGGAGAGGGGAGGTACCAGACAACATGTGGACGGGAACCGAGGAGTCGCAGGGCGAGCGAGGCGTTGCCGTGCCGGGCGAGACGCTCGTTGTGGAGGAAGTCGGGGGAGCCGAGGAGGACGGTGTCGCCGCGGCCGGACGGCTTGAGGACGAGGAGTGCGGGGAGGCCGCCGCTCGGGTAGCAGGCGAGGGTGTCGAGGCCTTCCGCTGTGTAGCGGATGCCTCCCATGTCCGCGGTGCCCGCGCCTCGGGCGGCGGGGAAGGTGCATGCCGGTGCTCGTTCGGTCACCTTGCCGGGCGGTTCGGCGCGTACGCCGGGGGCCAGTTCGTCGACGGAGGCCGGGCCTGGGGCGATCAGTACGGTGCGCCCGGCGGAGGCGGCGGTCGTGGTACGGAGCCGGTGCTGTTGCCATGGGGTCAGCAGATTGGGGCGGGCGACCAGGAGCGTGGTGTCGGGGTCGGCCGCGGTCGTCGCCTCGTCGAGGGTGGTCGCGACGGTGACGGATATGCCGCGGTCCTTGAGGAGTTCGGCGATGGCGCGGCTGCCGAACGGGTCGGCGGAGCGGGGGTCGAGCCTGCCGTGGTGGTCGCCGGAGCGTACGGCGGCGAACGTGATTCCGCCGATGGCGAGGATGAGCACGGCGAGCAGCAGCCCTCGGGCGCGCTTCCAGACCTGGTGCGGAGTGGGGGAGGCCGAGGTGGGGGATGCGGTGGTGGTGGCCGCGGTCATCCGGTGGCTCCTCGGGCGGTACCGGACAACAGGGGCTTGGCGGCGTCGAGTTCGAGATCGAGGGTGCGCAGGGTCAGGTATGCCGGCTGGTCGGCCGTGCGGCCGCCGTATGTGACGTCGTCGAACGCTCTGGCGGCGGCTCGCAGGCGGGCGGCGTGCTCGGGAAGGGGGCGGCCCGCTTCTGCGGCGGCCTCGTCCGCGGTGCGGCCGGGGCGGGGGTCGAGCAGCGCTCGCTCCTCCAGGGACCGGACGACGGCCCGCATGCGTTCCTGCACGGCTTCGTTCCAGCGGAGGGCCGCCGCGTGGGTCTCGGCGGCGGTGCGGTGCTGGTCCGCGCTGCGGGTGCCGACGCTCTCGAAGAGGCCGTCGGCGGCGCGGGTGGAGCGTTGTGGTGTGCCCAGCCGCCACCACAGGGCGACGGCCAGGCCGATGACGGCCAGTACGAGCACGGCCAGCCCCACGGGGCCACCGGGCGCGTTGTCGGCGGCGGCGTCGAAGAGACCGCCGACCCAGTCCCAGAAGCGGTCGAGGCCGCGCTGGAGCAGGTTGGGGTCGTTCTCGTGGTACATCGGCTTGGACAGTTCGTGCTCGGCCGCTTCACGGGCAGGGACGCGCGGGGCGTCCACGGGTATGTCGTCCGCCCGGACGACGTGCCGTCCTGCCGTGGTGCCCCCCGCCCCCGACACAGCATCAGCTCCTGGGGGTGTCGGTGGCGTAGCCGGGCACGCCCGCGGCCCGTGCGAGATCGAGGTCGAGCGCCTCCCGGCGGATGCGCTGGTCCACGTAGAGGAGAGCCATCACACCCGCGGTGAAGGGGTAGGTGAGCGTCGAGACGATCACTTCGCCGATGCCCGTCACGATGAGGAAGGGCCAGCCGAAGCCGGCGGAGTCGGCGTTGAGGAGTTCATCGAGCCCGTTGCCGTCGGCGGAGAGTGCCACGACGCCGAACGGGATGCTGATGACCAGGGCCAGCATCAGGACGATGACGTAGGTGAGCGCCAGGATGCCGAAGGTGCGCCACCAGGCGCCCCGGACCAGCTTCGCCGACCGGCGCAGTGCGGTGGGGATGGACTGGCGTTCCAGCATCAGGGCCGGTGCGGCGAGGGTGAAGCGGACCATCAGCCAGAGGACCACGGCGCAGGCGGCGGCGAAGCCGAGGAGGGAGAGTGCCGCTCCCGCGCCGGAGCCCAGAAGTATTCCGGGAAGGATTCCCACGGCCATGATGGCGGCGCTCATCAGGGCGAGCAGCAGGGTGAGGCCGAGAAGCCGCAGGATCTGCGGGCGGGCCTCCGACCAGGCGTCGGAGAACGTCACGGGCCGGCCCAGCACGGAGCGGCTGATCACCACGGTGAGCACCGAGGTGATGAACAGCGTGGCGACCATCGTGATGAGTGTGGCCGGTCCGCTCGCGGTCAGCGTGGACTGCGCGGACTCGGTGGCCTGGCGGATGGCTTCGGCACCGGTGGCGTTCGGGTCGACGGACAGCGGTTTCGGCAGGAGGTAGCGCTGGATCAGGATGACCGCGGTCTGGGCGACCACGGAGACGGCGAGGCTGATGCCCAGCACGGTGCGCCAGTGGGTGCGCATCGTGGCCATGGCACCGTCGAGGATCTCGCCGACGCTCAGTGGCCGGAGCGGGATGACACCGGGCTTCGCCGCGGCGGGCGGCCCGCCCCACGCGGAGCCCGGCGGGCGGCCTCCCCAGCCGGGTGCGGGCGGGGGTGCCCCGGGGCCGTTGCCCGGGGTGCTCGGTGCGGACCACTGCCCGGGAGACGGCTGTGCGGGGGGTTCCTGTCCCGCTGGGCCGTTGTCTCCGTCCACGGGCCGGGAGGGTCGGGGGATGCCCGTCTCCTGGCCGTCGGAGGGGGCAGATCCGGGCGACGCCCAGCCCGGAGAGTCGTTCATTCTGGCTCCTTCACCGTCCTGTCCGCTCATGGGGGCGGCAGGTTGGCAGCCATCGTGCCACGCGTTGCTCCGGTGGGGACCAGGCGCTGTATCTCCTTCGTACCTTCATTTGTGGGCGGCTCACCGGGCAGACTGGGTGGATGGCTGATCAGGACGCGCAATCGCCGGCGGGCATCGAGCCCTCCGCGCTTCCCGTACTCCGCTGGGACGAGCCTCCGGGAGGTGCTGTTCTGGTGCTCCTCGACCAGACGCGGCTGCCCGCGGAGGAGGTCGGGCTGGTGTGCGCGGATGTGCCCGCGCTGGTGCGGGCGATCAGGACTCTGGCGGTGCGGGGGGCGCCGCTCCTGGGGATCGCCGGAGGCTACGGAGTGGCGCTGGCCGCCGCGCGGGGCCAGGACGTGGTGGAGGCCGCGGAGCTGCTGGAGCGGGCGCGGCCCACCGCTGTGAACCTCGGGTACGGGGTGCGGCGTACGGCGGGGGCGTACCGGGCGGCGGTCGCGAAGGGGGCCGGCCCCGAGGAGGCGGCCGCCGCGGCGCTCGCCGAGGCGAGGGCACTGCACCGCGAGGACGCGGAGGCCAGTGGGCGCATGGCACGGTACGGTCTTGCTCTCCTGGAGGAGTTGCTGCCGGGCGGGGGGCATCAGCTGCTGACCCACTGCAATACGGGGGCGCTGGTCTCCGGGGGTGAGGGGACGGCGTTCGCGGTGGCGCTGCGGGCCCATCGGGAGGGGCGGCTGAGGCGGCTCTGGGTGGATGAGACGCGTCCGCTGCTCCAGGGGGCCAGGCTGACCGCGTACGAGGCGGCGCGCCACGGGATGGCGTACAGCTTGCTCACGGACAACGCGGCGGGTTCGCTGTTCGCCGCGGGGGAGGTGGATGCCGTACTCATCGGGGCGGACCGCATCGCCGCCGACGGGTCGGTGGCCAACAAGGTGGGGAGCTATCCGCTGGCGGTGCTCGCGAAGTACCACCATGTGCCGTTCATCGTGGTGGCGCCGACCACGACCGTGGATCTGGACACGGTGGACGGTTCGTCGATCATCGTCGAGCAGCGTTCCGGGAGGGAAGTGACGGAGGTCACATCGTCTCGGGCGGCATCGGTCGACGGAGGAGGGGGTGGGCTGGTCGTGGCACCCCTGGGAACCGTGGCGTACAACCCGGCATTCGACATCACGCCGCCGGAACTGATCACGGCGATCGTCACGGAGGAGGGCGTCATTTCCCCGGTCACGGGGGTCGGACTGGCAGAGCTGTGTGCCAGGTCATCGCAGGTAACGATTAGCTAATGGGATGATGTCGATTATGAAGGGACGCGTCCTTGTCGTCGACGACGACACCGCACTGGCCGAGATGCTCGGGATTGTGCTGCGTGGAGAAGGTTTCGAGCCGTCGTTCGTAGCGGACGGCGACAAGGCACTTGCTGCATTTCGTGAGGCCAAACCGGACCTGGTTCTGCTGGATCTCATGCTGCCCGGACGGGACGGCATCGAGGTCTGCAGGCTGATCAGGGCCGAGTCAGGTGTGCCGATCGTCATGCTCACTGCCAAGAGCGACACCGTCGATGTGGTGGTGGGCCTGGAATCCGGGGCCGACGACTACATCGTCAAGCCGTTCAAACCGAAGGAGTTGGTTGCCCGGATCAGGGCACGTCTGAGGCGTTCCGAGGAGCCCGCGCCGGAACAGCTGACCATCGGTGACCTGGTCATCGATGTGGCTGGTCATTCGGTGAAGCGCGAGGGGCAGTCCATCGCCCTGACCCCGCTGGAGTTCGACCTGCTGGTCGCGCTCGCCCGCAAGCCGTGGCAGGTCTTCACCCGTGAGGTCCTGCTGGAGCAGGTGTGGGGCTACCGTCACGCCGCCGACACCCGTCTGGTGAATGTCCATGTCCAGCGTCTCCGCTCCAAGGTCGAGAAGGACCCGGAGCGGCCGGAGATCGTCGTGACCGTCCGCGGAGTCGGTTACAAGGCCGGACCGAGCTGACATGGCCCGAGGCAGCGCTGCTCCGAAGCCCGGGGAGCCGGGAGTCCGTGCGGGGCGGGCTGCCGGTCCGGGAGGGAAGAACTCCCGGACGGGCCGATTTCTGCGGGGCGGCCGGTTGCTCCAGGACCGGGCGCCCGGCAGTCCCGTACCGCGGCTGCTGATGCGGTGGGTGCGTCGCCCGCTGCTGCCCGCCGTACGGCTGTGGCGGCGCAACCTCCAGTTCCGCGTCGTCGCGGGCACGCTGCTGATGTCCCTCGGGGTGGTGCTGCTGCTCGGCTTCGTCGTGATCGGGCAGGTGCGCAACGGGCTGCTCGACGCCAAGGCCAAGGCAGCCCAGACCCAGGCCGCCGGTGGTTTCGCCGCGGCCCAGGAGAAGGCGAACGCTCCCCTGACCCCCGGCGGGCAGGGCGACGACGCCACCGACGGCATGACCGCCAACACCTCCTGGCGTACCGAGCTCGTCGACCAGCTCGCCAGCGGCGGCAAGAACGCCTTCAACGTGGTGGCCCTCAGCGCGGACTCCGCGACCGAGGGCGCGACCAGCCGTGCGCCGCGCGGCTCCGGCAGCGTGGAGGCGTCCAGCGTGCCGGACAGCCTGCGCAAGGCCGTGGGCGAGGGGCCGGGGGCGTTCCAGACCTACTCCCTGATCCGCTACTACGGCAAGGAGTCGCAGCCCGGACTCGTCGTCGGCAAGCGGCTCTACGACATCGACCACCATCCGTACGAGCTGTACTACCTCTTCCCGCTGACGCAGGAGGAGAAGTCCCTGACGCTGGTCAAGACGACCCTGGCGACCGCGGGACTGTTCGTGGTCGTGCTGCTCGGCGCCATCGCCTGGTTCGTGGTGCGGCAGGTCGTCACGCCGGTACGGATGGCCGCCGGCATCGTCGAGCGGCTCTCCGCCGGCCGGCTCCAGGAACGGATGAAGGTCACCGGTGAGGACGACATCGCCCGGCTCGGTGAGGCCTTCAACAAGATGGCGCAGAACCTCCAGCTGAAGATCCAGCAGTTGGAGGAGCTCTCCCGGATGCAGCGGCGGTTCGTCTCGGACGTCTCGCACGAGCTGCGGACCCCGCTGACGACCGTGCGCATGGCCGCCGATGTCATCCATGAGGCGCGCGCGGACTTCGACCCCGTCACCGCACGCTCCGCCGAACTGCTCGGGGACCAGCTCGACCGCTTCGAGTCGCTGCTCTCCGACCTGCTGGAGATCAGCAGGTTCGACGCGGGCGCGGCGGCCCTGGAGGCCGAGCCGATAGATCTGCGGTCGGTCGTACGGCGGGTCATCGGCGGAGCCGAGCCACTCGCCGAGCGCAAGGGCACCCGGATCAGGGTCGTCGGCGACGAGCAGCCGGTGATCGCCGAGGCCGACGCCCGGCGTGTCGAGCGCGTCCTGCGCAATCTCGTGGTCAACGCCGTCGAGCACGGTGAGGGCCGGGACGTCGTCGTGCGGATGGGCGCGGCACAGGGCGCCGTCGCCGTGGCGGTCCGGGACTACGGAGTGGGGCTCAAGCCCGGCGAGGCGACCCGGGTCTTCAACCGGTTCTGGCGCGCAGACCCGGCGCGGGCCCGGACGACCGGCGGTACGGGCCTGGGACTGTCGATCGCCGTCGAGGACGCCCGGCTGCACGGAGGCTGGCTGCAGGCCTGGGGCGAGCCGGGCGGCGGCTCGCAGTTCCGGCTGACGCTGCCGCGCACCGCGGACGAGCCACTGCGGGGTTCGCCGATACCACTGGAGCCGGAGGACTCGCGGCGCAACCGGGAGAGCCGCGAGCGCGCCGGTACGGCGCCGGTGACCGGCGGCGGACACCGGCTGGTGTCCGTACCGAGCCAGCCCGGTTCGACGGAGCGCCCGCCGCTGCCCGTGCCGGCTCGGGCCCCCGTGGCTCCGCGCCCGGCCCCGTCCTCCGTCCATCCGGCCGCGCTGCCCGGCAGCGGCGCACGCGTCGTGGCCCGCCCGGCCGGGGAGCGTCCGGGCGGCGGCGCCGATACCGAAGCGCGGGAACCCGACCAGGAGGACACGACACGTGGGCACTGACCGTCGTCTGGGCGGCCGAGGACGGGCGGTGCGCATGTCCGCGCTGCTCGGCTGCGGCATCGTGGTGCTGGCCGGCTGCGGATCGATGCCGGTCACCGGGGATGTGAAGGCCGTCGACGCCTCGCAGGCGGGCGACTCCCAGGTGCAGGTGTACGCGGTGCCGCCGAGGGAGGGCGCGGAGCCGAGCGAGGTGGTCGACGGGTTCCTGGAGTCGATGACCAGCGACGACCCGGACTTCCGGACGACCCGGCAGTACCTCACCAAGGAGGCGGGCCGTGCCTGGAGGCCGAGCCAGGGCACCACGGTGCTCGCCAAGGCCCCCAACCGGAGCGGGCCCTCGCTCCACGACAAGGAACGCAAGAACGCGGAGACCTCCTACACGCTGACCGGCGAGAAGGTGGCGGCGGTCGACGAACAGAGCTCCTACCAGCCGCTCGCGCCCACCGACTACTCCCAGACCCTGCACCTCGTCCGGGAGAACGGGGCGGACGGCAAGCCTGAGTGGCGCATCGACATCGTTCCCGACGGCCTGGTGCTCGGGCAGTCCGACTTCAAGCGGCTCTACCGCTCCGTCAACAAGTACTACTTCGCCACCGGTCTGACGGACGGGCAGTCCACCCTGGTCGCCGACCCCGTGTACGTACGGAACCGGACCGATCCGGTCACCCGGATGGACACGGCGACCCAGACGGTCCGGACCCTGCTGGACGGACCGACGGACTGGCTGCGCCCGGTGGCCGATTCCCGCTTCCCCACCGGTACGGCGCTGCAGAAGAGGGTCACCTCCCTGGCGCCCGACGACCAGAACGTCCTGAGGGTCCCGCTCAACGAGAAGGCCGACAAGGCCGGCCCGGCCACCTGCCGCATGATGGCCGCACAGGTCCTCTTCACCCTGCGGGATCTCACGTCCGCACGGGTCGAGCGGGTGGAGCTGGAGGGCGGCCGGGGCCGGCTGTGCTCGCTGAACTCCGACGAGGCGGAGAAGTTCGCCTCCGACAACGGCTCCGGTGCGCCCGACAGCCAGTACTTCGTCGACGGCGATGGCCGGGTGCTGCGGATCCCCGGGAATTCCAAGGGCAGCGGCGACCCGGAGCCGGTGACCGGGCCGCTCGGCACCGGAGCGGTGGTGATGAGCGCCGTCGGCGTGGCCCGTGACGAGCAGAGCGCCGCCGCGGTCTCGGCGAACCAGCAGAATCTGTATGTGTCCTCCACGGTCGCGGAGGGCGAACTGGCACCCCCCGTGGTGACCAGCAAGGCGAAGAAGGCCGCCGACCGGCTGTCGCCGCCGAGCTGGGACGGCCGGGGCGATCTGTGGGTCGCCGACCGGGACCCCGCGAACCGCAGGCTGCTGCGGCTGGCGAAGGGCGAGGGCAAGCCGCAGGAGGTGACCGTTCCGAATCTGGACGGCGGGCGGATCGAGGAGCTGCGGCTGTCGGCCGACGGTGTGCGGATCGCTCTTCTGCTGTCGAAGGACGGGCATACGACCCTGAAGATCGGCCGCGTCGAGCGGAGCGGGCCCGCGAACGCGCCGACGGTCTCGGTCGAGGATCTGCGACAGGCCGCACCGCAGCTCACGGACGTGACGGCGATTTCCTGGTCGGGCCGCAGCCGCCTCGTGGTGGTCGGCAAGGAGGAGGACGGCGTCCAGCAGGTGCGCTATGTGCAGGCGGACGGTTCCACCTCGTCCTCGGGTGTGCTGCCCGGGGTGAACCAGGTGCAGGCGGTCGCGGCGGCGGACGACGAACTGCTCCCCCTGATGGCGGAGACCGTGGGTGACGGAATCGTGAAGCTCTCGCCCGGCGACAACTGGCAGACGGTGCTCAAGGGAGGCACCTCGCTCGTCTACCCCGGCTGACCGGTGACCCGGCCGACCCGTGTCCCGGCCGCCGCTGACCCGGGCGGCCGGGAGGCGGGCGGGCACCCGGCCGGCAGGGTTTTCCACAGGGCTGGTCCGGGGTCCGTGCGCCCGGCACAGTTGACCCATGCGGGAATGGTGGCGGGAGATCACCGGCCTGGTCCTGCCGGTGGCCTGCGCCGGTTGCGGCCTGCCCCGTACGGAGCTGTGCCGGCCGTGCGCGGCGGCGCTGGACGGCGTGCCGCCGCGCCGGGTGCGTCCCTCGCCCGAGCCTCCCGGGCTGCCGGTGGTGCGGGCCGCCGCCCCGTACGAGAACGCGGTGCGCGCGGTGCTGCTGGCCCACAAGGAGCGCGGGGCACTGGGGCTTGCCGGAGCGCTCGGACGGGCTCTGGCGGGCGCCGTGAGGGCCGGGGAGGGCCGGCTGGGGGACGGGGGACCGCTGCTGCTGGTGCCCGTACCGTCGGCCCGGCGGTCCACCGGGGCGCGCGGCCATGATCCGGTGCGCCGGATCGCACTGGCGGCTGCCGGGGAGCTGCGGTGTGACGGGGCACCGGCCCGGGTGCTCGCGGTGCTGCGGCAGCGGCGTCCGGTGGCCGATCAGGCGGGGCTCGGGGCGCGGCAGCGGCAGGCGAACCTGGCGGGCGCGCTGGAGGTGGTGCCCGGTGGCGGTCGGCTCCTCGCGGGCGGCCGGGTGGTGCTGGTGGACGACCTGATGACGACGGGCGCGACCCTGGCGGAGGCGGCGCGGGCCGTTCATCGCGTACTCGATTCCCCACCCGCCTCCCCACCCGCCTCCCCGCGTGCCTTCCCACCTGCACTTCCGCGTGTCACCTCGGGTGCCGCGTCGCGTGCGATCGAGCCGGTCGTGACACGGGTAAGGACGGGCCCGGGGGCGCTGAGCGCGGCGGTTGTCTCAGCCTCTCCGTCGGCCTTCGAAATAAACTGGAACTGTTAGCAAACTTGCATCGTTGCAGGTGGTGAGAGGGTAAAAGGCACTGAACGGAGGTACGGGCGAGTAGCGGGTGCCGACATCGTGGTGGGCAGGCTATGTTCGGTTGTGAGGAATGGTGAATGCCAGACCTCGATGAATGCACCGCCAGGTTTCGGGCAGGCAACTCACCGGTAGTTCAGTGGCACGCAAGTCGGTGGGGTGGTGACCTCATCGACGGGTGAGGAGGAGGTGTACGTCACCCAGTCCGAGGCCCCGGAGATCACCGGGGCCTGGTGCAAAAGGGAGATGCTCCGCCGTCGCAGCGGAGCGATCCGGGAACGGAGTTCTGCGTGGACATCGTCGTCAAGGGCCGCAAGACCGAGGTGCCCGAGCGGTTCCGCAAGCACGTGGCCGAGAAGCTGAAGCTGGACAAGATCCAGAAGTTCGACGGCAAGGTGATCAGCCTCGACGTCGAGGTGTCCAAGGAGCCGAATCCCCGTCAGGCCGACCGTTCCGACCGGGTGGAGATCACTCTCCGCTCCCGCGGGCCGGTCATCCGGGCGGAAGCGGCAGCAGGCGACCCTTACGCAGCGCTTGACCTGGCCACCGGCAAGCTGGAGGCGCGGCTGCGCAAGCAGCACGACAAGCGCAACAGCCGCCGTGGCAGCGGCCGGCTGTCGGCCGCCGAGGTCGGCGAGGTCGTGCCGGGTGCCGCCTCGTTCAACGGGGACGGCGAGCTCACCGGCGAGGAATCGTCGCCTTCCGTGCCCACCACCAGGATCGGTTCGCTTGAGGTACAGGGCGAGGGACCGCTGGTGATGCGCGAGAAGACGCACGTCGCAGCACCGATGACGCTCGACCAGGCGCTCTACGAGATGGAGCTGGTCGGGCATGACTTCTACCTGTTCGTCGACTCGGAGAGCAAGGAACCCAGCGTCGTCTACCGGCGACACGCCTACGACTACGGTGTCATCCACCTGAGGACCGACCCGCTCGCCGCCGATGAGGCAGGCGGCGCGGGTGGCGCGCTCGGCGGCTGATGCCGCACCCCTCGTGGTGCCCCTGGAGCGTCTGTGCGCCCCCAGGGGCACCCGCGTGAGACCTCAGGATCACCGCTCCGGCGTCCGGACATGAAAGCATGGCTGTCCCAGGCCAATCGGTGTTCGGTGAACTGCCGTTGGCGGACCGTTCGAGACTTCAGGCCGTGGCTTTCAGGGGGAGGAACGATGGCGGACACCTTCGGGCCCGTGCGCGATGTGAGTGATGCCGGCGACGACACCGGCGCGCGTGCTGGTGCGGACATGGGCGGGAGTTCCCGCAAGGAGCCCATCCGGGTCCTCGTGGTCGATGACCACGCGCTGTTCCGCAGGGGTCTGGAGATCGTCCTCGCGCATGAGGAGGACATCCAGGTCGTCGGCGAGGCCGGTGACGGGGCGGAGGCCGTCGACAAGGCGGCGGACCTGCTGCCGGACATCGTGCTGATGGATGTGCGGATGCCTAAGCGGGGCGGTATCGAGGCCTGCACCTCGATCAAGGAGGTGGCCCCCAGCGCGAAGATCATCATGCTGACGATCAGCGACGAGGAGGCCGACCTCTACGACGCGATCAAGGCGGGTGCCACGGGCTATCTCCTCAAGGAGATCTCGACCGACGAGGTGGCCACGGCCATTCGCGCCGTCGCCGACGGGCAGTCCCAGATCAGTCCGTCGATGGCCTCCAAGCTCCTCACCGAGTTCAAATCGATGATCCAGCGCACCGACGAACGCAGACTCGTTCCGGCGCCCCGGCTCACCGAGCGTGAGCTCGAAGTCCTGAAACTCGTGGCGACGGGCATGAACAACCGGGATATCGCCAAGGAGCTGTTCATTTCCGAGAACACGGTGAAGAACCACGTCCGCAATATTCTGGAGAAGCTCCAGCTGCACTCCCGGATGGAAGCCGTGGTCTATGCCATGCGGGAGAAGATCCTGGAGATCAGGTAGGAGTCCCGCGAAGCCCCCGGCCGTCGGCGCGAACGACCGCTGCAGCCCGTGGAATGACCGTGGCACCCCGTGGACTGTCCGCGGCAGCCCGTGACATTTCCGCGGCCGTCAGCGGAATGCCCGCGACAGTGCCTGGGCGATTTCCGCCATGAGCGGTTCACGCAGCTCCGGGGCATCGACGCGGTCCAGCCGGACGGTGCTGCAGCCGACCCAGGACGCCGCCTCCACGAGTGCCTCCGCCATCGGCGCCACGGACTTGCGGCCCATCAGGGACACCTGCCGGGCGATCAGTGTGCTGCCCTCGCGTGCCGGGTCGACCCGGCCCTGCAGCTTCCCGCCCGCCAGCAACGGCATCGCGAAGTAGCCGTGGACCCGCTTGGGCTTGGGGACATACGCCTCCAGGCGGTGCGTGAAGCCGAAGATCCGCTCCGTACGCGCACGCTCCCAGACCAGGGAGTCGAACGGCGACAGCAGCGTCGTACGGTGTCGTCCGCGCGGCTCCGAGGCCAGTGCCTCCGGGTCCGCCCAGGCGGGCTTCGCCCAGCCCTCCACCGACACCGGGACCAGCCCCGAGTCCGCCACCACGGCGTCGAACTCCTCGCCCTTGAGCCGGTGGTAGTCCGCGATGTCCGCCCGGGTCCCGACCCCCAGCGACCGGCCCGCCAGCGCCACCAGACGGCGTCTGCACTCCGTATCGGTCAGGTCGTCGTGGAGCACGGCGTCCGGGATCGCCCGCTCGGCGAGGTCGTAGACCCGCTTCCAGCCGCGCCGCTCGGTGCACACCACCTCGCCGTACATCAGGGCCCGCTCCACCGCGACCTTCGAGGCGGACCAGTCCCACCACTCGCCGCCGTTCTTCGCGCCGCCCAGTTCGGTCGCCGTCAGCGGACCCTCGGCGCGCAGCTGCTTGATCACCGTGTCGTACGCGCCGTCCGGCAGGTCGTGGTGCCAGTGCGGACGGGAGCGGTAGGCGCGGCGGCGGAACGCGAAGTGCGGCCACTCCTCGACGGGCAGGATGCACGCGGCGTGCGACCAGTACTCGAAGGCCCGCCCGCCCGACCAGTACGCCTCCTCCACCGTGCGCCGGCCGACGGCGCCGAGCCGGGCGTACGGAATGAGCTCGTGCGAGCGGGCCAGGACCGAGATCGTGTCGAGCTGTACGGCCCCGAGATGGCGCAGCACGCCCGGCACCCCGGCCCGGCGGTCCGGAGCGCCGAGGAATCCCTGGGCGCGCAGCGCGATCCGGCGGGCCTGGTCGGCGGAGAGTTCGACTGCGGGGGGCGGCGTCGCGGGCGTCATGCGTCGACCCTAAGGGGCGGCACCGACAACCATCACGGGATCCGGTGTTCAGCCCCGTACCACCGGTTCGAGCCCGTGCGGTCAGCGGCCGGCGGTCGGCGGTCTCAGCGGCGGCGGCCTGCGGTCAGTGGTCGGCGGCCGGAGGCCTGCGGCCCGCCGGCAGGTACGGGTGGGTGCCGGGCAGGCCCAGGTCGCCGGGCAGCAGCGCGGCGATCCAGGCGTCGCGCCGTACACCCTTGTTCAGGAGCGCGGACCGCTGCTCGCACTCCATCCGGAATCCGGCCCGCAGCGCGGCGGCGCGGGAGGGGATGTTGCCGACCTCGGCCCGCCACTCCAGCCGGTCCGCCGCGAGGGAGGTGAACGCCCAGCGGGCCGAGCCGAGCACCGCCTCGGTCACATAGCCGAGCCTGCGGTGTTCCCGGGCGATCCAGAACCCGACCTCGTACGTGCCCGGCAGGTTGCGGCGGTCGATGCCGAGGGCGCCGACGAGCGCTCCGTCCTTCCGCAGGACCACCGCGAAGTTGTACATCGAGTCGTCCCGCCAGCCGGTCGGCGAGAGCGTCCCGGTGAAGAGCTCCGCGTCCGCGCGCCGGTAGGGGGAGGGGATGACCGTCCAGCGCTGGATGTCCGGGTCCTGGCAGGCGGCGTACACCCGGTCCGTGTCCCCGGGCCCGAAGGGTCGCAGCAGCAGGCGTTCCGTGGTGAGGGTGATCGGCTCCATGCGGCGATTCTGGTGAGCCGGCCCGCGCGACGCGAGCACTTTTGGGGCTTCCCGGCACCTTCCGTGCCTTCCGGCCGTTGTTCTGTGGGGGTGCTGCGAGGTCCACGCGACAGCAGCCCTCCCGACGCGGTGGGGTCCTCGCTTACGATGGCCGTTGCGGTGGGGCCCACCTGCCGTGCCCGCGCCAGAGTCCATTACACGACCCAGTGCCAGGCCCGACCGGCAAGGAGACCAGCCTCAGTGTCCGTCTTCAACAAGCTCATGCGTGCAGGCGAAGGCAAGATCCTGCGCAAACTGCACCGCATCGCGGACCAGGTCAGCTCCATCGAAGAGGACTTCGTCAACCTCTCCGACGCCGAGCTGCGGGCGCTCACCGACGAGTACAAGGAACGGTACGCGGACGGCGAGAGCCTGGACGACCTGCTTCCCGAAGCCTTCGCGACGGTCCGTGAGGCCGCCAAGCGTGTCCTCGGACAGCGCCACTACGACGTTCAGATGATGGGCGGAGCCGCCCTGCACCTCGGTTACGTGGCCGAGATGAAGACCGGTGAGGGCAAGACCCTCGTCGGCACCCTGCCCGCGTATCTCAACGCGCTCTCCGGCAAGGGTGTGCACCTGATCACGGTCAACGACTACCTGGCCGAGCGTGACTCCGAGATGATGGGCCGGGTGCACAAGTTCCTGGGCCTGGAGGTCGGCTGCATCATCGCCAACATGACCCCGGCGCAGCGACGTGAGCAGTACGCCTGCGACATCACGTACGGCACGAACAACGAGTTCGGCTTCGACTACCTCCGCGACAACATGGCCTGGTCGCAGGACGAGCTCGTCCAGCGCGGTCACAACTTCGCGATCGTCGACGAGGTCGACTCGATCCTCGTCGACGAGGCCCGTACGCCGCTGATCATCTCCGGCCCCGCCGACCAGGCCACCAAGTGGTACGGCGACTTCGCCAAGCTGGTCACGCGCCTCACCCGGGGCGAGGCGGGCAACCCGCTGAAGGGGATCGAGGAGACCGGCGACTACGAGGTCGACGAGAAGAAGCGGACCGTCGCCATCCATGAGCCCGGTGTCGCGAAGGTCGAGGACTGGCTCGGCATCGAGAACCTCTACGAGTCGGTGAACACGCCGCTCGTCGGGTATCTCAACAACGCCATCAAGGCCAAGGAACTCTTCAAGAAGGACAAGGACTACGTCGTCATCGACGGCGAAGTCATGATCGTCGACGAGCACACCGGCCGTATCCTCGCCGGCCGCCGCTACAACGAGGGCATGCACCAGGCGATCGAGGCGAAGGAAGGGGTGGACATCAAGGACGAGAACCAGACCCTCGCCACGATCACCCTGCAGAACTTCTTCCGCCTCTACGGCAAGCTCTCCGGCATGACCGGTACGGCGATGACCGAGGCCGCCGAGTTCCACCAGATCTACAAGCTGGGCGTCGTGCCGATCCCGACGAACCGGCCGATGGTCCGTGCCGACCAGTCCGACCTGATCTACCGCACCGAGGTCGCCAAGTTCGCCGCGGTCGTCGACGACATCGCCGAGAAGCACGAGAAGGGCCAGCCGATCCTGGTCGGCACCACCTCGGTCGAGAAGTCCGAGTACCTCTCGCAGCAGCTCTCCAAGCGCGGGGTGCAGCACGAGGTCCTCAACGCCAAGCAGCACGACCGGGAGGCGACGATCGTCGCCCAGGCCGGCCGCAAGGGCGCGGTCACCGTCGCCACGAACATGGCCGGCCGAGGCACCGACATCAAGCTCGGCGGCAACCCGGACGACCTCGCCGAGGCCGAGCTGCGCCAGCGCGGTCTCGACCCGGTCGAGCACGTCGAGGAGTGGGCCGCGGCGCTGCCCGCCGCCCTGGAGAAGGCCGAGCAGGCCGTGAAGGCGGAGTTCGAAGAGGTCAAGGACCTCGGCGGGCTCTACGTTCTGGGCACCGAGCGGCACGAGTCGCGCCGGATCGACAACCAGCTGCGCGGTCGTTCCGGCCGTCAGGGCGACCCGGGCGAGTCCCGCTTCTACCTGTCGCTGGGCGACGACCTGATGCGCCTGTTCAAGGCCCAGATGGTCGAGCGCGTCATGTCGATGGCCAATGTGCCCGACGATGTGCCGATCGAGAACAAGATGGTCACGCGGGCCATCGCGTCGGCGCAGTCGCAGGTCGAGCAGCAGAACTTCGAGACGCGCAAGAACGTCCTGAAGTACGACGAGGTGCTCAACCGGCAGCGCGAGGTCATCTACGGTGAGCGCCGCCGCGTCCTGGAGGGCGAGGACCTCCAGGACCAGATCCGTCACTTCATGGACGACACGATCGACGACTACATCCGGCAGGAGACCGCCGAGGGCTTCGCCGAGGAGTGGGACCTCGACCGGCTGTGGGGCGCCTTCAAGCAGCTCTACCCGGTGAAGGTCACCGTCGTGGAGCTGGAGGAGGCCGCCGGGGACCTGGCCGGTGTCACGGCGGAGTTCATCGCGGAGTCCGTCAAGGACGACATCCACGAGCAGTACGAGGAGCGTGAGAAGACGCTCGGCTCCGAGATCATGCGGGAGCTGGAGCGGCGCGTGGTGCTGTCCGTCCTGGACCGCAAGTGGCGCGAGCACCTCTACGAGATGGACTACCTCCAGGAGGGCATCGGCCTGCGGGCCATGGCGCAGAAGGACCCGCTGGTGGAGTACCAGCGCGAGGGCTTCGACATGTTCAACGCCATGATGGAAGGCATCAAGGAGGAGTCCGTCGGCTACCTGTTCAACCTGGAGGTCCAGGTCGAGCAGCAGGTCGAGGAGGTTCCGGTGCAGGACGGTGCCGAGCGGACCTCGCTCTCCAAGGAGGGCGCGCCCGCCGCGGCGGCCTCCCGTCCGGAGATCCGGGCCAAGGGCCTGGACGCTCCGCAGCGGCCGGACCGGCTGCACTTCTCCGCTCCCACGGTGGACGGGGAGGGCGGCGTCGTCGAGGGCGACTTCGCCAACGGTGACGGCGCGCGCTCCGAGGCGGACGGCATGACGCGTGCGGAGCGGCGCAAGGCGCAGAAGGGCGGCGGCACCGGAGGGCGTCGGCGCAAGAAGTAGCTCGGAGGGCCGGGCCGCCGGTACGGAAGCCCGTACGGCGGCCCGCGCCGCGTCTCCGCGCGGTACCGGGGCCGGACACCACAAGGTGTCCGGCCCCGGCCGTGTACGGGGGTGGCGCGGCGTGCGCGGTGCGGGGATCCGGTGCGGGGTGTGCGGCCCGCGGCCGTGGCGCGTGCTCAGTGGACGGCCCGGCTCGACCGGTCCAGTTCCACCGCCGCGCAGCGCCAGCGGAGGTCGGTGCCCTGTTCCAGGCGGAAGGCCATGGCCCTGACCCTGTCTCCCGCCGCGATGCTCGCGAACGCCTCGACGACGCCGGTCGCGGGCTGGGCGCCGTAGCAGCGGCGTACGACCGGGCGGCTGCCCCGGGCGGCCCTCAGCGGGGTGTCCGGGGCCAGCTCGGCCAGCTGGTCGTAGGCCTCGCCGATGGTGTGGCCGAGCATCCAGTGCACCGGGCGCTGGCCGCTGAGGACCGCGAGCAGCCGCTCCGCGAACCACTGGTGCGGGCGCGGTGGCTGCCGGGGCCGTTGCGGGGTCCGCTGCGGCGGTACGCGGCCGGGCCTGCGCTGGTCGCGTCGGCCGGTGGGCCGCCTGTTGTCCGTGCTCATGCTCATCGCCCCCGTGAACCCGGGCCCGGACGAATACCGGGCAGTAACTTCTGCTGGGGTCCTTCTACGGGGACGGTCGGCAGCACCGCAAGGGCCCCCGCGGCGGCGCCGCGCACCCGGTGGGTTCACCCATCAGTGGCACATGCCTTGGGCCGCAAGGCCCGTGACGGGGGTGACGCACTGTTACCGGTGGACGGGCGGGGCCGCTCACCGGAACCCGAAAGGGGACGTCCACGTATCCTGAAGGCGTTTCCGACTACGAAAGCGGCCTGCCATGCGCGTGTACGTCCCCCTGACCCTTTCCGGTCTCGCAGCGGCGCACCGGGCGGGCGAGGTCGGGCCCGGACCGCTGACCGCCTACGCGGTGACCCCCGGACTGCGTGAGTGGTACGTCTCCGACGACATCGAGGAGCTGGAGTACGCGGCGCTCAACCGGGCCGCCGCCGCTTCGCTCCGGATGATCGCGGGCAAGCCCGAGGAGACCCGCCGGCGGGTCGTCGTCGCCGTCGACGTACCGGACGGGCACGCCGTCGCCGACCCCGATCACAGCCTGGACGGGTCGTCCCTCGGTGAGGTGCGGATCGCCTCGGCCCTGGCGCTCGCCAAGGCGGCAGCGGTGCACGTGGACGCCGATGACGCCGAGAAGGACGTGGCCGCCGCCGCGGCGGCGCTGGGGGCGGCGGACCTCGGCGACGACGACGCGCAGTTCACCGTGGACGGTGCCGAGGACCATGAGCTGCTGTGGTTCGGCATCCAGGAGATTCCTCACCTCATCGCGTGAGTGTCGTACCGGGCGAGTACCGTTTTTCCGTATGGGGACACCGGGGAAGAACCGTTCGCATCTGGTCTGGGACTGGAACGGCACGCTGCTCGACGACATCCACGCCGTGATCCACGCGACGAACGCCGCGTTCGCCGAGGTCGAGCTGGAGCCGATCACGTCGGCGCAGTACCGCGAGATGTACTGCGTCCCGATACCCCGTTTCTACGAGCGGTTCCTGGGCCGGCCGCCCACCCGGGCCGAGTGGGAGCGGATGGACGGCAGCTTCCACCGCCACTACGCGGAGCGGCGGCCCGCCTGCGGCCTCACCGAGGGCGTCGAGGAGCTGCTCGCCCAGTGGCAGGGCGCGGGCCGCAGCCAGTCGCTGCTGAGCATGTACGGGCACGAGCAGCTGGTCCCCGTGGTGCGGGGGTACGGCATCGAGAGCCGCTTCGTCCGCGTCGACGGGCGCACGGGGCCGTCCGGCGGCAGCAAGGCGCAGCACATGGAGCGGCACTTCGCGGCGCTGGACGGGATATCCCCCGAGCACTCGGTCGTCATCGGGGACGCGGTTGACGACGCCGTGGCCGCGGCGCATGTCGGCGCGCGTGCGGTGCTCTACACCGGGGGATCGCACAGCCGGGGCAGCCTGGAGGCGGCGGGAGTGCCGGTGGTCGACAGCCTGGCGGAGGCCGTGGCGCTGGCCGAGGTGTTCACGGGCTGAGAGGAGCGCCGGACCGGGCGGCCCGCGCGGGCTCGGCGCGGGCTGGGGGCGGGCTCGGGGCGGGCTTCCGGGCCGCGGTGGAAGCCGCGCCGCGGGCGGGGGTCCTTCCCGGCAGCGCGGCGCCTCCACCACGGCCTCCGGCCGGTCTCAGCCGCCGACGTGCCGCCACGGCCTCCGGCCTCAGCCGTGACGCGTCGCCCGGTCTCGGCAGCCGGACGTGCCGGCCTGCCTCAGTCGCCGGACGCGCCGTCGGGCGATCCCGACGTCGCGCGGAGCACCTTCAGGAACTCACGCATCCAGGCCGAGTGGTCCGGCCACGCCCTGGACGAGACGAGCGTGCCGTCCACGACCGCCTCCGCGTCCTGGAACGTGGCCCCCGCGGTCTGCATGTCCGGCTCCAGCGCGGGGTACGCGGTGACCCTGCGGCCGCTGAGGCCGCCCGTCGCGGCCGTGATGAGCGGGCCGTGGCAGATCTGGGCCACCGGCCGGTCGCCGTCGAGGAACGCGCTGACGATCTTGCGCAGCTCGGCGTTGTTGCGCAGGTACTCGGGGGCCCGGCCGCCCGGGATCACCAGAGCGGCGTAGGCCCCGGGATCGACCTCGGAGAAGGCCAGGTCGGCCGGCCAGGTGTAGCCCGGCTTCTCCGTGTAGGTGTCGAAGCCCGGCTCGAAGTCATGGACCACGAAACGCAGCGTCTTGCGCTCGGGGGCCGCGATGTCGACCTCGTACCCCTCCTCGCGCAGCCGCTGGTAGGGATACAGGACTTCCAGCGACTCGGCGGCGTCACCGGTGACGAGCAGGATCTTCTGTGCCATGGCGGGGCTCCCAGGCGTCGGAGGACCGGAAGGGGCGGTTGTCGTACGGCCCGCCAGCCTGCCCCGCCGTGCGGAGTTCGCCAAGAGGGCGCGCGACGCACTGTCCAGAGTGTCAAAGTTCGTGGCCTTCTTTTGTACACATACAGCCCATGACGGTTGTGGGTGCGAGGGAGATAGCCTTGTCCCGTGATCAGCGCGATACGCCTCGGGGGCAGCGAAGCCCCCGGCCTGCGCCCGGAGTGCCACCGCACCCGGGCGATCCGCGATCTCCCCGGGGAATGCCCGCGGGTCGGGGCCATGGCCGCGACCCGCCGTACAGCCCCTGGCCCGGACCCGCTGCCGAAAATGGCCAATAAGGTCCCGGACATCTCTCATAGCGGCATAGCGTCGTCCAAGACCGGATACCCCGCGTCGTGGCGTTACGCCGTCTTTTTCACCTACGTCACGCAACGGCGCGCGACAGGAGCCAGAGGACATGCAGACCAAGCTGGACGAAGCCAAGGCCGAGCTGCTCGCACGGGCCGCCGAGGTAGCTGACAACAGCCCGGGTGGTGGTGCCGGTGGGCCGGGGGGTACCCCCAGGGTGCGCGCCGCCGCGGCCGGCACCGGGGACGAGGCCGGCCAGGGCGAGCGCCCGGCCAGGGACATGCTGCTCTCCTATCTCCAGCGCTACTACCTCCACACCGCTCCGGAGGACATCAGTGGCCGGGACCCGGTCGATGTCTTCGGCGCCGCGTCCTCCCACTACCGGCTGGCCGAGAACCGCCCCCAGGGCACGGCGAACGTCCGGGTGCACACCCCGACCGTCGAGGAGAACGGCTGGACCTCCAGCCACTCCGTCGTCGAGGTCGTCACCGACGACATGCCCTTCCTGGTCGACTCCGTCACCAATGAGCTGTCCCGCCAGGGCCGCGGCATCCATGTCGTGATCCACCCGCAGGTCATCGTCCGCCGTGACCTCACCGGCAAGCTCATCGAGGTCCTCACCGAGGGCCGCGGTGTCGCGACGAACCCCCAGGGCCGCAAGAACGCCAAGGGGGCCAAGGACGCCAAGGCGGAGCTGCCGCACGACGCGCTCGTCGAGTCCTGGATCCACGTCGAGATCGACCGCGAGACCGACCGCGCCGACCTGAAGCAGATCACCGCCGATCTGCTGCGTGTCCTGTCCGACGTACGGGAGACCGTCGAGGACTGGGAGAAGATGCGTGACGCCGCCCTGCGGATCGCCGACGACCTTCCCGGCGAACCGCTGGACGATCTGGCCGACGAGGAGGTCGACGAGGCCCGCGAGCTGCTGCGCTGGCTGGCCGCCGACCACTTCACCTTCCTCGGCTACCGCGAGTACGAGCTCAGGGACTCCGACGCGCTGGCCGCCGTGCCCGGCACCGGCCTCGGCATCCTGCGCTCCGACCCGCAGCACACCGAGGACGAGGCGCACCCCGTCAGCCCGTCCTTCGACCGGCTGCCCGCCGACGCCCGCGCCAAGGCCCGTGAGCACAAGCTCCTCGTCCTGACGAAGGCCAACAGCCGGGCGACCGTGCACCGCCCCAGCTACCTCGACTACGTCGGGGTGAAGAAGTTCGACGCCGAGGGCAACGTCATCGGCGAGCGCCGCTTCCTCGGGCTGTTCTCGTCCGCCGCCTACACCGAGTCCGTGCGCCGGGTGCCCGTCATCCGCCGCAAGGTCGCCGAGGTGCTGGAGGGCGCGGGCTTCACGTACAACAGCCACGACGGCCGCGACCTGCTCCAGATCCTGGAGACCTACCCGCGCGACGAGCTCTTCCAGACGCCCGTCGACCAGCTCCGCTCCGTCGTCACGTCCGTGCTCTACCTCCAGGAACGCCGCCGGCTGCGGCTGTACCTGCGCCAGGACGAGTACGGCCGCTACTACTCCGCGATCGTCTACCTGCCGCGCGACCGCTACACCACCGGTGTGAGGCTCCGGCTGATCGACATCCTCAAGGAGGAGCTGGGCGGCACCAGCGTCGACTTCACCGCCTGGAACACCGAGTCGATCCTCTCCCGGCTCCACTTCGTCATCCGGGTCCCCCCGGGCACCGAGCTGCCGCACCTCACCGACGCCGACGCCGACCGCATCGAGGGCCGGCTCGTCGAGGCGGCCCGCTCCTGGGCCGACGGCTTCCAGGAGGCGCTGAACGCCGAATGCGGCGAGGAACGTGCCGCCGAGCTGCTGCGCCAGTACGGGCACTCGTTCCCCGAGGGCTACAAGGCCGACCACTCGCCGCGCGCCGCCGTGGCCGACCTGGTCCACCTCGAAGCGCTCAAGCAGGACGAGAAGGACTTCGCCCTCAGCCTGTACGAGCCCGTCGGCGCCGGCCCCGGCGAGCGCCGCTTCAAGATCTACCGGACCGGCGAGCAGGTGTCCCTGTCCGCCGTGCTCCCGGCCCTTCAGCAACTCGGTGTCGAGGTCGTCGACGAGCGGCCGTACGAGCTGCGCTGCGCCGACCGCACGCATGCCTGGATCTATGACTTCGGGCTGCGGATGCCCGTTCCCACGGGCAACGGCGGCTATCTCGCGGACGACGCCCGCGACCGGTTCCAGGACGCCTTCGCCGCCGTGTGGAAGGGCGAGGCCGAGAACGACGGCTTCAACGCCCTCGTGCTCGGCGCCGGGCTGAACTGGCGGCAGGCGATGGTGCTGCGCGCCTACGCGAAGTACCTGCGCCAGGCCGGATCGACCTTCAGCCAGGACTACATGGAGAGCACTCTCCGTACCAACGTCCACACCACCCGGCTGCTGGTCTCCCTCTTCGAGGCCCGGATGTCCCCCGAGCGCCAGCGAGCGGGTACGGAGCTGACCGACGGGCTCCTCGAAGAACTCGAAGGGGCCCTGGACCAGGTCGCCTCGCTCGACGAGGACCGGATCCTGCGGTCCTTCCTCACCGTGATCAAGGCGACCCTGCGCACCAACTTCTTCCAGATGGCGGAGAGCGGCAAGCCGCACGCCTACGTCTCGATGAAGTTCGACCCGCAGGTCATCCCGGACCTGCCCGCGCCCCGTCCGGCGTTCGAGATCTGGGTGTACTCGCCGCGCGTCGAGGGCGTCCACCTGCGCTTCGGCAAGGTCGCCCGCGGCGGGCTGCGCTGGTCGGACCGGCGCGAGGACTTCCGTACGGAGATCCTCGGCCTGGTCAAGGCGCAGATGGTGAAGAACACCGTCATCGTGCCGGTCGGCGCCAAGGGCGGCTTCGTCGCCAAGCAGCTCCCCGACCCGGCGCTCGACCGTGACGCCTGGCTGGCCGAGGGCATCGCCTCGTACCGGACGTTCATCTCGGCACTGCTCGACATCACCGACAACATGGTGGCCGGCGAGGTCGTGCCGCCCGTCGACGTCGTCCGTCACGACGAGGCGGACACCTACCTCGTCGTCGCCGCCGACAAGGGCACGGCGAGCTTCTCCGACATCGCCAACGAGATCGCCGTCGCCTACGGCTTCTGGCTCGGCGACGCCTTCGCCTCCGGCGGTTCCGTCGGCTACGACCACAAGGGCATGGGCATCACGGCCCGCGGTGCCTGGGAGTCCGTCAAGCGCCACTTCCGCGAGCTGGGCCACGACACCCAGACCGAGGACTTCACCGTCGTCGGCGTCGGCGACATGTCCGGTGACGTCTTCGGCAACGGCATGCTGCTCTCCGAGCACATCAGGCTGGTCGCGGCCTTCGACCACCGGCACATCTTCCTCGACCCGAAGCCGGACGCCGCCACCTCGTACGCGGAGCGGCGCAGGCTGTTCGACCTGCCGCGCAGCTCCTGGGCCGACTACAGCACGGACCTGCTCTCCGCGGGCGGCGGCGTCCACCCCCGTACCGCGAAGGCGATCCCGCTCAACGCGCACATCCGCGAGGCGCTCGGCATCGACCCGGGCATCGCCAAGATGACGCCCGCCGAGCTGATGCAGACCATCCTCAAGGCCCCCGTCGACCTCGTGTGGAACGGCGGCATCGGCACGTACATCAAGGCCTCGTCGGAGTCGAACACCGACGTCGGCGACAAGGCCAACGACCCGATCCGGGTCAATGGCGAGGACCTGCGCGCCAAGGTCGTCGGCGAGGGCGGCAACCTCGGGGCCACCCAGCTCGGCCGGATCGAGTTCGCCCGCACCGGCGGCCGGATCAACACCGACGCGATCGACAACAGCGCCGGTGTGGACACCTCCGACCACGAGGTGAACATCAAGATCCTGCTCAACGGTCTGGTCCGGGACGGCGACATGACCGTCAAGCAGCGCAACAAGCTGCTCGCCGAGATGACCGACGAGGTCGGCGGGCTGGTGCTGCGCAACAACTACGCGCAGAACACCGCGCTCGCCAACGCCACCGCCCAGTCCCCGTCCCTGCTCCACGCCCACCAGCGCTTCATGCGCCGGCTGGGCCGCGACGGACACCTGGACCGGGCGCTGGAGTTCCTGCCGAACGACCGGCAGATCCGCGAGCTCCTCAACGGCGGCAAGGGGCTGAGCCAGCCCGAGCTGGCCGTCCTGCTCGCGTACACCAAGATCACGACCGCCGACGAGCTGATCTCCACCAGCCTGCCGGACGATCCGTATCTGCAGAAGCTCCTGCACGCGTACTTCCCGGAGCGGCTGCACGAGCGCTTCCCCGAGGCGGTGGACGGGCACGCCCTGCGGCGCGAGATCATCACGACCGTCCTGGTCAACGACACCGTGAACACCGGTGGCTCGACCTTCCTGCACCGGCTGCGGGAGGAGACCGGCGCCTCGATCGAGGAAATCGTGCGGGCGCAGGCGGCGGCCCGGGAGATCTTCGGCCTGGCGCAGGTGTGGGACGCCGTGGAGTCGCTCGACAACAAGGTCGCGGCCGATGTCCAGACCCGTATCCGGCTCCACTCGCGCCGGCTGGTCGAGCGCGGTTCGCGCTGGCTCCTGGGCAACCGGCCGCAGCCGGTCCAGATCGCGGAGACCATCGCCTTCTTCAGGGACGGGGTCGAGCAGGTCTGGAACGAGCTGCCCAAGCTGCTCATGGGCGCCGACCTCGACTGGTACCGGTCGATCCTGGACGAACTCACCTCGGTGGGGGTCCCGGACGAGCTGGCGACCCGGGTCGCCGGGTTCTCCTCCGCCTTCCCGGCGCTGGACATCGTGGCGATCGCGGACCGGACGGGCAAGGCCCCGCTGGCCGTCGCCGAGGTGTACTACGACCTCGCCGACCGGCTGCGGATCACCCAGCTGATGGACCGGATCATCGAACTGCCGCGGGCGGACCGCTGGCAGTCCATGGCCCGCGCCTCCATCCGCGAGGACCTGTACGCCGCGCACGCCGCGCTGACGGCCGACGTGCTGGGCGTGGGCAACGGGACCTCGACGCCGGAAGAGCGGTTCAGGGCGTGGGAGGAGAAGAACGCGGCGATCCTGACCCGTTCGCGGGCCACGCTGGAGGAGATCCAGAGCTCGGACGCGTTCGACCTGGCGAACCTGTCGGTGGCGATGCGGACCATGCGGACGCTGCTGCGTACGCACGCGTAGGGCCGATGCCGTAGGCGGTCGGGGACGAGTGCGGGTACCGGCTCGTCCCCGACCGCCGTACGGGCCCGGTCACTTCTTCTTGGTGAACCGCTCGTAGGCGGCGACCACCTGTTTCGCCGGACCGTCCATGCGCAGCGTTCCCGCTTCCAGCCAGAGCGCCCGGTCGCAGGTCTCGGTGATCGACTTGTTGCTGTGGCTGACCAGGAAGACCGTGCCGGCCTCCTTGCGCAGCTCCATGATCCGGTCCTTGCTGCGGCGCTGGAATCTCGCGTCGCCCGTGGACAGCGCCTCGTCGATCAGCAGCACGTCGTGGCTCTTGGCGGCGGCGATGGAGAACCGCAGGCGGGCGCCCATGCCCGAGGAGTACGTCCGCATCGGCAGGGTGATGAAGTCGCCCTTCTCGTTGATGCCGGAGAAGTCCACGATCCGGTCGTAGCGCTCGCGGATCTGGCGGCGCGTCATGCCCATCGCGAGCCCGCCGAGCACGACATTGCGCTCGCCGGTCAGATCGCTCATCAACGCGGCGTTCACGCCGAGCAGCGACGGCTGCCCCTGGGTGTGGACATGGCCCTCGGTCGGCGGCAGCAGCCCCGCGATGGCCTTCAGGAGCGTCGACTTCCCCGATCCGTTGGAGCCGATCAGGCCGATGGCCTCCCCTTTGTACGCGGCGAAGCTGACCCCCTTCACCGCGTGCACCTCGCGGACGCCGGGGCTCTGCCGGCGCGAGGTGAGCCGGCTCAGGGCGGAGGTCGCGCTGCCCCGCCCGGTACGGGCCCCGTGGACCTTGTAGGTGATGTGGACCCCGTCGACGACGACGGTGGGGACCCGGTTGTCGGGCGCGCCGGGGGTTCCGGGTGCGCCGGCCGGGCCGGGGCCCGCGCCGGGTGCTTCGGGTGCGCTGGTCGCGCCGGGTGTCTCAGCCACGTCCGTACTGCTCCTCCGCCTGCCAGAAGTACACGAATCCGGCCACTCCGCACAGGAGCGCCCAGCCCGCCGCGACCGCCCAGACGTGCGGGGGCAGCTGGTCCCGGGCGAAACTGTCGATGAGCGCGTAGCGCATCAGGTCGATGTAGACGGCCGCCGGGTTGTACTCCAGCGCCACCATCACGAAGTGCGGGACCCGGTCGCCCTTGAGCAGGCTGTCCAGGCTCCACATGACGCCCGAGGAGTACATCCACGTACGCAGCACGAACGGCGTCAGCTGCGCGATGTCCGGGGTCTTGGCGGTGAGCCGCGCCACGGCCATCGACACACCGGTGTTGAACACGGCCTGAAGCATCAGCGCGGGGACCGCCAGCAGCCAGGACGGCCGCGGGTACTGGCCGAAGACGAGCAGGATCAGGAACAGCGCGCCCATCGAGAAGAGCAGCTGCTGGAGCTGTTGCAGGGCCAGCGCCACGGGCAGCGAGGCACGCGGGAAGTGCAGGGCCCGGACCAGGCCGATGTTGCCGCTGATGGCCCGGGTGCCCGCCGTGATCGAGCTGCTGGTGAAGGTCCAGATGAAGACGCCGGTGACCAGGAACGGGACGAAGTCGGCGACGCCGTGCTTCGTGTTCATCAGGACGCCGAAGATGAAGTAGTAGACCGTCGCGTTCAGCAGCGGGGTCATGATCTGCCAGATCTGACCGAGTTTCGCCTGGCTGTACTGCGCGGTCAGCTTGGCGGTGGCGAACGCCGTGATGAAGTGCCGGCGCCCCCAGAGCTGCCGGATGTACGCGCCCAGCGACGGCCGGGCCCCGCTGACGGTCAGCCCGTGCCGGGCGGCGAGCGCGGCCAGTTCTCCCGGGGCGTAGACGGGCGGCTGGGGGGAGGTGGGTGCGGTGGGTGCGGGTGCGGGTGCGGTGTCCACCGGGGGCGGTGGAGCGGCTGTCTGGCTCACCACGATCGCTTTCGACGGAGGGGGGTGAAACGTCCGGAGGAACGTCGGACGGCGGGGCTGGGAAGTGGTTCGACGACACATCACGGTCGACGGGACGGAACCGTATCGTCGTAACGCTGAGAGTAGGACGCTCCGACGTCGCAACGCAACCGTTTCGTCGTTACGGACTATCATTCGGCCATGACCACTGAACGGGGATCCCGTCGCCGCGCCCCGGCGGGCGCCGCCGTGCTGCGGGAGGACGTGACCGACGCGATCCGCGCCGCCGTCTTCGAGGAACTGGCCGCCTCGGGATTCGCCCGGATGTCCATCGAGGGCATCGCACGGCGTGCGGGCGTCGGCAAGACCGCCGTCTACCGCCGCTGGAAGTCCAAGCTCCACCTCGTTCTGGACCTGGTCTCGGCGGTCGCGGCCCAGGGCATGCCGGCCCCGGCCACCGGTTCGCTGCACGGGGACGTGCGGGCCGTGCTCGAACTGGCCGCGTACGCGCTGCGCCACCCCGTCGCCTCGCAGGTGATCCCGGACCTGCTCGTCGAGGCGGCCCGCAATCCGGAGATCTCGGACGCGATCAAGGCCGCCCTGCTCGACCCGCAGCAGGGCGTCGCCGCGGTCGTCGTCCGGGCGGCGGTGGCCCGCGGCGAACTGCCGGAGGGCAGCGATCCGGGCCGTGCCCTGGACCTGATCGTCGGCCCGCTCTACTGGCGGCTGGCCGTGGTCCGCGGTGATCTGCCCAAGGGGTATCTGGACGATCTGGCCGCGTCGGCGGTCGCCGCGCTCAGGAACACCTGACCGGCACGGACCTCTGACCGGCATGGTTTTCCGATCGGAACGGTCCTCCGATCGGCACCCGCCCCTGAACCGCGCGGGTCCTCGTGGGGCGTCGCTGCCGTGCCCCGTCAGCCCCTCAGCTCCGTCAGCCTCCGTCGGTGAGCAGCCGGTCCGCGACCCGGCCCGCCGCCCCGCCGTCGTCCAGGTCGCAGTAGTCGCGCCGGAAGCTCTCGTACGCGTCCGCGTGCCGGGCCGCGAGCGCCCCGGTGTCCCGCAGCGCCAGGGCGACCTCCCGCGTGGTGACGAGCAGCGGACCCGGGGCCCTGGTCTCGAAGTCCAGACAGAAGCCGCGCACGGTGTCGCGGTAGTGCTCCAGGTCGTAGGTGTGGAAGAGCATCGGGCGGCCGGTGTGCGCGAAGTCGAACACCAGGCCCGCGTAGTCGGTGACCAGGACATCGGCGATCAGCAGCAGCTCGGCGGTGTCCGGGTGCCCGGAGACGTCGCGCACGGCGGGCCCCTGCGGCAGGCCGCCGGTCACCCGGGGGTGCCTGCGGACCAGCACCGTGTGGCCGTCGCCGAGCGACCGCGCCAGGGCGTGCGTGTCCAGCGCCGGGTCCCAGCGGTACAGGGCGGGGGAGTGTGCGGGGAGTGCGCCCGGCGCATGGGCCAGCTGGTCGCGGTACGTCGGCGCGTACAGCACCACGCGGTGTCCGTCCGGGATGCCGAGGCCGCGCCTGACCCGCTCGGCGGTCTTGTCGCGGTCGGGCGAGAAGAGCAGGTCGTTCGCGGGTGAGCCGGCCTCCAGCACCTCGCCCCCGTACGCCAGTGAGCGGCGCAGCAGGGGCGTGGCGAAACGGCTGGGGGAGACCAGCACGGACCACTGGGACGAGCGGTGCGGCAGGGTGGCGAGGTCGTGGTGGTCGGCGTACAGGGTGTCCGTCAGGCCGGTGCCGAAGCGGCCGAGCGGGGTGCCGTGCCAGGTCTGGACGACGGTCTGCCCCGGGCGGCGCTCGAACCAGGCGGGCAGCTGTTCGTCGGTGACGATCCGCCGGGCCCGCGCCAGCGCCTCGTACCAGTCGGCGCTGTGCGCGAGAACCGTGCGCGCGGCGGGCGGTACGGGTGCGGCGCGCCCGGGGACGGTGCCGGTGACGTAGAGGTGCTCGGTGTCGGTGCCGCGGCGTACCAGCTCGGTGTGGACGGCACGGGGGGAGTCCCCGCCCGCGTAGAGGACGGCGTCGTGGAGCGGGAGCGTGCGCCGGTCCCAGTAGTGCGTGGTGCGCAGACGGCGCTGGCGGTACGCGCCCCGCTCGGCGGGGGCGAGGGACGGTCCGATGCACACGGTCAGCCGGTCGCCGTGCCGCCGGTCGAGCACCGGCTCGGCGTGCCGGTTCCGGTGCCGGCTCCCGTTCGTGCCCTCGGTCACCTCGGTCACCCTCTCGTGCCGGTTCTCGCTCCCGCTCTCGTTCCGGATCTCGTTCCGGATCTCGTTCCGGATCTCATTCCGCTCGTCGTTCCGGAGGGGGAGGCGGGCGGCGAGGGAGGCCAGGACGCGGACCGGGGTGCCGTGGAGGTACAGGCCCCACCGGCCCTCCGGGAGCGAGCCGGGGACCAGCGCGGTGAAGCGGCCCGCCCGGCGGTCCATGGGCACGGTCACCGTCTCGCGCAGGGTCTCGTGGCGGAGCGTGAGGGAGTCATGGGTCCCGGCGCCGGTGCCGGTTTCCGCCCCTGCCCCCGCCGGTGCTGCCGCCGCCGTTCCCGCCTCCGCCGCCGTACCTGTGATGCGCAGCCCGCCGTCCTCCGCCCACTCCGCCCCGTCCGCGAACGGCTGCCCGCTCACGTCCACCACCAGCTCGCCCGCCGCGTCGGCGAGGGCCGGAGGCGGCAGGTCGGGGGCGGCGGCCAGCGGGACCCGTGTCCCGTCGGCCATGACCAGCCGGGCCCGCCAGCGCACACCGGATTCCGGTTCGACCTCGACGGGAGCCAGGTGCGGGGCGGGCGGTACGGCGGCGAGGTCCGCCAGGGGAACGCGCGCCGAGAAGACCGCGCCGCCCCCCTCACGGCCCGCGCCCCCGCCGTCCCCCTCGCTCCCTTCGTCCCCGCACACCACCGGACAGGTCCACTCCGCCCCGGCGCCTTCGGCCGCCCCGTCACGGGTCAGCAGCAGGGCGGCCGGGCGGGCCGCCCCGTACAGCCGGCCGGTCACCTCAAGGGTCCCTCCGCTTCCGCTTCCGCTTCCGCTGCCGTTTCCGATTCCGCTTCCGTCGCCGTCGTGAGCCTCGGCCAGCGCGGGCACCTGCGACACGGTCAGCACGAGGCGACCGCCCAGATAGCCGAGCACCGCCCGCCGTCCCCCGCCCAGGTCGTGGACCAGGGGCTGCGCGGCGGCGGCGTCCACGGCGCGGACGGCCACGCGGCGGGCCACGCCATGACCGGCGACCACGATCCCCACCAGCCAGCTGCCCGGCCGCAGCCGGTGCGGGTCGAGGACCATCTCGAAGCCGGAGTGGTCGTAACAGTGCGGCTCCTGCCCCGAGTCGACGGTCGCCCCGGGCATCGGGACGGACCGTACGGGCACGGTCCGCAGCCGTCGGCCTTCGGCCGTACGCACCATCCCCACCTTGAGCGAGTGCCGGGCCTTCCCCGCCCCGAGGTTGCGGATGTACGCGTACCCGCGCAGCCGGAGCTTCCCGTCCTCCCCCCAGGACGCGTCCGACAGCCGTGCCACGGCGGGCAGATCGGTACGCGACAGCCGGGCGCTCGCCCCGTCGACACCGGGGTACACCGCCCGCCGCCGCCCCGGCAGCCCCTCCACCGCGAACGTTCCCGCGCCGTTGGTCCGCTCGAAGGCGAGGACGGCCAGCAGCTCGTCCAGCCGGCGTTCGCGCACCAGCCGCCACTTGATGCGCAGCTCCACCGGCAGCCCGTCCAGGACACCGTCCCCGGCCCGGTCCAGGAAGGCGCCCGCGTCCGCCAGGAACGCCGAGCGGTAGGCCGTGCCGCCCATCGGCAGCCCGTCCAGGAAGTACACGAAGTCGTCGCGCAGACAGGACGTGTCGTACGCCCGCCGCTGCGCCGGGTCCCGTCCCGCCAGGAACGCGCTGACCTGTTCGCACGCGGCGATCCGGTCCCGTACGCCCTGCACGTCCGTACGCCGCCGGGTGATCGATCCCTCCCGCACCCGCCAGTAGTAGACATGCTCGTGCAGGACGTCGGCGGACCGGGCGAGGTGGTGCGCCGGGATCATCACCGGGGTGTCCTCGTAGAGCTTCCCCTCCGGGAAGGCGAAGGCGTGCCGGTCCCAGAAGGAGCGCCGGAACACCTTGTTCCAGGCGACCCGGTCCGCGAGCAGGCGCGGATCGCGGGTGATGTGGGTACGGCGGTGGGTGCCGGTCAGCCAGCGGTACTGCCAGGCCTGCTGCCGCCCCCGCTCGTCGAGCCGCCACACATTGCCGGTCACCAGGTCGGAGCCGGTCGACTCCAGGGAGGCCAGCATCCGTTCGTACGCGTCGTGCACGACGATGTCGTCGCTGTCGGCGAACGCCAGGTACGGGACACCGGGAGTGGTGTGGCGGATCCCGGTGTTCCGGGCCGCGCTGAGCCCCGCGTTGGGCTGGTGGACGCAGCGGAAGCGGCTGTCGCGTGCCGCGAACTCCTCCGCGATCCGGCGGCTGCCGTCCGTCGAGCCGTCATCGACGAGCACCACCTCGATCGCGTCGAGGGTCTGCCCGGCCACCGACCGCAGGCACGCCCCGAGGAAGTCCTCGACGTTGTGGACCGGGACGACGACGCTGAGGAGTGGCTTCATGCCCTGCCTCAACCGGGGTGGGACCACCGGGTCACCGGCGCTGCCCCGAACGGGTGAATGGGGTGACCGCCATGCGCGCGGGCGCGATTACGCTCGGCTGCCATGCTGCTCAGTGTCGTCGTGGCCGTTCACCGTTCCCAGGGATATCTGAGGGCGGCCCTGGACTCCGTGTGCGGGCAGACGGTCGCGGATGCGGGGGCGTGCGCGTGGGAGCTGATCGTCGTCGATGACGGTTCGGCGGACGGCGCGGCCATCGCCGCCGACTACGCGCGGCGCGATCCCCGGGTGCGCGTGCTGGCACCGCCGGACGGGAACCGGGAGGACGGACACCAGGGGGACGGTCCCCACGGGGACGAACCCCGGGGGGACGGACGCCCGGTGTCCGGAGCCGGTGCGAGGTCCGCTTCCGCGACCGGCACCGGTGCGGCCCGAAACGCCGGGGCGGCCGTGGCGCGGGGGCGGTATCTCCTCTTCCTGGACCCCGAGGACCTGTTGCTGCCGGGCGCGCTGGGGGCGATGGCGGAACGGCTGGACGCGCGACGGGCGGACGGGCAACGAGCGGGCGGGCAACGGGCGGACGGGCAGTGGGCGGACGGGCAGTGGGCGGACGGGCAACGGGCGGACGGGGACGGGCCGGACGGGGACGGGCCGGACGGGGACGGGCCGGACGGGGACGGGCCGGATGTCCTGTGCCTCGGCCACGACCGTGTCGACTGGTGGGGGGAGGTCCGGCCGCCGGACGAGGCGCCCGCCCCCGGCGCCCAGCTCTTCCGCCGCGCGTTCTGGACGGCCCACCGGCTCCACTTCCCCGACGGCCCGTACGAGGACGTCGTCCCCGTCCACCGCGCGCGTCTGCTCGCCGCCGGCTCCGGCACGCTCGACCGGCTCGACCGGCTCTGCGTCCGCCACCGCCTGCGCCGCGCCGGAACCTTCGCCACCACACCGGGCCGCGCGCACTTCGCGGTCATCGACGCCTACGCCCGCCTCCTCGCCGAGACCGGCGACGACCCCCGCGTCCACCCCCTGCGCACCACGCATCTGCTGGCCGTCCTGGCGGACCCCGGCCGGATCCGGCCCGGCGACCGGGCCGCCTTCTTCCGGGCCGCCGGGCTGCCGGGCGGATACCCCGCCCACCGGGCCCGGCAGGCCGCCCGGACCGGCCGCGCCCGGACGCGGGAGGCGTCGGTGCGGAGCAGGAAGGCGCTGCGCACCCGGGTCATGGGGGCCGCCTACCGTGCCGACCTCCACCGGCCGCTGGACCCGGACCTCGCCGTGTACGGGGCCTACTGGAACCGGGGCGTCGCCTGCAACCCGGCCGCCATCCACGCCGGGGCCCGCGAACTCGCCCCGCACATCCGCGGCCTGTGGGTGGTCTCCTCCCGGTACCGCGACCGGGTCCCGCCGGGCATCGAGTACGTCATCGAGGGCTCGCGCGCCTACTGGCGGGCGATGGCCACCGCGACGTATCTCATCAACAACTCCAGCTTCCCCGGCGGCTTCACCAAACGCCCCGGCCAGCGCTACCTCCAGACCCACCACGGGACCCCGCTGAAGACCATGGGCCTGGACCAGCGGAGCTACCCGGCCCTGACCAACGGCATCAGTTTCGAGAGGATCCTCGCCCATGCCGACCAGTGGGACTTCAGCCTCTCCGCCAACCCGCACACCACCGAGATCTGGGACCGGGTCTACCCGTCCTCGTACGAGCACCTCAACCTCGGCCATCCGCGCAACGACGTCTTCTTCACCGCGACGCGGGACCGGATCGCGACGCTGCGCGCGGACCTCGGCATCGCCCCCGGTCAGACCGCCCTGCTGTACGCCCCGACCCACCGCGACTACCGCAAGGGCTTCGTCCCGCGGCTCGACCTGGACCGGTTCACCCGTGAACTGGGGCCCCAGTACGTGGTGCTGGTGCGGGCCCACTATTTCTACGGGCGTTCGGCCGGGCTCGAAGGGTCCGGCCGCGCCATCGACGTCACGGGCCACCCGAGCGTCGAGGAACTCTGCCTGGCGGCCGACGCGTTGATCACCGACTACTCCTCCCTGATGTTCGACTACGCCTGCCTGGACCGCCCGCTCATCTGCTACGCCCCCGACTGGGAGGCCTACCGGGCCTCGCGCGGAACGTACTTCGACCTGCTCTCCGGGCTCCCCGGCGACACCCCGGGGGCCGTCGCCGCGACCCAGGACGAGCTGCTGGAGGTGGTGCGGTCGGGCGAGTGGTGCTCGCCCCGGACGGACGCCCTGCGCACCGCGTTCCGGGAGCGGTTCTGTCCGTACGACGACGGGCACGCGGCGGAACGCGTGGTGCGGCGGTTCTTCGGAACGGGCTGAAAGGCCGAGCGGTACGGGGCGAAGGCCCCAGCGGAACGTGAAGGCCCGAGCCGCACCGGGTGAAGGCCCGAGCCGCATCGGGTGAACAACCCGAGCCGCACCGGGTGAAGGCCACATGGCACCGGTGAACGCCCGAGCCGGGCACGGTGAGTGGGCGCCGCCACTCGAACGGCGCAGCGTCCGCAGTCGGTGCGATCCCTCTGCCCGGCCCCGTCGTTGTCCTCAACAGCTCGCGCACACCGCAATGTTGGGAGAACGACCATGCACCGGTCCGCCTACGAGCAGATGGCACTCTGCATCGGGGAGTATCTGCCCACGTCGACCAGGCATCGCGTCGTCGACCTCGGCTCGCGCGTCTCCGGGCGGCAGAAGCGCACCCACAAGGGGCTGCTCGCCGGGCACGACATCGACTACTTCGGGGTCGACGTGCTCGACGGGCCCAACGTCGACGCCGTGATGACCAGGCCGTACCGCATCCCCGCCAAGTCCAACAGCGCCGATGTCGTGCTGTCCGGGCAGGCCTTCGAGCACATCCCGTTCTTCTGGGCGACGATGCTGGAGATCGCCCGGGTCCTGAAGCCCGGCGGGCACGCCTTCATCACCGCCCCCTCGCGCGGACACGTCCACGACGCCCAGGACTGCTGGCGCTACTACCCCGACGGATTCCGCGCCCTGGCCGCCCACTCCCGGCTCGAACTGCGCGAGGCGTACACGGACTTCCCGCCGACCAGGGGCATCTGGCACGACTACCGGGCGATCGACGGGAAGGCCGCCTACTGGGGCGACTCCGTCGGCGTCTTCCGCAAGCCGCAGCGCTACCCCCGGCTGACCATGTTCGCCGTGCGGGAGCTGGCCGTCTGGTGGGCGAACCGGGTCGGTGGGGTCGACGGTGTTCCGCTGCCCCGGACCCTGGAGGGGCGCGAGCGGTGCGGCCGTCCCGAGGGGGTCCCCGCCGGGGCTTTTGGGGAGTCCCCGGCCGCGGCCCCCGAAGGCGTACCGGCGCCTACGGAGCCCGGGGACGTTCCCGCGCGGACCGAAGCCGGTTCCTGACCATGGGGCAACAGGGGCGAATCAATGGCAGGTTGACGAAAGATGACATGTGCGGCAAACCGCGCGTACTGTCCGGGGGCATGGCTTGGCGCAACGCCGTCAACGGCGTCCTTCAGCAGTTCACCGGATATCAGCTCAGGCGCGTGATGGTGCCCGCCGCCCGTACCGCCCCGGCGGAACCGGCCCCCGAACCCGTCGTGGCAGCCCGGACGGAGCCGGCCCCCGAGCCGAAGGCGGAGGCGGCGGCGAAGCCCAGGCCGAAGCCGAAGGCGGTCGCGCAGTTCCCGGCGGACTACGACGACGAGGCGAAGGACATCATCCGTGCGGTCAAGCCGTACTCGATGACGTCCCCCGAGCGGCTCAACGCCCTCATCCTGGCGACCCGGCACATCGTCCGGCACGACATCCCCGGCGACATCGTCGAGTGCGGTGTGTGGCGCGGCGGTTCCATGCAGGCCTGTGCGAAGACCCTGCTGTCGCTCGGCGAGACCGAGCGCGAGCTGTACCTCTTCGACACGTACGAGGGCATGACCCCGCCCACGGCGGAGGACCTGCGGCGCGACGGCAGGTCGGCGCAGGAGCTGCTCGACGCCCAGGGCAAGGACCGGCCGATCTGGGCGGTGGCCTCGCTGGAGGACGTCATGGCGGGCTTCGCGACCGTCCCGTACCCGAAGAGCCGTATCCACTATGTGCGGGGCAGGGTCGAGGACACCCTCCCGGCGAACGCGCCGGAGCGGATCTCGATCCTGCGTCTCGACACCGACTGGTACGCCTCCACCAGGCACGAGCTGGAGCACCTCTACTCGCGGCTGGTGAGCGGGGGAGTGCTGCTGATCGACGACTACGGGTACTGGCAGGGGTCGCGGCAGGCCGTCGACGAGTTCCTGGAGAAGACCGGCGAGCGGCTGTTGCTGCTGCGCATGGACGAGGGCCGGATCGCCGTCAAACCCTGAGCGGCGGCACCTGACGGATTCCCGCAGGCGTCACCGCGGGAAGCGTCAAGTCCGTCGAGACCGAAGAGACCGAAGAGACCGTGGAGTCCGTCGAGACCGTCGAGTCCGTCGGTATCGCCGGAACCGTCGAAATCGCCGACACGAGCCCCGTTCCGTACCCGGTGCGGGGCTCGCCCGCGTCACCGGTCACTCGAATGGCTCCCATCGGGTGACCGGCCCCGGCGCCGAAGGTTGTTACCCCGTAGACCAGTTGATGTCGTCCGACCGGAAGGACCGTGCACAGCGATGGCACCCCGTCTCACCGTCGTCGTCCCCCTCCACAACGTCGAGGAGTATCTCGGTGCCTGCCTGACCTCGCTCGCCGGACAGACCATGGCGGACCTGGAAGTCGTCATGGTCGACGACGGTTCCACCGACAACAGCGCGCGGATCGCGGGGGAGTTCGCCGACCGCGACCCGCGCTTCAGGCTCGTCCGGCAGGAGAACGCCGGGCTCGGCGCCGCCCGTAACGCGGGGGTCCGTGAGGCCCATCCGGACGCGGAGTACCTGACGTTCGCCGACAGCGACGATGTCGTACCGCCCGGCGCGTACGAGCGGCTGACCGCCGAACTCGGCCGCTCCGGCTCGGACTTCGCCACCGGCAACGTCCTCAGACTGCGCGCGAACGGGGCGCTCGAACAGTCCCCGATGTTCCGCGGTCCGATGGAGAAGGCCCGTTCGGCCACCCATGTCACCCGGGACTGGATCCTGCTCGGCGACCGGATCGCCTGCAACAAGGTGTTCCGCAGGTCCTTCTGGGACGAGCACGCCTTCGCCTTCCCCACCGGTGTGCTGTACGAGGACATCGCCGTCGTCCTGCCCGCCCACTTCCTGGCCCGTTCGGTCGATGTCGTCGAGGAGCCCGTCTACCACTGGCGGGACCGGGACGGCTCGATCACCAGCCGGCGCGCGGTGGCCAAGGGCATCCGCGACCGGGTCACCGCCGTGACCACCGTCAGCCGCTTCCTCGCGGAGCGGGGCCTGTCCGACGCCAAGCGGAAGTACGACGCGCACGCTCTCTCCGGCGATCTGTGGCTCTTCATCGAAGCGCTCCCCGAGGGCGACACCGAGTTCCACGAAGCCTTCCTCGCGCACGCCAACGCCTTCGCCGCCACCGTCGAACCGGCCGTCCTGGACGGGCTGCCGCTCCATCTGCGGGTCAAGTGGCAGCTCATCCGCGAACGCCGCACGGTGGAACTGCTCGCCCTCCTCGCCGACGAGAAGACCGACCGCGACACCTTCCACGTCCGGGGGCTGCTGCGGCCCCGCGCCCAGTTCCCGGCCGTCCAGGGGCCGTTGCCGCCGGCCGTCACGGCGCTGGCCGGTGCGGACCTCCCGGTGCACGCCCATCTCACCGAGGCCGTGTGGCGGGACGGGCTGCTGCACCTCACCGGGTACGCGTACGTCCGCAACGCGCCGGGCAGGTCGGCCGGTACCGGCTGGCTGCGGTCGGGGCGACGGCTGATCCCGCTGCGGGTGCGGTCCCTGCCCACGGACGAGGCCGCGGCCCGGTCGGGGCGCTCGCTGCACCGCTACGAGCGGTCCGGGTTCGAGGCCGTCGTCGACCCGCGCCGGCTCGCCGCCAGGGGGCCGGGCCGCGGTGGCCGCACCACATGGAAGCTGGAGTCCGTCGTCCTCGGCGGCGGACGGCCGCGCCGCGGACCCATGCGGCTGCTCGGCAACCCCGCCCCGCCGGCCGTCGTGCACACCGACGAGCGCACCCGGATCGTCCCCGTCCTGTCGGGCAACAAGCTGGAGCTGCGGACCGAGCGCGTCGATGCGCTCCTCACCGCGCAGAGCGCGTCCGGCGGCGCGGTGCGGCTGGAGGTGAAGGTCCTCGTGGACGACGGGCCGGTCGCGCTGCGTATCCAGGAGTGGCGCACCAAGGAGACCCGGGAGTTCCCCCTGCGGGGATCCGCGGGCTGCCGCGTCGCCGACATCCCGCTCAGCGCCTTCCGCGGCTGCGACGACGCCTGGGGCGTTCAGCTCGTGGGCGGCGGGCGCAGGCTGACGGTCGCTGTCCGGCCGGACAGCGCGGCGGGACGGTATCCGCTGGCCGGCGGCCGTGAGCTGTACGCGGCGGGCAACCCGTCCGGCGACCTGGTGCTCACCGACCGCACCGTGCAGCCCGTCATCACCTCGCTCGGCCGGACCGGGACCGGGGGGATCGTCATCACGGGCGAGTACCCGGTGACGCCCGGCCGCTCCCACGAGCTGGTCCTGCGGCACGGCGGCCACCACGAGGAGGCCGCCCTCGCGGTGGTGACCGGTGCGGCGGCGGACGCCGCCGCCGCGGACGGCGGTGCCACGGGTGCCCAGGCCGCCTCCGCCGCGTTCCGTGCCGTGCTGGCGCCCGCCGCCGTCGAGGGGCCGGGCGGCACACTGCCGCTCGCGGAGGGGCGCTGGCACCTCTTCCTGCGCGAACGGGGGGAGAGCGACCCGGAGCAGTACCGTCCGCTCCGGCTGCGGACCCCGCTGCACGCGGACCTCCCGCTCCACCGGGAGGCGGGCGGGCGGCGCTTCACCCTCCAGCGGCGCTTCCACGACCGGCTCGTCCTGGAGTCCGGCAGCGCCCTGCCCGTCACCGAGCGCGGGGCGTACGGGCAGCGGCGCCAGCGCGAGCGGTACGCGGCACTGCGCGCCGGGGGCGAGGGCCTGCTCCGCACGGTGCTGTACTCCAGCTTCGACGGGCGCCAGTACTCCGACTCGCCCCGGGCGATCCACCAGGAGCTGGCCGGGCGCGACCCCGGCATCGAACACCTCTGGGTGGTGCGCGACCAGCAGACCGCCGTACCCGCCGGGGTCCGTGCCGTGGCCCTGCACAGCGCCGAGTGGCACGAGGCCCTGGCCCGCAGCCGCTGGATCGTCACCAATACGCAGCTGCCCGAGTGGTTCGAGCGGGCCGAGGGCCAGTACGTCGTCCAGACCTGGCACGGCACCCCGCTCAAGCGGATCGGCCGCGACCTCGCGGGCACCCCGAACGCCGATTCGGCCTACATGGCGTCGATGCCCGCGCGCGCGGCCCAGTGGAGCGTGCTGATCTCCCCGAACAGCTTCTCCACGCCCATCCTGCGCCGCGCCTTCGGCCACACCGGCGAGGTCCTGGAGTGCGGCTACCCGCGCAACGACCTCCTGCACGCCCCCGACCGGGCGAAGGTGGCCGCCGCCGTACGGGAAGGTCTCGCGATCCCCGACCACAAGCGCGTCATCCTGTACGCGCCCACCTGGCGCGAGGACCGCCCCCGGCAGGGCGGCCGGTACGGGCTCGACCTCCAGCTCGACCTGCGCCGGGCGCGGGAGGCGCTCGGCGACGACCATGTCCTGCTGGTGCGCCGCCACTACCTCGTCGGCGGCAGCATCCCGCAGAGCGACTTCGTCCGCGATGTCTCGCGCTACCCGGACGTCGCGGAGCTGCTGCTGATCAGCGACTGCCTGGTCACCGACTACTCCTCACTGATGTTCGACTTCGCGCGCACCGGCCGCCCGATGCTCTTCCACACCTACGACCTGGAGCACTACCGCGACACCCTGCGCGGTTTCTGCTTCGACTTCGAGAGCCGGGCGCCGGGCCCGCTGATCCCGACCTCGGCCGGTGTCGTCGCGGCCCTGCGCGACCCCGAGACCGCCACGGCGGCCCACCGGGGGGCGTACGCCCGGTTCCGCGAGGCGTTCTGCGACCTCGACGACGGCACCGCGGCGGCGCGGGTCGTCGATCTGATGCTCAAGGAGGAGCACGCGTGAGCGACTTCAGCTGTGTGGTCACCGAGGGCGGCGGGGAGGCCGCGCTGCGCACCTCCGTGGAGTCCGTGCTCGGCCAGTCCCTGCGCGCCGGAGAGGCCGTCGTGGTCCTCGCCGCGCAGGGCGACCCCGCCTCCCGTGCCACCGCCCGAGCGCTGGCCGGGGGTGCCGCGGGCCGGGTCCGGGTGATCGTCGCCGGTCCGGAGGCACGTTCCACCGCGGCGCTGCGCAACGCCGGTCTGGACGCCGCCACCGGCCGCTACGTCCTGGTGCTCGGCACCGGCGAACAGCTCCAGCGGCACGCCTGCCGCAACCTGTGGGAGGCCGGCGAGCGCACCCGCGCCGATCTGGTCGCCGGGCGCTGGAGCCGGGTGACCGCGGAGGGCGGCAAGGAGCAGGAGCCGCCCTGGCAGGAGCAGCTGTACGCGCGCTCGCGCACCGTCGGACGCTGGACCGAGGCGCCCGAACTGGCGGTCAGGGACGCCCTGGTGACCGGGTTCTGCCTGCGCCGCGAGGCCGTGGAGCGGCACGGCCTGCGGTACGCGGAGGACCTCGGTCACAGCGAGATCCTCTTCGGGCCCGTGGCCGCCGCCGCGGTCGGCCGGATCGCCCTGGTCCGCCGGCTGATCGTGTCCGGACGCACGGTGCCCGACCGGGGCCGGGACATCGCCGCGCTGGCCGAGGCGCACCGCAGGGCCGCGGACGCGCTGGTGGCGCAGGGCCTGCACGGGCTGCGGTCCGAGCGGGAGGGGGCCTTCGCACGGGACCATCTGGTGCCGCTGGTCCGGACGTTCCCGCGGTTGCCGGCCGCCGAGCGGGCATCGGCCGCCGAGGCCGCCGCCCGCGCGCTCGGCGGCCCGGTCCCCCCGGACCTGCCGCCCCTCGAACGGGTCGCCGTCCATCTGCTGGCGCGCGGCGACGCGGACGGGCTCCTGGCGGCGGCGTACGCGCTGAGCAGACCCGGCACCGTCACGGCCCCGCTCGCCGCGAGTGAGGACGGACGGGTGCACTGGGAGATCCCGGGCGCGGACGGACAGGAGCCCACCCGGGTCGACGTCAGCGAACTGGGGCACCAGTACCGGGAGTTCGGCGAGATCCGGCTGATGAACCGGCTCACCCGCTGCACCGGTGACGCGGGCCGGCTGCTGCTCGAAGGGCACCTCGTCCTGCCCTCGCACACCGGCCCCGATCCCGCGCGGCCCCTCACCGCCCGGCTGGAGTTCCGGGTCCGGGGCGGCACCCGCGCCTTCACCCTCCCGGTGGACGAACTGCGGCGCGGGCCCACCGGGATCGCCTGGCGGACCCGGGCCGACCTCACCCGGGTCCTGCGGCCGGTCGGCCGGCGCGACACCGTGTGGGACGCCCGGATGACCGTGGAGGCGGGCGGTACCCGGTCCGTCAGCGATCTCTTCGCGCCGTGGGACCTCACGGAGGGCGGGGCGGGTGGGGACGGCCCGCTCCGGTTCCGCGCCCGCCCCCGGCTGGGCCCGCTCGCCGGGGAGACCTGGCAGCCCTATGTCACGGTCAAGGACCATCTGGCGCTCCGGCTCCTGGCCCACCGACGCCCCGCCCGGGTGACGCGGCGCCTGGTCCACTACGCCACCCACTTCCGCCCCGCCCGCCGGGCCAGGCTCCTGCGGCGCGCCCTGCGCACCCGGCTGGAACGCTACCGCTCCCGGGGGTTCAAGGCCCCCGTCTACAACACCTGGTTCTGCCGTCTCCCGATGCGCAGGGGCTCCGTCGTCTTCGAGAGCCACATGGGCAAGTGCTACGGCGACAGCCCGCGCGCCGTGTACGAGGAGATCCGCCGGCAGGGGCTGCGGCTGCGCCCCGTCTGGTCGTACGAGAACTCCCCGACGGGTTTCCCCGGTGACGCGCGGCTCGTGCGCCGCTGGTCGTGGCGGTATCTGTGGGCGCTGGCCCGCGCGGAGTACTGGGTCGACAACCAGGGCTTCCCGCAGCACCTGCGCAAGCCCGCCCGCACCACGTACCTCCAGACCTGGCACGGGTCCGCGTACAAGCGCATGGGCTTCGACGAGACCCGGGTGCGGATGCAGAACGCCCCGCAGCGCCACCGGCTCCAGGAGGCCGTGCACCGCTTCGACCACTTCCTCGTCCGCTCCGAGCACGATGTGCGCACCCTCGCCCACGCCTACCGGCTCCCCGAGGAGCGGCTGCTGCGGACCGGCTACCCGCGCAACGACGTCCTGTTCGCGGAACGGGCGCGCGACGAGGCGGAGGGCCGGCTGCCGCGCGGGCCGCTCGCCGAGGCCCTCGGACTGCCCGACCACCGCAGGACCGTCCTGTACGCGCCCACCTTCCGGGGCGGCCCCGGGAAGTACCGCAAGCGCCGTCTGCCCCTGGACATCGCGCGGTTCGCCGAGCGCTTCGGCGACGCGTACACGCTGCTCGTGCGCGCCCACTACCTGGAGGAGGCGAAGCTGCCCGCCTGCCCGCCCGGCACCGTCCTGGACGTCTCGCACCATCACGACGTCGGCGAACTCCTCACGCTCGCCGACGTACTGATCACCGACTACTCGTCGATCATGTTCGACTTCGCGCTGCTCGACCGGCCCATCGTCCTGTTCGCCCCCGACCTCGATACGTACACGGCCACCCGGGGCGGCTACTTCGACCTGAAGAAGAAGGCGCCGGGTCCGGTGGCCGGGACGGAGGAGGAACTGTTCGCCGCGCTCGCGGAACTGAAGGAGGCCGACACGGAATTCGGCCCGGCCCGCGCCGCCTTCGCCGCCGAGTTCGGCGGATACGACCGGGGCGACGCGGCCCGGCAGGTCGTCGGCACCGTGTTCGCCCGGCACACCGTCCGCCACCGGGAGGCCGGCCGATGAACCGCGATGTCTTCATCGTCTCCAACAGCACCGACGAACTCGGCGGAGTCACCGGCTGGATGCACCAGACGGCCCGGCTCCTGACCCGGCAGGGCCACCGGGTGCACGCCATCGGCATCCACGCCTCCGACCTGACGATGGCCCTGCCCGACCCGCCCGGCCACCCCGTCACCGCCCTGTACCCGGCCCATCCGCCGACCCCCTGGGCGCCCGAGGGCGTCCGGGACCGCTTCCGGATCCCCTCCCGGCGCCGGGAGGCGGTGCGGGCGGCCCGGAAGCGGCAGGCGGTGCGGCGGCTCTCGGAGCTCTTCCGCGCCGCGCGGCCCGGCGCCGTGGTGATCGTCACCCAGGTGTGGGCGATGGAATGGGTCGGTGAGGCCGACACCGCCGGGATGCGGGTGATCGGGATGAGCCACGAGTCCTACGACTACTCCCGCGCGAGCCACCGCTACCGCTGGATCAAGAACCACTACAGCGACCTCGACCACTGGCTCGTCCTCACCGAGGAGGACGCCGACATCTGGGCGGGCGACGGCATGAACAACGTCGGATTCATGCCCAACGCCCTGGCCCGGCTGCCCGAAGTGCCCTCACCGCGCAGCGAACGGACCGTGGCGAGCATCGGCAGGCTCTGTGACCAGAAGGGCATCGACATGCTCCTGGACACCTGGGCGCTGGTCGCCCCGCAACGCCCCGGCTGGCGGCTGCGGATCTACGGCGCGGGCGAGGACGAGGCGGAGCTGAGGGCGCGGTGCTCCGCGCTGGGACTGGACGGTTCCGTGCACTGGATGGGCCGTACGGACGATGTGGAGGGCGCTCTCGCCGACGCCTCCGTGTTCGTGCAGTCCTCGCGCGGCGAGGGCTTCCCGCTGGCACTGCTGGAGGCCATGGCGAGCGCGGTGCCGTGTGCCGCGTTCGACTGCGCGCCCGGGGTGCGCGAGATCGTCAAGGACGGGGAGGACGGGCTGCTCGCCCCCGCCGGGGACAGCGGCGAACTCGCCGACCGGCTGCTGCGGCTGACCGGGAACCCCCGGCTGCGGGACGCGATGGGGAACCGGGCGCGGGTCAATGTGCAGCGGTTCTCCGAGACGGAGATCCTCCGGCGCTGGGAGGAACTGTTCGCGTTCCTGGAGCGGTGAGGCCCGCGCGGCCGGGCCGTCGCGCGGTGAGCGGCGGCCGGGCGGGGGTGGGGCCCCCGGCGGGGGTGGGGCCCGGCGGGGGCCGGGAGGTCCGGACGGCGGGCTTCCCGGTCAGCCGCTGAGGTACTGCCGGGCCGACTCCTGCGCGGGCACGGCCGGGCGTGTGGGCCGCCGCTCCTTGACCGGTACCGGCAGCGGCAGCCCCCCGCTCTCGCCCAGGAAGACCCGGCGCACCACCCGCTCGGCGGCGTACCCGTCGTCGTACGGACAGAACCTCGCCCGGAACGCCGCCCGCAGCCGCGCGGAGCGGGCACCGCGCCAGTGGTCCGCGGCGAAGACGCCGAACAGCTCGTCCTGACCGCGCGCGACGATGCCGGGCGGGAAGGCCGCCAGGTCGAAGTAGGTGCCGCGGGCCGCCTCGTACGCCTCGCTGTTGTCGAGGTGCACGACGATGGGACGGTCCAGGTTGGCGTAGTCGAACATCAGCGACGAGTAGTCCGTGATCAGCGCGTCCGAGGCCAGGGCGAGCGTTTCGAGCGACGGATGGGCGCTGACGTCGATGATCCGCGGATGCGGCGTACGGCTGCCCGCCGGGGCGGGACCGTACAGATAGTGCGAGCGGGCCAGGATCACGAAGCGCGGGCCGAGGACCTTCAGGAACCGCTCCAGATCGAGGGCGCTCTGCTCGGTGCGCCGGTAGTCGCGGTGCGTCGGGGCGTACAGCAGCGCCGTGCTGCCCGCGGGGATGGACAGCGACTCGCGCAGCCGGGCCACCTGGGCGGCGGAGGTGCGGTGGTAGACGTCGTTGCGCGGATAGCCGTACTCCAGGGTTGTGTACGCGGACGGATAGGTCCGCTCCCACACCAGGGTGGAGTGCGGGTTCGACGACAGGGAGAAGTCCCACTTGTCGATGTTGCGCAGCAGCTGCACGAAGTCCGTGTCACGGGAGGCCGCCGGACGGTCCAGGAGATCGGTGCCCATGGTCTTCAGCGGGGTCCCGTGGTGGGTCTGCACCAGGATCTGGCCGCGCCGCTTCACGAGCCGCCGGTCGAAGTTGACGTTGTTCACCAGGTACTTGGAGCGCGCCAGCGCCGTCCAGTAGCCGAAGGTGCCCGGGGCGAGCCGGCGGGTGGCGGCCGGCACGGTGTGGGCGTCGGAGGGACGGCAGATCCACGCGGTCCGCAGCCCCGGCACCAGCTCGCGGGCCTTCGCCTCGACGGCCGCCGGATTGCAGGCGTAGCCGCGGTGCCAGTAGGCGGCGAACACCGCGTCCAGGGGCCGGACCGGCAGCCGCAGCTGGACGCGGTAGTGCAGCTGGAGCACGGCCCCGCGCACCGCCCGGAACACGGCCGCCGCGCCCTGCCGCGCCCTGCCGCGCAGCAGCTGAGCCTTCCACAGGGTCCGGTAGGTGCGGTGCGCGCCCAGGCGGAACAGGCCGTGCCGCAGCCGGGCGCGGCGCGGGACACGGGCGCCGGGGGTGCGGTAGCGGCCGCAGTGCGCGTGGGCGCGGCGGAAGAACGCGGCGCGGCTGCGGCGCGGCAGCCTGCCGGGCGAGGTGAACAGGGTGGAGAAGTGGTCGAGCATCCGCCGGTACAGCACCGGTCGCCAGGGGGCGAGTTCGGGACGGGCGTCGATGAACGCGAAGACCCGGTCGTACTGGTCGAAGACGTCGAAGTGCTTCTCGCTGGTGGTGGAGAGGATGTTGCCGCGGCGGCGCTGCCGGTAGGAGACGCAGACCCGGTCCAGGACGGCGATCGATCCGGCGGCCATCAGGACCGGATAGGTCCAGGGGGTGTCCTCGTAGTAGCCGGGCGGAAAGGTGAAGCCCTCGGCCTCGACGAACTCGCGGCGGTACGCCTTGTTCCAGACCACCATCAGGACCTTGAGCAGCTCGGGCCGGTCGGTGAGCCGGAAGGACGCGGGGCCGCTCTCGTCGAGCGGGGCGGCGTACGCGTTGCGCACCCGCTCGCCCGACCAGTACACCCGCGCGTAGTCGTAGACCAGCACATCGGGCCCGCCGGTCGCGTCGATCCGGTCGGCGACGGCCTGCAGGGACTCCGGTACGAGGGTGTCGTCGCCGTCCAGGAAGAGCAGGTAGTCGCCGCTCGCGCGGGCGATGCCGGCGTTGCGGGCGGGGCCCAGTCCGATGTTGCGGGGCAGATGGAGCGCGGTGACCCGGTGGTCCCGCCCGGCGTACTCGTCGGCGATCGGGCCGCAGCTGTCCGGCGAGCAGTCGTCGACCACGATGATCTCGTAGTCCTTGAAGGACTGGCTCAGCACGGAATCCAGGCACTCGTGCAGATACGCCTGGACCCGGTACGCGGGCACGATGACACTGAACCGGGGCACTACACATCCAGGGGTCGTTCGCGGGCTGCGGGTGGCCCGCAAACGGCCGGTGGAGTGACCGGGTTACGCCGTACGTGGCATTCGGGGGAAAGAACACGGAGAAGCGGCCCGGTTCCGGGGAACCGGGCCGCTCCTGGTTGACGTACGGCCGTGCGTGCGGAGCTACTTGACGGCGCCCGCCATGACGCCGGAGACGAACTGCCGCTGGAAGGCGAAGAACACGGCCAGCGGGATCACCATCGACACGAAGGCGCCGGGCGCCAGTACATCGATGTTGTTGCCGAACTGGCGTACCTGCTGCTGGAGTGCGACGGTGATCGGCGGCGAATCGGAGTCCGCGAAGATCAGCGCGACCAGCATGTCGTTCCACACCCACAGGAACTGGAAGATCCCGAGCGAGGCGATCGCCGGACCGCCCAGCGGCATCACGACCCGGGTGAAGAGCCGGATCTCACCCGCCCCGTCGAGCCGTGCCGCCTCCAGGAGTTCGCGGGGGATCTCCGCGAAGAAGTTGCGCAGGAGGAAGATCGCGAACGGCAGGCCGAAGGCCGTGTGGAACAGGATCACGCCGAAGGTCGTCTCGAAGATCCCGATGGTGCCGAAGAGCTCGGACACCGGGATCAGGGCGACCTGTACGGGCACCACCAGCAGCCCGACGACCAGCAGGAACCACCAGTCGCGGCCGGGGAAGTCCATCCAGGCGAAGGCGTATCCGGCGAGCGAGCCGATCACCACCACCAGGACGGTGGACGGCACGGTGATCATCACCGTGCTGAACAGGGAGTCGGTGATCGTCGAATTGTCCAGCAGGCGCTGGTAGTTGTCGAAGGTCAGCTCGGACGGCGCGGTGAAGATCTTCCACCAGCCGGTCGCCGCGATGTCGTCCGCCCCGCGCAGCGAGGAGAGCAGCAGGCCGATCGTCGGCATCAGCCAGAACAGGGCGACCAGCAGCAGGAAGACCCGCATGACGCCGCCGCCCGCCCGCGTCGCCAGCCGCGCGCCGAGGGACCGCTTCTTCTTCGTGGCCGTGGATGCCCCGTTCATCGGCGCCCCTCCTTCCGTGTCCGGCGGATGTTGCTGTGTTCGTCCGGGGGACAGCCCCCGTACCCCCGGCCGGGGGGCGGTGTCAGGTCGGCCGGACCGTTCATCGGCGCCCCTCCTTCCGTATCCGGCGGATGTTGAACAGCATCACCGGGATGACCAGCAGCAACAGCAGCACCGCGATGGCGCTGCCGATGCCCAGGTCCGCGTCCGTGCCGAACGAGGACCGGTACAGCTGGAGCGCCAGTACGTTCGCGTCGTCCTGGGAGGAGCCCGGCGCGATGATGAAGACCAGGTCGAAGACCTTCAGGACGTTGATCATCAGCGTGACGAGCACCACCGCGAGGACCGGTGCGAGCATCGGGACCGTGATCCGGCGGAACACCTGCCACTCGTTGGCGCCGTCCACGCGGGCCGCTTCGAGGAGTTCGCGCGGCAGCCCGGCCAGGCCCGCGGCGATCAGCACCATGGCGAATCCGGCCCACATCCATACGTAGCTGCCGATGATCCCGGGCGTCACCAGGGACGGGCCGAGCCAGTCGACGCCGTTGTACGGCTCCCTGAAGTTGTCGGCCGGGAGCCGGAGCTGGGCTCCGTCGGCCGACGCGGGCAGCGTGAACACGCCGTCCGCCCCGGCGGTCGCGGAGGCGATCACCTTGCCGTCCTTGACCGCCTCGACCTTGATGCCCTTGAGGCCGAGCTCCTCGGGGTCGACGACATTGGGCTTGCCGCCGCCGCCCCGGGTGAAGTCCAGCCAGGCGGTTCCGGTGATCTGCCCGCCGGAGGCCGCGGGGGTCTTCGCGGGCTTCGCGTCGCCGGGCATCTTCGCGGGGGCCACGCCCACCAGCGGCAGCAGCACCGGATCGCCCGCCCGTACGGTCTGCTTGGTGACGAAGGACCCGGCGTCACCCGCCTTGAGCGGATGCACGGGCAGTGGATGCGCCTTGGGGAAGCCGGCCGACTCGTTGAACGTGTCGTGCACGCCGACCCAGACGGCGTTGGCGACACCGCGCTCCGGGGCCTGGTCGTAGACCAGCCGGAAGATGATGCCCGCGGCCAGCATCGAGATCGCCATCGGCATGAAGACGATCAGCTTGAACGCCGTGCCCCAGCGGATCCGCTCGGTCAGCACCGCGAAGATCAGACCCAGGGCGGTGGAGACGGTGGGGGCGAGCACGACCCAGATCGCGTTGTTCTTCACCGCGGTGCGGATGGTGCCGTCCGAGAACAGCGCCTTGTAGTTGTCGATACCGGCGAACCCGGTGCCCGCCTGGTCGAAGAACGACCGGTAGACGGAGTACACGATGGGATAGACCACCAGCGCGCCGAGCAGCACCAGCGCGGGGAGCAGGAACGCCGCGGCCAGGAGCCTGCGGGTACCGGTCACGCTCCGGCGCGGTTTGTGGGGGGAGGTGTTCGGACTCTTGTCGGCGGGGGGCGCCGCTCCGGCGCCCCCCGCGGTGGCTGTGGTCACCGCGTCAGCTCTTGTACGCCTTGGCCGCGTCGGACTCCAGTTTCGCCTGGGTCCCCGCGATGTCCTTCGGGTTCTTCAGGAAGTCCTGGAGGATCTTCCACTCGCCCTTCCCGGGCGTCCCGCCGAACGACTGCGGGGCCTGGTCGGACATGTCGAAGCGGACGTCGTCACCGGCCGCGATCAGTGCCTCGGCCATCTTGCGCTGCACCTCGTTGGGGTACGCGGCGGCGTCCAGGCCCTTGTTCGGGGAGATGAACCCGCCCGCCTCGGCCCAGATCCGCGCCGCGTCCGTCGAGGCCAGCCAGGTCAGCAGCGCCTGCGCGCCCTTGCTGTCCTTCAGGGCCACGGCCGCGTCGCCGCCGGTCACCACGGGGGAGTCCGCGCCGACCGCCGGGAACGGGAACACCTTGGCGTCCTTACCGACCTCGGCCTTGGTCTGCGCGATGTTGATGGAGACGAAGTCGCCCTCGAAGACCATGGCGCCCTTGGGCTGGTCGCCACCGGTGAACGTCTGGGTGACGGAGGCCGGGAACTCGGTCTGGAGGGCGCCGTCGGCGCCGCCCGCGATCAGGTTCGGCTTGCCGAAGAGCTCGGCCAGCGTGGTGAGCGCGTCCTTCACGGACGGGTCCGTCCACTTGATCTCGTGCTTGGCGAGCTGGTCGTACTTCTCCGGGCCCGCCTGGGAGAGGTAGACGTTCTCGAACCAGTCGGTGAGGGTCCAGCCGTCCGCGCCGCCCACCGAGACGGGGGTGACACCGGAGGCGGAAACGGTCTCCGCGGTGGCCAGGAAGTCCTTCCAGGACTTCGGCTCGCTCGCGCCCGCGTTCTCGAACGCCTTGGTGTTGTACCAGATCAGGGACTTGTTGGCGGCCTTGAAGTAGACGCCGTACTGGGTGCCGTCCACCGCGCCGAGGTCCTGCCAGACCTTCGCGTAGTTCTTGGAGAGCTGGGCCTTGGCCTCGGCGCCCACCGGCTTGGCCCACTTCTTCGCCACGGCCTGCTGGACCGCTCCGACCTGCGGGATCATCGCGACGTCCGGCGGCTGGCCCCCCGCGATCTTCGTACCGAGGAAGTTCACGATCGGGTCCTGCGCCGGGACGAAGGTCACCGTCGCGCCCGTACGCTTCTCGAACTCGTCCAGCACCTTGGTGAAGTTGGCCTGCTCCGGTCCGGTCCAGACCGCGGCGACCGAGATCTTCTCGCCGTTCAGCTTCGGCAGCGTGACGCTCGACGGGCTCTCCTTGCCCTTCCCGGAGCCGTCACCTGCCTTGTCCTTTCCGCCGCTGTCGTCTCCGCAGCCGGTCAGCGCGAGAGCGCCTACCGCGGTGAACACCAGTGCGGCCCTACGTATCCGAAGGGTTGTGCGCATTCCTGCCCCGTCTCTTTCCTACGTGCCCGGCCACGTCTCTGTGCGCGGGCCACGTCGTCCGTGCCTTCAGTCCTACGCCGGGCACACGGGGGCCGCAATACCGCCCGGGGGCTCAACCTCCTTATCGTTGTGGGCTCGTGACGTCACATCAGTGCAGGAGAAGGGACGTTTCCGCCTGATCCTCAGGAAGGGAACGGGACGAGCGGAGGGAGTCGTTCAGCGTTCACCGAACGGGCCGCCCGCTCCAGTGCGCTGGCGAGCAGAGCCAAGTCCGTGGGCCCGTTGCCCAGTTCGCGGACGGGGCGGCGGGTGGGCGGATCACCCATCCGGTCCCACTCCAGCGGTACGACGGTGGGGCGCAGGGTCGCCGTACGGGGAATGCGGCCGGTGACCCGGCCCCCCTGGAACGGGGTCACCCGGCCGTCCGGATGGCCCAACCTGCCGCGCCCCGGCGCCGGTTCGTCCGGAGAGGGCGGCAGCACGGGCGCGTCCAGCACGATCCGCAGCCGGGCCCCGCGGGCCAGCTCCGTGTCCTCGGTGCGGTCCGGGCGGGCGGAGGTGGCGACCAGATGGACGCCGAGCCGTCCGCCGTCCCTGGCGACGGCCTCCAGCGCCCGTACGACGGAACCCGCGGCCGGCCGGCCGGGGCTGCCGAGCGCCGGGGCGACCAGGGCGTCGAAGTCGTCGGCCAGGACGACCAGCCGGGGCAGCGGGGAGGGCCCCGGGTCCATGGCCCGCGCGGCGGCGGGCCGCAGCCGCAGGGTGCCGCTGGCCGGGGAGTCCAGGTCGCCGCGCTGCTCGGCGGCGCTCGCCGGACGCTGGCCGACGAGCCGCTGGGAGACCTCGTGCTGGGCGTGCCACTCGGCGAAGTCCAGGGTGCCGAGCAGTTCCGCCCGCCGCTTCAGCTCGCCGCCCAGCGCCTGCGCGAACCCGCGCATCCGGACCGGGTCGGAGGCCATCAAGTGCGTGAAGACATGCGGCAGTTCCGTGCAGGGGCGCAGGCCTTCGCCACGCTCGCCGTGCTCACCCGCCGCCCCGTCGACCAGCAGAATGCCGAGCCGGTCGGGCCGGGCGGCGGAGGCGAGGGAGGCGGCGACGGCGCGCAGCAGCTCGGTGCGCCCGCTGCCCGCCGGTCCCTCGATCAGGAGGTGCGGTCCTTCGTCGGCGAGATCGACGCTGAGGGGTCCCCGGGGCCCGGCCCCGAGCACCAGCACCGGACGCCCGGCGTGGACGGCGGCACCCGACGCCGCCTGTGGGGCGGCCCGGGACGCGGTCCGGGGCACGGCGGCACCGGGGTGGGGGGTGCGTTCCGATCCCCGGCCCGCGGTGCCGAAGTACGGGGTGTGGTCCGACGCGCTGCCGGGATACGGGGTGCGTCCGGAGTCCCGGGTGTCCGCGGGGGGATACGGGGTGCGTCCGGAGTCCCGGGTGTCCGCGGTGGGGTACGGGGTGCGTCCGGAGTCCCGGGTGTCCGCGGCGGGGTACGGGGTGCGTCCGGAGTCCCGTTCCTGGGGGCGGTGGTACGGGTCGGAGCCCGTGCGCTGGGCGCCCACGCGGGGGCCCGTGCTGAGGGTGCGGCCCGAGCCGGGGGTCTCCAGGTCCGACCTGGGCGGGGCCTGCGCGGCGGCGGGCCGGACCGTGGCGCCCGGCTGGTCCTCCGCCGTGGAGGCCCAGCGCGCCATCAGCGACGCCGGGGTGGCGCGGGCCAGGCCCAGCTCGTCCAGCAAGCGGGCGGAGGGCGGCAGCGCCGCGGCCGTCGGCCGGCCCGGCAGCGCGGCCGAGCCCTCGTCGCGCAGCGGCGCCAGGGCCCGCCCGAACCGCTCGGCCCAGGCGGCCGACACCGCGTCCACCGTGGCGACGGTGCCATGGCCCGCGGCCTGCCCGCCCGCGGTGCGCAGCAACCGCAGTGCCGTCGCCACATCACCGCTCAGCATGGCGACCGCCCCGCACTCGCGGAAGGCGATCGAGGCCTGGCACGCGGCCTCGTAGGTCGCGGCGACGGGTGAGGTGGGTGACGCGGCCGGGGTCTCGGCCAGAGCGATCAGATGGATCCCGGCCGCCGCCCCCGCGCCGGCCAGCCGGGCCGTGGTCTCGCGCAGCGCCGAGGAACCGGGGTCGCCGTCGACGATCACCACCGTGTGCGGCCCCGTATGGGCGCGGGCGGCATCGGCGACCGCGGACCGGTCCACGCTGGGCCAGCCGGGGCCGAGCGGGCCCTCGTCCAGCCGGCGGACCAGCTCCGCCGTACGGGCCATGGCCTGCTCACGGTCGTACGCGAGAAGGAGCCGGCAGTCCTGGCCGTGTGCGGGGCGCAGATGCGGCAGCCACCCCAGCCAGGCCCAGTCCCGCCGCCGCTCCTCCGCCGAGCGGCCCCGGTCCGTGCTGATCAGCACGATCTCCAGGTCGAACGGGGAGTGCAGCGCGGCGAGCTGCGCCACCGTCGAGCGGGCCAGCCCCAGCAGCCGGGCGCGCGGCCCGGCCAGGCCGAGCGAACCGGCCTCCCGCAGCCCCACGGTCACCGGAACGGCGGGCAGCTCGGCCCGGTCGGTCGTCCCCAGCCGCACCACCAGCGCTTCCGGATGCGAGGCGGAGCGCTCCCACAGACGGGGGCCGGGCCCGAGCGCGGTCAGCAGCACGGCCGCCGGGTCCGGCCAGGTCCCCTCGGGGGCGGAGGGCACGCCGAAGGAGGAAGAGGGAGAAGGGGAGGACGAGCCCGGGAAGGAGGCGGACGGGGAGGAGGGGGACGCGGAGTGCGAGCCGTACGAGGGGCGCACGGCATCCGGGGCCGCCGCCCGCCGGTCCGCGCCGCCCGCGCCCGGCTCCTGCGCCGGTTCGCCCCTGCCGCCCGTGAGCCGCCGTGCCCAGGCGCCTATGCCGCCGCGCCGGGGCGCCTCGCTCTCTTCGTACCGGGCGCCGCGGGCGTGCGTGGAGTGCTGCCGCCGGGGCCCGTCCGGTCCCTCCGCGCCCTCCCGCTCCGGGTCCGGCCAGTGGGTGTCGTGCCCCGCGCTCCCGGGGTCCCCCTGGGAGGGGGCCCGGCCGTACGCGTGCCCGGAGCCGTCCGGGTCCTCCTCGCCGTGGCCGCCCGTGAAACCGCCGGCCCCGACGGCGGAGCCGGTCTCCGGCGCGGCGGACTCCGCCCGGGTCACCCGCAGATGTCCCTCGCCGTCCGGTGCGGTCGGCAGAGCGGCGGTGCGGGAGCCCGCGGTGAGCCGGAGCGTCGATTCGCCGAGCCGCAGCAACGCGCCGGGAAGCAGCGGAACGGGGCGCTCGCGGACCTCCGTACCGTCCAGTGAGGTGCCGTTCGTCGAACCGGGGTCGGCGACCGCGACCCGGCCGTCCTCGGAGACCGTCACCGTGCAGTGCAGCCGGGACACGTCCGGGTCGTCGAGCGGGACGTCGGCGTCGGCGGAGCGGCCGATCAGGATCTGCCCGCCGTGCAGCAGATGGACGCCGCCCGCGTCGGGCCCGGCGACCACATGCAGCTGCGCCGGAACGGTGGCGTCCGCCGCCTCGTCCTCGCCGGGCACCTGGAGGGAGAGCACCGCGCCGTCCACGAGGGGCGGATCGCCGAGGGCGATGCGCTGCGCGTCGAGCCGCTCGCGTCCGGCGAACAGCACCACCGCTCCACCGCCCAGGGAGCCCTCGGGCCCCGAGACGGCCGCGGCCAGGCCGGAGGCGACGGCGGCGAGCGCCGTCCCGGCGGGGGCGGTGACGAGCACGTCGCAGGCGCGTGCCGGGGTCTGGCCGCTGCGCGGCGCGAGGACGGTCAGCCGGATCTGCATCGCCGTCAGCGGTCCCTTCTGCGCGGGGTGCCCGGCAGGGGAAACGCCCTGTGATGTCCCCCCACCCGGCACGGACGCGTCGTCCGGTTCAGGTCGTCACGGACCGCGAGGTTCCCGACCCCAGGGTTCCGTGCTGGAAGGCATCCTCGCACCTGCCACTGACAACACGCCCGGGGGCCACCTTCAAATGATCTTGAATGGCCGAGTGTGGTCGTAAAAACGCCTGCTTGGGTCTGGTTCGAGCCGTTCGGGGGCATCGTCCGCCTCGCATCGGGCGAAGGCGGAGAACGGTTGTTCGGCAACCGTCGGCAACCTTCTGTCCGGTGTGTGCGTCTTCCTCCGGACACGGTGGGAATCCCGCGTGACACCCGCCCCGGCGTCCGTCGCGACATGGCGGAACAAGACCGGAAGACGACCGACCGGTGGCCCGTTCAGCGGCACTAGAGTGGGCCGGAACATCCGGGCGGGCCCGGGGGACCGCAAGCACCACGATCAGCAGGGAGCGCATGACGTGCGGCCGGTAGGCAGCAAGTACCTGCTCGAGGAGCCGCTCGGACGCGGCGCCACGGGCACCGTCTGGCGAGCCCGCCAGCGGGAGACCGCGGGCGCCGAGGCGGCCGTCGCCGGCGAACCCGGCGAGACTGTGGCGATCAAGGTCCTCAAGGAGGAGCTCGCCAACGACGCCGATGTCGTGATGCGGTTCCTGCGGGAGCGCTCCGTGCTGCTGCGGCTCACCCACGAGAACATCGTGCGCACCCGGGACCTGGTCGTCGAGGGCGATCTCCTCGCCCTGGTGATGGACCTGATCGACGGTCCCGACCTGCACCGCTACCTGCGCGAGAACGGCCCGCTGACCCCGGTCGCCGCCGCCCTGCTCACCGCCCAGATCGCGGACGCGCTCGCCGCCAGCCACGCGGACGGTGTCGTCCACCGCGACCTCAAGCCCGCCAACGTGCTGCTCGACGAGCGCGACGGCCAGATGCACCCGATGCTCACCGACTTCGGCATCGCGCGCCTCGCCGACTCCCCGGGGCTGACCCGGACCCACGAGTTCGTCGGCACCCCCGCCTATGTCGCGCCCGAGTCCGCCGAGGGCCGCCCGCAGACCTCCGCGGTGGACATCTACGGCGCGGGCATCCTGCTGTACGAGCTGGTGACCGGACGCCCGCCGTTCGCCGGGGGCACCGCTCTCGAAGTCCTGCACCGGCACCTCAGCGAGGAGCCCCGCCGCCCCAGCACCGTCCCCGCGCCCCTGTGGACGGTCATAGAGCGCTGCCTGAGCAAGGACCCCGGCCGGCGGCCCAGCGCCGAGAACCTCGCCCGCGGGCTGCGTACCGTCGCCGCGGGCATCGGCGTGCACGCGAACTCGGCCCAGATCGCCGCCGCCGACGGCGTGGGCGCCCTGCTGGCTCCCGACCCGGCGCCCGCCGCGGTCCCGGAGACCCCGGGGGCGGCCGACCCCACCCAGATGCTGCCGGGCAATGCGGGCTCGTACGACCCCGCGGCGCCGACCAGCGTCATGCAGCAGACCCCGGGCCAGACCCCCGGCCAGGGCGGATACGGCCAGGGTGCGGGCGGCCAGGCCGACCCGACCGCCGTTCTGCCGCCCGTTCCGCAGCGCCCCGACGGCCCTCCGCAGCCCGACGGCCCGCACCCCTGGCAGTCGCAGCTCCAGGCCGCCCGGGACCGCAACGAGCAGACGCAGGTCCAGTACCTCGACCCGAGCCAGGACCCGCTGCGCCGCCGGCCCCAGCGCCAGCAGCCGCCCCAGCAGCCACCGCAGAGGCAGCAGCCGCCGCAGCAGCACCAGCAGCGGCCTCAGCACCAGCAGTACCCGCCGCAGCAGCACCCCCAGCGCTACCAGCAGCCTCAGCCGCCCCAGCAGCCTCAGCGACAGCAGTACGCGCCCCCACAGCAGCAGCAGCCCCAGGCGCCGCCCCAGCAGCCGGCCCCGCGCCAGCCGAGGCAGCGCAGTGCCAACCCGATGCGCATCCCGGGCCTCGGCTGCCTCAAGGGCTGCCTGTTCACCGTGGTGCTGCTGGTCATCGCGGGCTGGCTCATCTGGGAGCTGACGCCGCTCCAGGACTGGGTCGCCCAGGGCAAGGGCTACTGGGAAGCGATCGGCGACGCGATCAGCACCGTGAGCGGCTGGGTCTCGGAACTCGGCGACAGCGGCAACAGCAGCGGAGTCTGAACGGCCAACTCTGTACCTTTGTCGACTTCTCCGGGCCTATTTGGTCCGGAGAAGTGAAGGTTGGCGCCATCCAGGGCACGTGACACCCCGAACGCCGCGTAACTTTGTCGACCGGGGGTCCAGAGCCAGCCGCTGAGGGAGCAGTCTTGGCACGGAATATCGGCAGCCGGTACACCGCCCACCAGATCCTGGGGCGCGGCAGCGCCGGCACGGTGTGGCTCGGCGAGGGGCCCGAGGGCCCCGTCGCCATCAAGCTGCTCCGCGAGGACCTCGCGTCCGACCAGGAGCTCGTGGGCCGCTTCGTGCAGGAGCGCACCGCCCTGCTCGGACTCGACCACCCCCAGGTGGTCTCCGTCCGCGACCTCGTCGTGGACGGCAACGACCTGGCCCTGGTCATGACGCTCGTACGCGGAACGGATCTGCGCACCCGCCTGGACCGCGAGCGCCGCCTCGCCCCCGAGGCCGCCGTGGCGATCATCGCGGACGTCGCCGACGGGCTCGCCGCCGCGCACGCCGCCGGGGTGGTGCACCGCGACGTCAAGCCGGAGAACATCCTGCTCGACATGGAGGGGCCGCTCGGCCCCGGCGGCTCGCACCCCGCGCTGCTCACCGACTTCGGCGTCGCGAAGCTGATCGACACCCCGGGCCGCACCAAGTCCACCAAGATCATCGGAACCCCGGACTATCTGGCCCCCGAGATCGTCGAGGGCCTCCCGCCGCGCGCCGCCGTGGACATCTACGCGCTCGCGACGGTGCTGTACGAGCTGCTCGCCGGGTTCACGCCCTTCGGCGGCGGCCACCCCGGTGCGGTCCTGCGCCGCCATGTCACCGAGACCGTCGTCCCGCTCCCCGGTATCCCCGAGGAGCTCTGGCAGCTCCTGGTCCAGTGCCTGGCCAAGGCCCCGGCCTCCCGGCTGCGCGCCTCGGAACTGGCGCTGCGGCTGCGCGAGCTGCTTCCCCTGCTGTCCGGGATACCCCCGCTCGACGTGGACGAGCCGGACGCCGGCGAGGCCGAACCGCAGCCCCCGGCGTACGACGAGCAGCAGTACACCCCGGCCGAGGAGCCCCGCCGCCGCGGCGCCGTTCCGCTGGTCCCCGGCTCCGCGCCGGACTCCAACCGCGACACCCACACGAGCATGCGCGTCCCGGCCCCCGACGAGCTGGCCGGCGGCCCCCTGGGCACCGCCCGCGCCCCCCGCTCCCCCGGCCGCCCCCGACCCGGCTCGGCCCGCAACAAGTCCGCGGCGGTCCGTAAGCGCCGCATCACCCTGGGTGCCGCGGCGGTTCTCCTGTGCGCCGCCGCCGCGGTGGGCGGCTGGCTGGCGACCGGTGGCGAGGACGCGGACGCGACCCCGCAGGACTCGGGGAACTCGGCTCCCGCCTCCCCCTGAGGGCCGCGGGCCGGGGCCGAAGGGCGCCCGGAACCGGCCCAGGAAGCCGCCCGGGACCGATCCGGTTCCGGGCGAGGGCAAGCTTCACCCGCCCAGCCGTTACGCTGGACCCGTGGCAGTCGTCGATATTTCCGAAGAGCTGAAGTCCCTCTCCTCGACCATGGGGTCGATCGAGGCCGTCCTGGACCTGGATGCGCTGAGGGCGGACATCGCCGCGCTCGAGGAGCAGGCGGCGGCGCCGTCCCTCTGGGACGACCCGGAGGCGGCGCAGAAGATCACCAGCAAGCTTTCGCACCTCCAGGCCGAGGTCCGCAAGGCCGAGGCCCTGCGCGGCCGCATCGACGACCTCGAAGTCCTCTTCGAGCTCGCCGAGGACGAGGGCGACGCCGATGCCCTCGCCGAGGCCGAGACCGAGCTGGAGTCGGTCCGCAAGGCGCTGGACGAGATGGAAGTCCGCACGCTCCTCTCCGGCGAGTACGACGCCCGTGAGGCCCTCGTCAACATCCGGGCCGAGGCGGGGGGCGTGGACGCCGCCGACTTCGCCGAGAAGCTCCAGCGCATGTACATCCGCTGGGCCGAGCGGCACGGCTACAAGACCGAGGTCTACGAGACGTCGTACGCGGAAGAGGCCGGCATCAAGTCGACCACCTTCGCCGTGCAGGTGCCGTACGCCTACGGCACGCTCTCCGTCGAGCAGGGCACCCACCGCCTGGTCCGGATCTCGCCCTTCGACAACCAGGGCCGCCGCCAGACGTCCTTCGCGGGCGTCGAGGTGCTTCCCGTCGTCGAGCAGACCGACCACATCGAGATCGACGAGTCCGAGCTGCGCGTCGATGTGTACCGCTCCTCCGGCCCCGGCGGCCAGGGCGTCAACACCACGGACTCCGCGGTGCGCCTGACCCACCTGCCGACCGGCATCGTCGTCTCCTGCCAGAACGAGCGCTCGCAGATCCAGAACAAGGCCTCCGCGATGAACGTCCTCCAGGCGAAGCTCCTTGAGCGCCGCCGCCAGGAGGACCAGGCGAAGATGGACGCCCTCAAGGGCGACGGCGGCAACTCCTGGGGCAACCAGATGCGTTCGTACGTCCTGCACCCCTACCAGATGGTCAAGGACCTCCGTACGGAGTTCGAGATCGGCAACCCGGAAGCGGTCTTCAACGGGGAGATCGACGGCTTCCTGGAGGCCGGCATCCGCTGGCGCAAGCAGCAGGAGAAGTAACCCCGGCCGTACGTCGGTCGAGCCCGGACAGGTGACTGTCCGGGCTCGACCGCGTTCTGGCGCCGGTTGCGTGGACCGGCGGGGAGTTGCGGGGGAGTCGTGCCCAATGCGTCACAGTCGTGATTCCGAATAGCCGTCAAGAAGCCCCATAACGGAGCGTATTGCACGGAACGGCCTTGACGTAATCCTTAACTCTGGCCAGGGTGCTAGAGCAGCATGCGTATGTCTGGGACGGGTGTGAACCGGGGGGCGGGCGGGATGGACCACGACATGACGTGGCCCCGCCGAGAGCGAACCCCGCAGGGCCGTGGCCCCGCATATATGGCTGCTCCACTGACGAGATCGGCTACTGGGGGTAGCAACAGATGACCAAGAAGACGCGCATCCGCGTCGCGCGGATAGCCGCTGGTGCGGTTATTGCCGCGGGTGCCTCGCTGACCGCGGCCGGCGCGGCACAGGCTGTCGGCATCGGCATCGAGATCGGTGTTGACGGTGAGGACGGCGTCAGTGCCAAGGCCGGGGTGACGAACGGCGAGAACCCGGCGGGCGGTGCTGACCAGGGCGGGACGTCCGGTGAGAACCCGGCGGGCGGTGCTGACGCCGGTGCCGACGGTGGCGCCGCTGACGGCGGTGCCGATGGTGGCGCTGACGGCGGTGCCGATGGTGGCGCCGATGGTGGCGCCGATGGTGGCGCTGACGGCGGTGCTGACGGCGGTGCTGACGGTGGCGCTGATGGCGGTGCTGACGGCGGTGCCGATGGTGGCGCCGATGGCGGTGCCGATGGCGGTGCTGACGGTGGCGCTGATGGCGGTGCTGACGGCGGTGCCGATGGTGGCGCTGACGGCGGTTCTGGCAACAACGGCGGTTCCGGCAACAACGGTGGCTCGGGCAACAACGGTGGCTCGGGCAACAACGGCGGTTCCGGCAACAACGGCGGTTCCGGCAACAACGGTGGCTCCGGCAACAACGGTGGCACCACGGACGGCGGCGGCGACAACGGCGGTTCGACCTCCGGCGGCGGCACCTCCGGTTCGACGTCCGGCGGCGGCGACGGTGCCGGTACCTGCACGGTGGACCTCGACGGTGCCGAGTGCGCCGACAACACCGACACCGACAGCGTCGGCAACCAGCCGGTCGAGCAGGGCAAGGGCAAGGACGAGCTCGCCGAGACCGGTGCGGCCGAGACCACGTTCCTGCTGGTCGGCGCCGCGACGATGATCGCCGGTGGCATCGGCTTCCGTATGCTGCCGCGTCTGGTCGGCGGCGGTCGTACGGTCGCCTAAGGGCCCGTACACGCACGGAGAAGGGCCCGGGAGGCCGCTACGGCCTTCCCGGGCCCTTTCGCGTATCCGACCGCTCCGCGGCCCGTACACGGGCGTATCGGCGCCCGCGGGCCGCTGCGGACAGCGGAGACCGGGTGACGGGTCAGACGGCCTGGTGCGCCAGCAGGGCCAGCGCGGCCACCAGGATCACCATCAGCGCGATCAGCATCGCCGGGTTCAGTCCGGCCAGCGGACCCTGGTCCTGCTGCTCCTGCAACTGCTGCCGCACGGCGCGGCACACCCGGCAGCGCCCCTCGGCCACGGGTGCCGCGCAGTTCGCGCACACCAGTCGGTCATAGGTCATGCGCTTTCCTCCTCCCGCGCGGCGGAGCCGCTCCTGCTTTCTCTCCGCACAACGCTTCCGGAAACGCAACCGTTCCCCCCACCACTGTGCCAGCTCGCGCGGAATTCGGCGCGGCCCGCCGGACAAGGTCCGGCACGACCCGTTTCGTTCCGACCGAGGTTCTGCCACAAATCACCCATTGCCGGACGCCGCCTGCACGCGTGAGCCCGGTTCGCGTATGGTCACGCTCACCTACTCCCGGCCGACCGTGGTGCATCCGTGATCCGATTCGACAACGTCTCCAAGACCTACCCGAAGCAGACCCGCCCGGCTCTGCGCGATGTCTCGCTCGACATCGAGAAGGGTGAGTTCGTCTTCCTGGTGGGCTCCTCCGGCTCCGGCAAGTCGACCTTCATGCGGCTGATCCTGCGCGAGGAGCGCGCCAGCACGGGCATGGTCCATGTGCTCGGCAAGGACCTCGCGAGGCTGTCCAACTGGAAGGTGCCGCAGATGCGCCGCCAGCTGGGCACGGTCTTCCAGGACTTCCGTCTCCTGCCCAACAAGACCGTCGCCGAGAACGTGGCCTTCGCGCAGGAGGTCATCGGCAAGCCGCGCGGCGAGATCCGCAAGGCGGTGCCCCAGGTCCTCGACCTCGTCGGCCTCGGCGGCAAGGAGGACCGGATGCCCGGTGAGCTCTCCGGTGGTGAGCAGCAGCGCGTGGCCATCGCCCGTGCCTTCGTCAACCGCCCCATGCTGCTGATCGCGGACGAGCCGACCGGCAACCTCGACCCGCAGACGTCCGTCGGCATCATGAAGCTGCTGGACCGGATCAACCGGACCGGCACCACCGTGATCATGGCGACCCACGACCAGAACATCGTCGACCAGATGCGCAAGCGCGTCATCGAGCTCGAACAGGGCCGTCTCGTACGCGACCAGGCACGCGGCGTGTACGGCTACCAGCACTGACCGAGGGGCTCCGGCCTTTCGTGCATTTCGAGCATCGAGTACTGAAAGGACGCCATGCGCGCCCAGTTCGTCCTGTCGGAGATCGGCGTCGGTCTTCGTCGCAACCTCACGATGACCTTCGCGGTCGTGGTCTCCGTCGCCCTCTCGCTCGCCCTGTTCGGCGGCGCGCTGCTCATGCGCGAGCAGGTCAGCACGATGAAGGACTACTGGTACGACAAGGTCAACGTCTCGATCTTCCTCTGCAACAAGAGCGACGCCAAGGACGTACCCAAGTGCGCCAAGGGTGCCGTCACTCCGCAGCAGAAGAAGGAGATCAAGGCCGATCTCGAAGAGATGGACGCCGTCGAGAAGGTCAGCTTCGAGACGGTCGACGAGGCGTACAAGCACTACCAGGAGCAGTTCGGCGACTCGCCGATGGCGGGCAACATCACGCCCGACCAGATGCAGGAGTCGTTCCGGGTCAAGCTCGACGACCCGAAGAAGTACAAGGTCGTCGCCACCGCCTTCGCGGGGCGCGACGGGGTGCAGTCCGTCCAGGACCAGCGAAGCATCCTGGACAACCTCTTCGGGCTGATGAACGGTATGAACGTCGTCGCGATATACGTGATGGTGCTGATGCTGGTCATCGCGCTGATCCTGATCGTGAACACCGTCCGGGTCTCGGCGTTCAGCCGCAGACGTGAGACGGGCATCATGCGGCTCGTGGGCGCTTCCGGCTTCTACATCCAGATGCCGTTCATCATGGAGGCGGCCGTCGCCGGCCTGATCGGGGGCCTGCTCGCCTGCGCCATGCTGCTCGGCGGCCGGTACTTCCTGATCGACGGCGGACTGGCGCTCAAGGACAAGCTGAACCTGATCGACTTCATCGGCTGGGACGCGGTCCTCACCAAGCTGCCGCTCGTCCTCGCGATCGGGCTTCTGATGCCCGCCGTGGCCGCGCTCTTCGCGCTCCGCAAGTACCTCAAGGTGTGACATGCGCCCCCTGTGGCGCACGGTCGATCGACCGTGCGCCACAGGGGGCTTGTCCTAGACTCGTCCGCATGTCGGGCCCCACGCACCGCTTCGGGCCCCGCGGTCTCTGCCGCGGGGCGGCCCTGACATTGGTCTTCGGGTGCGTCCTCGCCACGGCGGCGGCCACCGGTTCACTGCCCCACGAGGCGGAGTCGGGAGGAGACATCCAGGCCCGCGCCATCGCCTCCACCGTGGCCCCCGTCGACCGGGCCGAGATCGAGGACGCCGCCGCCGAGGCCGAGGCCGACGGGAAGTCCGGCACGGAGGCGGCCGAGGAGGTCGTCAGCCGCAGCGGTGACCGGTGGGGCGCGGTCTACGACGAGCGGGAGTACGAGGAGTTCGAGCAGGCCCTCGACGGCTCCTACACCGGCATCGGCCTCTCCGCCAGGCGCACCTCCGGCGGCCGTGTCGCCGTGGCCCGGGTGGAGAGCGGTGGCCCCGCGGACCGCGCCGGCATCCGCGCGGGGGACCTGCTGCGCACGGTCGACGGCGGCCGGGTCGACCGGCGCCCCGTCGCCGAGGTCGTCGCCCTGCTGCGCGGCGACGGTACGGGAGCGGCCGAGGGCAGCACCGTGGTTCTCGGGCTCGAACGGGGCGGGCGCTCCTGGACCGAGACCCTGGGCCGGGCCCGGCTCACCACGGAGGCGGTCACCGTCCGGCGGCTGGGCGACGAGCCCTCCGCGGCGGTCCTGGTCAAGGTCGCCGCCTTCACCAAGGGGGCCGGGACCGAGGTCCGCGACGCGGTGCGCGCGGCACCGGGCGACGCCGGCATCCTGCTGGACCTGCGCGCCAACTCGGGCGGCCTGGTCACCGAGGCCGCCGTCGCGGCCTCCGCCTTCCTGGACGGCGGCCTGGTCGCCACCTACGACGTGCACGGTGAACAGCGCGCCCTGTACGCCGAGTCCGGCGGCGACACGGACCGGCCCGTGGTGGTCCTCGTCGACGGCGGCACGATGAGCGCGGCGGAGCTGCTGACCGGTGCCCTCCAGGACCGGGGCCGCGCCGTGACCGTCGGATCGCCCACCTTCGGCAAGGGTTCCGTGCAGATGCCCAGCAAGCTTCCGGGCGGTTCCGTGGCCGAGCTGACCGTCGGGCACTACCGCACCCCGGCCGGGCGCAGCGTCGACGGCACGGGCATCACACCCGACCTCGTGGTCGACGCCCGTGCCCAGGAACGGGCCGAGACAGTATTGAGTGGCCTCGGGGGTGGGTCGTAGTGCGAAAATGACCGCACTATGGCCAAGGAAAAAGACACCGGGCGCAAGATGATCGCGCAGAACAAGAAGGCGCGGCACGACTACCACATCCTCGACACCTATGAGTGCGGGCTCGTCCTCATGGGCACCGAGGTCAAGTCCCTGCGGATGGGCCGGGCCTCGCTGGTGGACGGGTTCGTCCAGATCGACGGCCACGAGGCGTGGCTGCACAACATCCATGTGCCCGAGTACGTGCAGGGCACCTGGACCAACCACGCGGCCAAGCGCAAGCGGAAGCTGCTGCTCCACCGCGCCGAGATCGACAAGCTGGAGTCGAAGTCGCAGGAGACGGGCCACACCATCGTGCCGCTCGCGCTGTACTTCAAGGACGGCCGGGTGAAGGTCGAGATCGCGCTGGCGAAGGGCAAGAAGGAGTTCGACAAGCGCCAGACACTGCGCGAGAAGCAGGACACGAGGGAGACGAACCGTGCGATCGCGGCGGCTCGCAGGCGTCAGCGGAGCGCCTGAGCAGGAATACGCTGGCATCGCCCGGCGTTGGTCACGTACGATGGGCCGTGCACCTCACAGCGGGTGCACGTTTGAAAAATCAACATGGGGATGATCGGTTTCGACAGCGGATGTCGAAGCAGGGGAAGCGAGTCGAGGAAGCGGCAATGATCTCGTAAACCATATGTCGCAAACAATAATCGCCAATTCCAAGCGCGATTCCTCCGCCTTCGCCCTCGCTGCCTAATTAGCAGCTAGCGAAGACTCTGCGGAGTGTCAGCCCGGGGGTGATCCCGACCCGGATCCTGGCATCAACTAGGGATCTAAACTTCTCGGCCCGGTCACGGGGCTGAGAAGGAAATCAAACAGTGACTGGGCCTGTCGGAGGCTTGTTCGTGTGACCTCCGGGGCCGAGAAAAGCGTAGCGAACTGCACTCGGAGAAGCCCTGGTTCTGCACCGTTGGACGCGGGTTCGATTCCCGCCATCTCCACCACCCCATGTAAGCCTCCGCCCCGCGAGTTCACTCGCGGGGCGGAGGCTTTTTCGCTGCCGAAATACGGCTGCCGCACGCCGTTCGACGTGGGTGGTCGCCGCGCTCGGCGCGGGTGGTCACCGCCCCGCTCGGGGAAGGGCGGAGCGGTTGTCATAAGCAGGTATGGTGACAAGGTATGACGGTAAAGCGACATGATGGTTCCGCTCCCGAGGGCTCCGCCGTGCGGCTCTGGGGCGCCACGGCGCTGGAGGGCGACGCGTGGGCGGCCTCCGTGCCGACCGAGGGACGCAAGGTCGGCGAGCAGTGGCTGCTGACCACCGGCACCTTCCATACCCCCGAGCCCACCGAATGGGCCGAGGCGGCGCACCAGGAGCACGAACTGCTCTGGTCCACCACGGGCAATGTCACCGTGGAGGCCGCCGGGCGTCTGTGGCTCGTCCCGCCCGGCCTCGGGATCTGGCTGCCGGCCGGGATGCCGCACCGGGTCCGGGCGAGCGCGGGCGCCGTCACGTACGCCACCTTCCTCAGCCCGGACCGTGTGGGCGTCGACTGGGCCGCCGTGGTGGGCATTCCGATGAGCCGGCTGCTGCGGGAACTGCTGCTCCACAATCAGACGCAGGAGATGCCCGACGCCGCGCGGCTGCGCCTCCAGCAGGTCGGGGTGGATCTGATCCGGCCCGTCCAGGCCGCCTCGCTCGACATCCCGCTGCCCCGGACGCCCGAGCTGCGGACCATCGCGGAGCGGATCATCGCCGATCCGGCGGACGACCGGACGACCGAGGAGTGGGCGCGGATGCTCGGTCTCAGCGGCCGGACGCTGATGCGCTGGTTCCAGCGGGACACCGGGGTGAGTCTGACGCAGTGGCGCATTCTCGTCCGTGTCCGGTCGGCGCTCATCGACATCGCGGCGGGCAAGCCGGTGGTGGCCGTCTCGCGGCGGCTCGGCTATGCCAACCCCAGTACGTTCATCGATCTCTTCCGGCAGGTCACGGGGTACACGCCCGCCGCGTACTTCCGTTCGGTGAACGGCATCCCCGAGTCGACGCTCTGAGGGGCGCCGTGTCGTGAAACCGGAACAGGGTGTCGTCATACCCTCATGAGGTCTGAGGTAGCTTGCTTAGGTAAGCCTGCCCTAACCAACCTGTTCCGGCCATGCTCCGGCTGAAACGGGAGGGTTCCCCGAAGGAGTCCGATGACACGCCGCCCTCATTCCGCTTCCCGGCCGCCGAAGCGACGGCTGCTCGCGGTGATCGCCATGAGCGTCGCCGCCGTGCTGGGCGCGAGCTCCTGCTCCGCGGGCACCGACGGAGCGGCATCGGCCAAGGGCTCCGCCACCCGTACCGTCACCGATATCGCGGGCAAGGTCGAGGTCCCCGCCGAGCCGAAGCGGATCGTCTCCGTCGACTTCTACTCGCCCGCCACCCTGGTCGACCTCGGGGTCAAGCCGGTCGGTGTCGTCGAGGGCTTCGACGACAACGACGAGGACCTGCGGCCCAAGCGGTATCACGAGGCGCTCAAGGGCACCCCGACGATCGGGCTCTACTACGAGCTCAACATCGAAGCCGTCGCCCAGCAGAACCCCGACCTCATCTTCGCCGAGACGCGGTTCCTCCGGAAGGGCGAGCTGGAGCGCCTGAAGGGCATCGCCCCCGTCGTCCAGCTCGACGCCGCCGGGGTGGGTGCCTGGAAGGACCGGACCCTGATGATCGGGGCGGCCATCGGCAAGTCCGACGAGATCAAGAAGCAGGCCGCCGCGTTCGACAAGCGCGCCACCGAGCTGAAGACGAAGTACGCCGACGTCCTGGCGAAGAACAGGATCGCCGTCTTCGCCCACGGTCAGGACCAGTCGACCTGGGGCACCTACCCGGCCGGACACTTCTACGTCCCCTCGTGGGACGCGGTGGGCGCGAAGTTCCGCCCGTTCACCGAGGGCGAGCACAAGGGCAAGGAGGGGGCCGTCAGCGAGTGGCTGTCGCTCGAACAGATCGGCAAGCTCTCCAACGCCGACATCCTCATCTACGCGTACCCCATCGGGGACTTCGTCGAGAAGCTGAACAAGAACGCCGTGTGGAAGAACCTGCCCGCCGTCAAGAACGGCATGGTCTTCCGCAACATCCCGGCATCCGTCGTGTCCTCCTTCGAGTGGGGCACCGACAGCCTGGACGCGCTCGACGGTGTCCTCGCGCAGATCAGTGAGAAGGCCCGCGCATGACCGCCGCCACCGACTCCGGCGCCGCCCCCGCCCCGCCCGCCTACGTCCTGGCCGATGTCGTCCGGGTGACCCCGCTCTCCCCGGGCATGACCCGGATCACCCTCTTCAGCGAGACCCTGCGCGGCTACCCCTCCACCCGGGTCGGCGACGAGTACGTCCGGGTGCACTTCCCGCTGGAGAGCGGTGAACTCCTGGTCCCCGAGGTGGACGAGGGCGGCGACTGGCACTACCCGGAGGGCCGGTACCCGCACATCCAGCCCTACACCATCCGCCGCTTCGACCCGGACGCCGGTGAGGCGGACATCGACTTCGTGCTGCACGGCCACGGCCGGGCGACCCGCTGGGCGAGCGGGGCGCGCCCCGGCGACCGGCTGCTCTTCGGCCCGCCGCGCTCCCTGTACGAGGCCCCGGCCGCCGCCGCACGGCAGATCTTCGTCACCGACGCCACGGGGCTCCCCGCTCTCGGCCGTCTCCTGGAACAGCTCGACCCGGCCACCCGTGCCGTCGCCGTCGTGGAGATCGCCGACGCCTCGCACCGGATCCCCCTCACCAGCCCCGCCCGGCTGGAGGTGCGCTGGGTCGCGGGCCGGGGCAACGGCGTGGCGCCCAGTGCCATCACCGAGATCCTGCGCGGACTCGACATCGCCCCCGGGACCTATGTGTGGGTGGCGGGTGAGTCCCGGGAACTCCGCGACGCCCGCCGCTACCTGCGCCACGAGCGGCGACTGCCCGGAGACTGGTACAAGGTCATCGGCTACTGGACGTACAAGCAGGAGGAGTGGCGGCAGAAGTACGAGGCCCTCGACCCCGGCGTCCTGGCGCAGCTGAACGACGTGTGGGAAGCGACCGAGGACGAGGAACTGCGCCGCGACCTCTACGAGGCCGGGCTGGAGCGGCTCGGGCTATGACGACCACTCTTGCCGCCGCGCCTCCACGCCGGGAGGACGCGGCGGCCGGACGGGAGGAGCGCCCCGGGCTCGTCCGCACGAACACCGGACGCGCCCTCGGCCTTCTCCTCGCACTCGTGCTTCTCCTCGTGTGCCTCACGGTGAGTCTGGCGGTCGGCGCGAAATCCGTTCCCGCGGCGGATGTCTGGCACGCCCTCACCGCGTACGACGGTTCCGAGAACGCCTTCATCGTGCGCGAACTCCGGGTGCCCCGGGCGCTGCTGGCGCTGGCCGCGGGGGCCGCGCTCGGGGTCTCCGGAGCCCTCATCCAGGCGCTCACCCGCAACCCGCTCGCGGATCCCGGCATCCTCGGGGTCAACGCGGGCGCCGGATTCGCCGTGACGATCGGGGTCGGCTTCCTCGGCCTCTCCTCGATCGACGCCTATCTGTGGATGTCGTTCCTCGGGGCGATCGTCGTCACCGCCCTCGTCTACGTCATCGGCTCGGCCGGGCAGGGCGGCGGGACCCCGGTCCGGCTGACCCTCGTCGGCGTCGCGATCGGTGCCGTACTGGCCGGGGTGTCCTCGGCCGTCACGCTGCTGAAGCCGGACGCCTTCGTCAAACTCCGCGGCTGGTCGGCCGGTTCGCTCGCCGGACGGGACTGGCACATCCTGTTCACCGTCCTGCCCTTCATCGGGGCCGGGCTGCTGCTCGCCCTGCTCGTGGCACGGTCGCTGAACGCCGTCGCCCTCGGCGACGACCTCGCGCGGACCCTCGGGTCGAACATCGTCCGCACCCGGATCCTGGTGATCGTCGCCGTCACCCTGCTCGCCGGGGCCGCGACCGGAGCGGCCGGACCGATCGGCTTCGTCGGCCTGATGGTCCCGCACGTGGCCCGCTGGTTCATCGGCCCCGACCAGCGCTGGATCATCCCGTACACCATCGTCTGCGCACCGGTCCTCCTGATCGTCGCCGATGTCATCGGCCGGGTCGTGCTGTCCCCGCAGGAACTCCAGGCGGGCCTCGTGACCGCGTTCGTCGGCGCACCCGTCCTGATCCTGCTCGTCCGTCGCAGAAAGGTGAGCGGGCTGTGAGCTCCGTCCCCACGACGCCGGTGTCCGGCGGGGCCGTCGACTTCGGCCGGTCCACCCTCGTGACACGCGGCCCCCGCTGGTCGTTCCGCCTCGATGTGCGTACGGCGGTCAGCTGCGCCGTCCTCCTCGTCCTCACGTTCGCCGTGGTGGTCGTGACCCTGGCGTACGGCACCTACGAGATCCCGCTCCCCGATGTCGTACGGGCCCTGCTGGGCGAAGGGCCGGCCGGTACCCGGACGGTGGTCGTCGAATGGCGGCTGCCCAGGGCGCTGCTCGCCGTGCTCCTGGGCGCGGCCCTCGCGGTCTCCGGCGCGGTCTTCCAGTCGATCACCAGGAACCCGCTGGGCTCGCCCGATGTCATCGGCTTCTCCTCCGGCTCGTACACCGGGGCGCTCGTCGTGATGCTGGTGACCGGCGGCGGCTACTACCAGGTGGCCGCCGGATCGCTGGCCGGCGGTGTGCTCGCCGCGTTCCTGGTCTTCGCCCTGGCCCACCGCAAGGGGTCCGAGGGGTTCCGGCTGATCATCGTCGGCATCGCGGTCTCGTCCATGCTCGGCGCGTTCAACACCTGGCTGGTGCTCAAGGCCGGCATCGAGGAGGCCATGCTCGCGGCGGTGTGGGGCGGCGGATCGCTCAACAGCCTCGGATACGGCCAGCTCTGGCCGGTGCTCTGCGTCCTCGCGGTGCTCGTACCGATGGCCGTCGCCCTCGGCCCGTCGATGCGTCTGATGGAACTGGGTGACGACGCGGCGTCCGCCCTCGGCACCCGCACCGGGGCGGTACGGCTCGTGATGGTCGTCCTGGGGGTGGGGCTCACGGCGCTGGTGACCGCCGCCGCCGGGCCGATCGCGTTCATCGCGCTGGTCGCCCCGCAGATGGCCCGCCGGATCACCCGTACCTCCGCGGTCGCGCTCCTGCCCTCGGCCGTGATGGGCGCGCTGCTGCTGGCCGTGGCCGATCTGGTGGGCCAACGGCTGTTCGCCCCCGTCCAGTTGCCCGTGGGGATCGTGACCGTATCGATCGGCGGCCTGTACTTCGTCTGGCTGCTCGTCCGCGAAGCGCGCCGGACCTGACCCGCGACTCCCGTCGAAGGAAGACCTCCATGACCCAGCTCCACCCCGCCCCCGCCGCCCTGTCCGCGGCTGCCCGGGACGCCGCGGAACAGAGCCCCCCGGCGGCCCGGCTGCGGGCCGACGGCATCACCATCGGCTACGACCGGCGGACCATTTCGAGCAACCTGTCCGTCGGCATCCCCGATGGCTCCTTCACCGTGATCGTCGGCCCGAACGCCTGCGGCAAATCCACTCTCCTGCGCGGCCTTTCGAAGCTCCTGCGCCCCAGCACCGGACAGGTCGTCCTGGACGGCCGGGCGATCACCTCGTACAAGTCGAAGGAGGTGGCCCGGCGGCTCGGGCTGCTCCCGCAGACCTCGAACGCCCCGGACGGGATCACGGTCGCCGACCTCATCGCCCGGGGCCGTCACCCGCACCAGAAACTGATCAAGCAGTGGTCGCGCCAGGACGAGGAGGCGGTGGTCCGGGCGATGGAGGAGACCAGCACCACCGCGCTGTCGGGCCGCTCGGTGGACGAACTCTCCGGCGGACAGCGCCAGCGGGTGTGGGTCGCGATGGTCCTCGCCCAGGAGACCCCGCTGCTGCTGCTGGACGAGCCGACCACCTTCCTCGACATCGCCCATCAGATCGAACTCCTGGAACTGTTCCAGCGGCTCAACCGGGAGGGGCGCACCCTGGTCGCCGTGCTCCACGACCTGAACCAGGCGGCGCGCTACGGCACCCACGTCATCGCGATGAAGGACGGCGAGGTCGTCGCCGAGGGGGCGCCCGCGCAACTGCTCACCGAGGAACTCGTCGAGGAGGTGTTCGGGCTGCCCTGCCGGATCATCGAGGACCCGGTCTCGCACAGCCCGCTGGTCATCCCGCTCGGCGGGTACGCCGCACAGCCGTCCCCGCCGCGATGACCAGCGCCAGCCCCGCCGCGCACATCGGCGCCGCGTAGCCGGTCACCGTTCCGGCGTGCTCCACCAGCCAGCCGCCGGCCGCGGCCCCCGCCCCGATGCCGCCCAGCAGCGCGGTGACCGCGAGCGTCATGCCCTCGTTCAGCCGCGCCTCGGGCGTGAGCCGCTGGACCACGGTCATCCCGGTGACCATCGTGGGCGCCGTCGCCGCGCCCGCCAGCAACAGGCAGAGGGCGAGAACGGGCAGGGAACCGGTCGTGGAGGCGGCCAGCAGCGGCAGTGACATCAGTGCCGTCATGCACGCGAGACAGACCAGCAGCCGGCGGCCGACGTCCGGGGCGGGCCGCAGCGATCCGTACAGCAGCCCGGCCGCACAGGAGCCGCCCGCCTGGAGGGCGAGGATCGCGCCCCCGGCGTGCGCGATCGAGACGACCTCCATGGTCCCGAACACCGCTCCGGTGGCGAGGAAGACGGCGAGCAGCGCGGGCATCCCGGGGGTGCGGAGCGGAGAGACCGCCCGCGTACGGGCGGCGACCGGTGGTTCGGTCGAGCGCTGGGCGGCGAAGACCAGCATGCCGGTCATCAGCAGGACCGCCCCGACGAGCGTTCCCGCCTCGGGGAAGAGCACGGCGCACAGGGTCGCGGCGACGACCGGGCCCAGCATGTAGCAGAGTTCGTCGACGGCCTGTTCGAAGGAGTTCGCGGTGTGCAGGGCCGCCGGATCGCCCCGGTGCAGATACGCCCAGCGGGCCCGGGACATGCCGCCGGTGTTCGGGGTGGTCGCGGTCGCGGCGTACGCGGCGAAGAGCGTCCAGGCCGGGGCGCCGTGGTGCGCGCAGAGCAGCAGGGCCAGGGAGCCGAGCACCGCGATCGCGGTGGCGGGCACGGCGATCCGGGCCTGGCCGTAGCGGTCCACGAGCCGCGCGGTCCAGGGGGCGACCACCGCCGTCGCGGCCAGCCCGGTCGCGGTGACGGCTCCGGCCAGGGCGTACGAACCGTACGACCCGGCGATCATGATGACCGCGCTGACGCTGAACATCCCCTGGGGGAACCGGGCGATGAGGTTGCCCGCCGTGAAGGCCCGCGCGCCGGGGGTGGCGAGCAGCCGGCGATAGGGGTTGGCGGCGGGGGCGGGCCGCGCGGAGGTCTCCTTCCCGTGCTGCCCCGGTACGGACTTCCCTCCGGGCCGCCGCGGCACGGCCTCCCCGGCGAGTCGCGGAACATCTTCCCCGGCGGGTCGCGGCACGGCCTCCCCGTCCCGTTTCCCCGGCGTGGCCGGTGTCCGCGGGGCGATGATCAGCAGGTCGCCGCAGACGGTGTGCAGCGGGCCCGCGGCGCGGGGCCCGGGGGCGGCGGAGGGCATCGGCATACGGCAAGCCTCACGGCCCCCGACCCGTACGGTCCAACACCTGTTCCGTGCCGATTCACGCACCCGTGTTGTAAGTTCTGCGGCGTGACCACGCCCGACACCGACCCCCGGCTCCTGCGCGCCTTCCTCGCCGTGGCCGAGGAACTGCACTTCACCCGCGCCGCCGCCAGGCTCTTCCTCGCCCAGCAGGCCCTGAGCCGGGACATCCGCCGTCTGGAGCGCGGTCTCGGCACGGAACTGTTCGTCCGGACCACCCGTCAGGTGTCGCTCACCCCGGACGGCGAACGCCTCCTCCCGTACGCCCGGCGGGTGCTCGACGCCCACGCCGAACTGGCCGGAGCCTTCGCCGACCCGGCCGCCCGGCCGCTGCTCGTCGACCTCAACACCGACGGCATGACGGCGGCCCGGGTCCTGGCCCGCGCACGCGAACTGGCCCCCGAGTGCGAGCTGATGGCGCGCTTCGAGTCCGGGCTGACCCGGGCGGCCGACGAGATCCTCGCGGGCCGCCTCGACGTCTCCTTCGGGCGGGCCGCCGGGCTCGACCCCGCCGTGCGCGGCAGGCTCCACGTACAGCCCGTGCGGTACGAGCCGATGGCCGTCCTGCTCCCGTGCGCCCACCCGCTCGCCGGGCGGGAGACGGTCGCGCTGGATGAACTGGCCGGGGAGACCGTGTACGCCGGGGCCGGCAACGAACGCACCCGGGAGTGGACGGCCCTGGCCGCCCTGCTCTTCGCCGAGTACGGCATCGAGCAGGCCCCGCCCACGCCGCTCGCCGTCGGAGCGGCCGAATTCCAGCGGGTGATGGCCAAGGCGGGGAATCCGGTACTCGCCGTCGTCGGCTTCCCGCCCCTGCCGGGGACCGTGCTGCGCCCGCTCACCGGGCCCGTACCGCTCTCCGCGCTGATGCTGGTCTGGCGCAAGGGCCTGCGCCATCCGGGACTCGACGCCCTGCGCGCGGCGGCCGGTCAGCTCGCCGCGTCCGAGGGGTGGATGGAGAGGCCGCCCCACGACTGGCTGCCCGAGGGCGACGCGGCACTGATGCGCGAGCCCCCGCCGGCCATCGGACACTGAAGCGGCTCCCTCCCGGCCTGGCCGGAGCGTGTGCGGCTCTCCCTCACCGGACCGGAGCCCGGCCCGTGAGAGCAAGGTTGCCCACCGGTCACCTCGCGGCACCGCGCCGAAACGCGCGCTCCCTAGCGTCGGGGACAACACCCCGACCACCCGTGGAGGCGCGTGATGGCTGGCCGTTGGATCGACGAGTGGGAACCGGAGGACGAGACCTTCTGGCGGCGAACGGGTAAGCGGACCGCCCGCCGGAATCTTTGGTTCTCCGTGCTGTCCGAGCACATCGGGTTCTCGATCTGGACGCTGTGGTCGGTGATGGTCCTGTTCATGGGGCCGGAGTACGGGGTCGACCCGGCCGGGAAGTTCTTCCTGATCTCCACGGCCACCCTGGTCGGGGCGCTGGTCCGGGTCCCGTACACCTTCGCCGTCGCCCGGTTCGGCGGCCGGAACTGGACCGTGTTCAGCGCGTTGACGCTGCTGGTGCCGACACTCGCCGCGTTCGTCGTGATGGAGCCCGGGACCTCGTACACCACCTTCGTGGCCGTCGCCGCGCTCACCGGGATCGGCGGCGGCAACTTCGCCTCGTCGATGGCGAACATCAACGCCTTCTTCCCGCTGCGCGAGAAGGGCTGGGCGCTCGGCCTCAACGCGGGCGGCGGCAACATCGGCGTCCCCGTCGTCCAGTTGGCGGGTCTGCTGGTGATCGGTACGGCCGGTGCCGCGCACCCGCGCATCGTGCTCGGGGTGTACGTGCCCCTGATCGTCGTCGCCGCCGTGTGCGCCGCGCGGTACATGGACAACCTGGCACCCGTGCGCAACGACACCGGGGCCGCCCGGCTCGCGGTCCGCGACGCGCACACCTGGATCATGGCGGTGCTCTACCTCGGCACCTTCGGCTCGTTCATCGGCTACAGCTTCGCCTTCGGCCTGGTGCTCCAGACCCAGTTCGGGCGGACCCCGCTCCAGGCCGCCTCGCTCACCTTCGCCGGGCCGCTGCTCGGCTCCCTGATCCGGCCGGTCGGCGGGCTGCTCGCCGACCGTTACGGAGGTGCCCGGACCACCCTGGGGAACTTCGCGGCGATGGCCGCGGCCACCGGCGTCGTCATCCAGGCCTCCCGGACCGGGTCGCTCGCCGTCTTCCTGGCCGGATTCACCGCCCTGTTCGTCCTGACGGGGCTCGGCAACGGATCGACGTACAAGATGATCCCGGGCATCTTCCACGCCAAGGCGATCGCCAGGGGCCTGCGCGGCGAGGAGGCGGCGGCCCACGGGCGGCGGCTGTCCGGGGCGGCCATGGGGATCATCGGTGCCGTCGGCGCCCTGGGAGGGCTCGCGATCAACCTCGCCCTCCGCCAGTCGTTCCGGAGTTCGGGCAGCGGAACGGCGGCCTTCTGGTCCTTCCTCGCCTTCTACGCCGTCTGTTCCGTCCTCACCTGGGCGGTATACCTTCGCCGCACCGCCGCCGTGTCCGCGAGGCCCCGGCTCGGTTACGCGGAGGTGTGAGGACGACGGCCGGGTGCCGGGCGACGTAACGGGCGGGAAATACGGGTGAACCGAGGATGACACGCGGGGTTGGCAGTCTCGCTCCTCCGCACCACCGAGCAGCAGCGGGACCACGAGAGCCGGGTATCACGCCATGCAGGACGACGACGCAACGCACGGGCCCCTCGCCGGCTTCACGGTCGGGGTGACCGCCGCCCGCCGGGCCGGGGAACTCGGCACCCTCCTCACGCGCCGGGGCGCCGCCGTCATGCAGGCCCCCGCCCTGCGCATCGTGCCGCTCGCGGACGACCGTGAACTCCTCACCGCCACCGAGGAACTGATCGAGCACGCCCCCGATGTCGTGGTCGCCACCACGGCGATCGGCTTCCGGGGCTGGGTGGAGGCCGCGGACGGCTGGGGGATCGGCGACCGGCTCCTGGACCGGCTGCGCGGGGTCGAACTGCTGGCCCGAGGCCCCAAGGTCAAGGGAGCCATCCGGGCCGCCGGGCTGACCGAGACCTGGTCGCCCGGCTCCGAATCCATGGCCGAAGTGCTCGACCGGCTCCTCGGCGAGGGCGTCGAGGGGCGGCGTATCGCCCTCCAGCTGCACGGCGAACCGCTGCCCGGCTTCGTCGAGTCGCTCCGGGCGGGCGGCGCCGAAGTCGTCGGCGTACCCGTCTACCGCTGGATGCCCCCGCAGGACATCGCCCCGCTCGACCGGATGCTCGATGTCACGGCGGCCCGGGGCCTGGACGCGGTCACCTTCACCAGTGCCCCCGCCGCCGCCTCGTTCCTGAACCGCGCCGAGGAGCGCGGTCTGCTCCCGGAGGTCCTGGGCGCCCTGCACGACGACGTCCTGGTGGCCTGCGTCGGCCCGGTCACCGCGCTTCCCCTCCAGGCCCGGGGCATCGGCACCCTCCAGCCCGAGCGCTTCCGGCTCGGCCCCCTCGTCCAGCTGCTCTGCGCCCGGCTCCCGGGCACCGCGCGCACCCTGCCGGTCGCCGGACACCGCGTCGAGATCCGCGGCCACGCCGTGCTCGTCGACGACGAGCTGCGCCCCGTGGCGCCCGCGGGCATGGCCCTGCTGCACGCGCTGGCCCGCCGGCCGGGCTGGGTGGTGGCCCGCGCCGACCTGCTGCGGGCGCTGCCCGGCAGCGGCTCCGACGAGCACGCGGTGGAGACGGCGATGGCCCGGCTGCGTGCCGCGCTCGGTGTGCCCCGGCTGATCCAGACGGTCGTCAAGCGCGGCTACCGGCTGGCGCTGGACCCGTCGGCGGACACCAAGTACGTGGGGTAGGGGCGCGGGTGCACGACGGGCCCGCGCACAGCGGGTCGGGGCGCGGGGACGAGGGCGCGGGGACGGCGTGCGAGAAGTGGCGTACGGGGACCGGGGTACGAGAACCGGCGTACGAGGACCGGGGCGCGGGCCACCGGAATCAGGCTCCCGCACCGGGAATCGGGCTCCCCGTACCGGCACCCGACGCCCGGCCCCGGGATAACGTAATCGGATGATCCACGACAGCCACCCCGTCGCCCAGGACGTGACTCTGCGGCCCGCGGCCCTCACCGACGCCCACTCGCTGGCCGCCGTACTCGTCCGCAACCGCGCCTACATGGCTCCCTGGGAGCCCATCCGTACCGAGGCCTTCTACACGCCCGAGGGACAGGCCGCGCGCCTCACCTCGATGCTGGTCGAGCGGAACGCGGGGCGCGCCATGCCCTGGGTGCTGGCCGACGGGGAGGACCGGGCGATCGGCGCCGTCACGTTCAACAGCATCGTGCTGGGACCGCTCCGCAGCGCCGGCCTCGGCTACTGGGTCGACGCCGACCGGGCGGGCCAGGGGCTCACGACCGCCGCCGTCCGTGTCGTCTGCGACATCGCCCGGGACGAGCTGGGGCTGCACCGGGTCGCGGCCGGGACCGCCCTCGACAACGTGGCCTCCCAGCGCGTGCTCGCCAAGTGCGGCTTCGAGCACATCGGCACCGCCCCGCGCTATCTCCACATCAACGGGGAGTGGCGCGACCACCGGCTGTTCCAGCGGATTCTGCACGACGACCCGCCGCGGGACTGACCCCCGCCCCCGGGGCGTGGCGGACGTGGAGATGGCGGCCCTGGAGATGGTCCGGGGGCAGCGCGGGCAGGATCCCGGCGAGCGCGTAGCCACACTTCTCCGCCACCCGGCACGAGGCCTCGTTGTCCACGTGGTGCAGCAGTTCCAGCCGGGCCGGCGCCCGTGCGCCGAGACCCAGGAACGCCCAGTCGGTGAGCGCCCCGAGCGCCCGGGGGGCCACGCCCCGGCCCCGGGCCGCCGCCGTCGTCCAGTAGCCGACCTCCGCCAGGTCCGAGGCGGGGCCGGACCGCTTCAGCGCGAGATGGCCGACCAGTTCGCCGTCCCGCTGCGTGTCGGTCACCGCGAAACCGAACCGGTCGCCGGACTCCCACCCCGCGCGCTGTACGTCCAGCCAGCGGGCCGCCTCCTCGGCGTCCGCCACCTGTGAGCGGAGCCAGAGGCGCATCGCGGGATCGTCGTACGCGCGGACCAGCGCCGCGATGTCCCCGGGGCCCCAGGGGCGCATCAGCAGCGACCCCGCCGTGAGCGTGACGGCTCCCTGATCGTTCTCCATGGCCACCACCGTACGGCGGCCCCTCCCCGGCATGCCCCGCGGTGGCAGGGGTTCCGGCCCGGACCGGGGACGGGCACTCTGGGAGTGGCATCCCCACCGGTGACCTGGAGGCGGTGACAGGCGCATGGCTACGGGCGTGGGCACGGGCAAGGGCACGGGTACGGGCGCGAGCCGCCGGCGGTTCGACTCCGGCCGGGTCTGTCTCGACCTGGTCGCGACCGGGACGGTCACCTCGGGCGCGGGCGAACTGCTCGACGGGCCCGAGCGGCTGGCCGACTGGCTGGTGGCCGCCCGGCTGGTCCCGGAAGGGACCGCGCTGACGGCCCTGGACGACACCTGGGTGACCCGCTTCCGGCAGCTGAGGGCGGGCGTCGACCGGCTGATGACCGCCGAACTCTGCGGCCGGGGCGCGGATGCCGCCCTGGACCGGGTGAACGCGCTGGCGGCCGGGGCGCCGCCGGGGCTGCGGGCCGTGCGGGGCCGCGGCGGCACTCTCGTACGGGCGCTGAGCGCCGAACCCGACTGCGGGGCGCTGCTCGCCGCCGTGGCCAGGGACGCCGTGGAACTGCTCACGGACCCGGCGGCGCGGGCGGTGCTGCGGCGCTGCGAGGGGGACGCCTGCCGCCGCCTCTATCTGGACACCTCGCGCGGAAGGCGCCGGCGCTGGTGCTCCAGCGAGGTCTGCGGCAACCGGGAACGGGTGGCCAGACACCGGCGCCGGGTGGCCGCGGGAGGCACCGGCACGTGATCCCTCGGGCGGTTCACGCCCCGTGCCCCGGCACGCGGTGACACCGGCGCGCAATCGGCGCGCGGCCGACAGGTGCGCTCGGGCCCCCCTTCGCATAAGGTTGACGGCTGCCCAGTGCACGTCAGAAGGGGGCCTCGGTGGCCGCGCAGGATGCCGCTGTCGATTCGTTGCGGGACCGGGAAATCGGTGTCGAGCAAGAACATCTGGACCGGGTTTACCACCGCCTCGAAGAGAAGATCCACGAGGCGGAATTTCTCATGCACGACGCCGTCAAGCGCGGGCAGGTCGGCACGCCCGGCGCGCTCGCCGAGCGGGACGCCCAGGTCTTCCGGGCCGGCGTCCACCTCAACCGGCTGAACAGCGAGTTCGAGGACTTCCTCTTCGGACGGGTCGACCTGCTGCTCGGCAAGGACGGTGAACGCGGCCCGGACGGCGCGTACACCTCCGTCGAGCCCGCCGACGACGCCGTACGCGAGGACGCCACCGCCGATATCGCGGAGACGCTCCACATCGGCCGCATCGGGGTCCTGGACTCCGACTACGCCCCTCTGGTGATCGACTGGCGTGCCCCGGCCGCCGCGCCGTTCTACCGGTCGACGCCGAAGGAACCGGGCCGGGTGGTACGCCGCCGGGTCATCCGCTCCAAGGGCCGCAGGGTCCTCGGGGTCGAGGACGACCTGATGCGGCCCGAGCTGACCGCGTACCTGGACGGCGAGAAGCTGCCCGTGATCGGCGACGGTGCGCTGATGGCCGCGCTCGGCCAGGCCCGCAGCCACACCATGCGGGACATCGTCTCCTCCATCCAGGCCGAACAGGACCTGGTGATCCGGGCCCCCGCCGCCTCCGTCACGGAGGTCACCGGCGGACCGGGCACCGGCAAGACCGCCGTCGCCCTGCACCGCGCGGCGTACCTGCTCTACCAGGACCGGCGGCGGTACGCGGGCGGCATCCTCATCGTCTCCCCGACCCCGCTCCTGGTCGCGTACACCGAAGGCGTGCTGCCCTCGCTCGGCGAGGAGGGCCAGGTCGCGATCCGCGCGGTCGGCTCGCTGTCCGACGAGGCGGCGGGCGTCGCCGGGGCCACCACGTACGACGAACCGGCCGTCGCCCGGGTCAAGGGCTCCTCCCGGATGCTCCAGGTGCTGCGCAAGGCCTCGCGCGGAGCCCTGGAGACCCCGGGCACCCGTTCGGCACCGAGGGAGGGCCAGCTCGCCTTCGGCGAGGAGGCGTCGGACGGCCCCGCCGCCACACCGACCCGGCTGCGGGTGGTCGCCTTCGGCGCCCGTGTCGAGCTGAACGCCGACGAGCTCCAGCGCATCCGGCACAACGTCCTGGGCGGCACCGCGCCGGTCAACCTGCTGCGCCCGCGCGCCCGCAAGCTGCTGCTGGACGCGCTCTGGAGCAAGTCCTCGGGCAAGGGCCGCTACACCGACCCCGAACTCGTCGCGGAACTGCGCTCCTCCTTCGACGAGGACGTCTCCACGGAGACCCCGTTCCTGGTCTTCCTGAACGCCTGGTGGCCCGAACTCACCCCGCGCGGGGTGCTCGCCGCGATGGCCGACGAGAAGCGGCTCGGCCGCTGGGCACGACGGGTGCTCAACCAGGGGGAGGTACGGCGGCTGGCCCGTTCGCTCAAGCGGCTCGACGCCGATGGGCAGGGCCCCCTGTCCGTGCACGACGTGGCGATCCTGGACGAGCTCCAGGCGCTGCTCGGCACCCCGCACCGGCCGAAGAAGAAGCGCGAGTACGACCCGCTGGACCAGCTCACCGGGCTGGAGGAGCTGATGCCGCAGCGCGAGGAGACCCAGCGCGAGCGCGCGGAGCGGCTGGCGGCGGAGCGCACCGAGTACGCGCACGTCATCGTCGACGAGGCGCAGGACCTGACGCCCATGCAGTGGCGGATGGTCGGCCGTCGCGGCCGGCACGCCACCTGGACGATCGTCGGGGACCCGGCGCAGTCCTCCTGGTCCGACCCGGACGAGGCGGCGGCGGCCCGGGACGAGGCGCTCGGCAGCCGTCCGCGCCGGCGCTTCACCCTCACCGTCAACTACCGCAACCCGGCGGAGATCGCCGAGCTCGCGGCGAAGGTGCTGGCGCTCGCGATGCCCGGAACCCCGTCCCCGTCCGCCGTCCGCTCGACCGGGGTGAAGCCCCGCTTCGAGACCGTGCGGGACGGCGACCTGGCCGCCGCCGTGCGCGAGGAGGCACGCCGGCTGCTCGCCGAGGTGGACGGCACGGTCGGTGTGGTGGTGGCGATGAACCGCCGCGCCCAGGCCCGCACCTGGCTCGCGGAGCTGGGGGAGCGGGTGGTGGCGCTGGGCAGCCTGGAGGCGAAGGGCCTGGAGTACGACGCCACGGTCGTCGTCTCGCCCGCCGAGATCGCCGACGAGTCCCCGGCCGGGCTGCGGGTGCTGTATGTGGCGCTGACCCGGGCGACACAGCAGCTCACCGTGGTCTCGGGGGAGCGGGACATGCCGGACGAGGACGGTGTTCCGGACCTGCTGCGGGACTGAGAGGGGCCGGCCGGGGCCGACCCGGGCAGAACGGATGGCCGGGAACGATTCGATTCCGGGTCAACCCGCCGTGGGGGAATCACTTCTCGGGGGTGTTTGTTAGCCTGGTGTCGGCACCGGCTCGATCCAAGCCCCCGGGCCCAACCTTCGTCGCTACGAGCGACCACTTGCCGCGAGGCGAGCATGGCGGGTCGGTGCCGCTCAAGTGAAAAAGACAGGCCCGCGTCACCTGATGGTGGCGCGGGTCTGTTCTTGTTGGGGGAGCGGCAGGGGTTCCGCCGGAACGGCGACTTCTCGTATGGTGGAAAATGCTTTCCGAAGCGTGGCACTCATTACCGGCTACCGGTCGGTAGGTGCGACGATCGGGAAGCGTGTACGGGGCGATTGCCCCGGCCGCGTAGCAATGAAGCTAAGGAAAGCGAAGGACTCGGCCATGGCAACGGCGCCCAGCGTCTCGTACTCGATGACGGTCAGGCTGGAGGTGCCCGCGAGCGGCACAGCGGTCTCCCAGCTCACCACGGCCGTGGAGTCCTCCGGAGGTTCTGTCACCGGCCTCGACGTGACCGCTTCCGGCCACGAGAAGCTGCGGATCGATGTCACCATCGCGGCCTCCTCCACCTCGCACGCGGACGAGATCGTCGAAGGTCTGCGCGACATCGAGGGCGTCGTGCTCGGCAAGGTCTCCGACCGTACGTTCCTGATGCACCTCGGCGGCAAGATCGAGATGGCGTCCAAGCACCCCATCCGCAACCGTGACGACCTCTCGATGATCTACACGCCGGGTGTCGCCCGGGTCTGCATGGCGATCGCCGAGAATCCCGAGGACGCCCGCCGTCTGACCATCAAGCGCAACTCCGTCGCAGTTGTGACGGACGGCTCCGCCGTGCTCGGCCTCGGCAACATCGGCCCGATGGCCGCACTGCCGGTGATGGAGGGCAAGGCGGCCCTCTTCAAGCGCTTCGCCGGCATCGACGCCTGGCCGATCTGCCTGGACACCCAGGACACCGACGCCATCGTCGAGATCGTCAAGGCGATCGCCCCGGGCTTCGCGGGCATCAACCTGGAGGACATCTCCGCGCCCCGTTGCTTCGAGATCGAGGCGCGGCTGCGCGAGGCCCTGGACATCCCCGTCTTCCACGACGACCAGCACGGGACCGCGATCGTCGTGCTGGCCGCGCTGACCAACGCCCTGCGCGTGGTGGGCAAGGACATCGGGGACGTACGGGTCGTCATGTCCGGTGCGGGCGCCGCCGGTACGGCCATCCTGAAGCTGCTCATCGCCGCGGGCGTCAAGCACGCGGTCGTCGCCGACATCCACGGTGTGGTGCACGCGGGACGCACGGACCTGGTCTCCGCCGACCCCGATTCGCCGTTGCGCTGGATCGCCGACAACACCAACCCGGAGGGCGTCACCGGCACCCTCAAGGAGGCCGTCGTCGGCGCCGACGTCTTCATCGGCGTCTCCGCTCCGAACGTCCTGAACGGCGCCGACGTCGCGGCGATGGCGGAGGGCGCGATCGTCTTCGCGCTCGCGAACCCGGACCCCGAGGTGGACCCGGCGATCGCCCGCCAGACGGCGGCGGTCGTCGCCACCGGCCGGTCCGACTTCCCCAACCAGATCAACAACGTGCTGGTCTTCCCGGGTGTCTTCCGAGGTCTGCTGGACGCCCAGTCCCGCACCGTCAACACGGAGATGATGCTCGCCGCGGCCGGCGCCCTGGCCGATGTCGTGGCCGAGGACGAGGTGAACGCGAACTACATCATCCCGTCGGTCTTCAACGACAAGGTCGCGGGAGCCGTCGCGGGCGCGGTCCGGGCCGCCGCGAAGGCGGCGGGAGCCGACGCGGCGACGCCGGCCGTCCAGGCGTAGCACCTTTCCGCGGGGCTTTCCCGCGGGGACCTGTCACGGTTCCCGCGGGGAGTGCCGTACCTCACGCGGGCCGCCGTACGGCGCGTCGCGGGTCGCGGCGCCCCAAACGCCCCTTTAGGGTGGGCGGGCAGCGGGCCCCGCAGGCCCGGCATCCGCTGCGGACCGCTCAGGCCAGTCGACGGAACGTCACCACGAGCAAACCGTGGCGCTTTTCGTGTGACCCCGGAGGGTTCCGGATTGGCTTTCCCGCCGCAGGTGGGGGCAGGATGCGTAATCGGGCGCGAGGGTCTGACATCAGACCCGGGTCCGGGGACTGTCAGAGGGCCCTGGCAGCATCGGCTTCGATCTCACGCCTCACAGGCAAGAAGAACACGGGAGTAACAACATGAACCGCAGTGAGCTGGTGGCCGCCCTGGCCGACCGCGCCGAGGTGACTCGCAAGGACGCCGACGCCGTGCTGGCCGCGCTCGCCGAGACCGTCGGTGAGATCGTCGCCAAGGGCGACGAGAAGGTCACCATCCCCGGCTTCCTGACCTTCGAGCGCACCCACCGTGCCGCTCGCACCGCTCGTAACCCGCAGACCGGCGACCCGATCAACATCCCGGCCGGCTACAGCGTGAAGGTCTCCGCGGGCTCCAAGCTCAAGGAAGCCGCCAAGGGCAAGTAAGTCTTCTCGGGCCCGTCGTCGCACGACAGGCCCCGTGGACGCGAGAAGGGCGGCCACCCCCGACCGGGGTGGCCGCCCTTCGGCGTGTCACGTGGTGCCCCGCACGGGCTCCGGCCGTCGCGGGGGCGGGGCGAGGGGCCGCAATGGCCTGTACGGGCCTGTACGCGGCGCCCAGCGGGGCTGTAGGCCCTGCCCCGGAACCCCGCGACCCCGTGGTCGCGCCCGCGACCGCCCGCCGCACCGCACACGACCCCCGCCCACCGCATGCGGCAGCCCGCCGGTCCGGCCCCGGATGCGGGGCGGAACGGCGGGCTGCGGCGCACGGCCGGTGCTGTACGGCGGCCGTCCGGGTGTACGAGCTGCGCAATGCTGTGTGCGGCAGCACTGTGCGGGTGGGCCGGCCCGGGGTGTCACCCGGCGTCGCCCGGTGTCATCCGTCGCGTCAGACGAGCGAGCCGCCGGGCAGTTCGACCTTCGCGCCGAGCCTCTCCAGCTTGTCCATGAAGTTCTCGTAGCCGCGGTTGATCAGGTCGATGCCGTGCACCCGGGACGTGCCCTGGGCCGCCAGCGCGGCGATCAGGTACGAGAACCCGCCACGCAGATCGGGGATGACCAGGTCCGCGCCCTGGAGCTTCGTCGGCCCGGAGACGACCGCGGAGTGCAGGAAGTTGCGCTGGCCGAAGCGGCAGTCGGAGCCGCCCAGGCACTCGCGGTAGAGCTGGATGTGGGCACCCATCTGGTTGAGCGCCGAGGTGAACCCGAGCCGGGACTCGTACACCGTCTCGTGGACGATGGACAGGCCCGCGGCCTGCGTCAGCGCCACCACCAGGGGCTGCTGCCAGTCGGTCTGGAAGCCGGGGTGCACGTCGGTCTCCAGCGCGATGGCGTTCAGCGCGCCGCCGGGGTGCCAGAAGCGGATGCCCTCGTCGTCGATCTCGAACGCCCCGCCGACCCGGCGGAAGGTGTTGAGGAAGGTCATCATCGAGCGCTGCTGGGCGCCGCGCACATAGATGTTGCCCTCGGTCGCCAGCGCGGCGGACGCCCAGGAGGCGGCCTCCAGGCGGTCCGGGATCGCCCGGTGCGTATAGCCGTCGAGCCGGTCGACACCCGTGATCCGGATCGTCCGGTCGGTGTCCACGGAGATGATCGCGCCCATCTTCTGCAGTACGCAGATGAGGTCCTCGATCTCCGGCTCCACGGCCGCGTTGGACAGTTCGGTGACGCCCTCGGCGAGCACCGCCGTCAGCAGTACCTGCTCGGTGGAGCCCACCGACGGGTAGGGCAGCCGGATCTTCGTGCCGCGCAGGCGCTGCGGGGCCTCCAGATACTGGCCGTCCGCCCGCTTCTCGATGGTCGCGCCGAACTGGCGCAGCACCTCGAAGTGGAAGTCGATCGGCCGGCCGCCGATGTCGCAGCCGCCGAGGCCCGGGATGAAGGCGTGGCCCAGCCGGTGCAGCAGCGGGCCGCAGAAGAGGATCGGGATGCGCGACGAGCCGGCGTGGGTGTCGATGTCGGCGACGTTCGCGCTCTCGACGTGCGACGGGTCGAGAATCAGTTCGCCCGGTTCTTCACCGGGGCGCACGGTCACACCGTGCAGCTGGAGAAGTCCCCGGACCACCCGTACGTCACGGATGTCGGGCACATTGCGGAGTCGGCTGGGACCGCTGCCGAGCAGCGCGGCGACCATTGCCTTCGGCACCAGGTTCTTGGCGCCTCGGACGCGGATCTCGCCCTCCAGCGGGGTTCCGCCGTGGACAAGCAGGACATCGTCTGTGCCGGTCATGAATCTCGCGTTCCGGAGTGGTCGGGCGGGGGGCCAACGAAAAGGGTAATGGCCTCCTACCCCCATTCCGTAAGGCAAAGGGGGGTGGACGAACGTCATGAATCCGCCACAACACGCTCCGCGCCCCCGCACGTGCGGAGGGTCACCCTCCGCAACGCCCGCCCGCGGTGCGCTCCCCGTGCATCCGTGCGCCCTGAGCTGCGCTCGCTCGGCCCGGGTGGGCCGTGGCGCCATCCGGTGTCCACCGGGGCCGAAGATGCGGGATCATTTCTGCCATGACCGAGGTGTCCTCGCTCACAGGGCGACTGCTCGTGGCCACACCCGCACTGGCGGACCCGAATTTCGACCGGGCGGTGGTGCTTCTTCTCGACCACGACGAGGAGGGTTCGCTCGGCGTTGTCCTGAACCGCCCGACCCCGGTCGGCGTCGGTGACATCCTCGCGTCCTGGGCCGGGCTGACGGGTGAGCCCGATGTGGTCTTCCAGGGCGGCCCCGTCTCGCTGGACTCCGCCCTGGGGGTGGCGGTCATCCCCGGGGACGAGGGCCCGCTCGGCTGGCGCCGGGTGCACGGTGCGATCGGGCTGGTGGACCTGGAGGCGCCGCCCGAGCTGCTGGCCGCCGCGCTGGGCTCGCTGCGGATCTTCGCCGGGTACGCCGGATGGGGGCCGGGCCAGCTGGAGACCGAGCTGACGGACGGCGCCTGGTACGTGGTCGAGTCGGAGCCGGGCGATGTCTCCTCGCCGCGCCCGGAGAACCTCTGGCGGGCTGTTCTGCGCCGCCAGCGCAGTGAGCTGGCGATGATCGCGACGTATCCGGACGACCCTTCGCTCAACTGACTCGCGCGACTTTCAGTACCCTTGGCGGTTATGAGCACTCTTGAGCCCGAGCGCGGGGCAGGTACGGGGACCCTCGTAGAGCCGACGCCGCAGGTGTCGAACGGCGACGGCGACCACGAGCGCTACGCCCATTACGTCCAGAAGGACAAGATCATGGCGAGCGCCCTGGAGGGCACTCCCGTGGTGGCACTGTGCGGCAAGGTCTGGGTACCGGGGCGTGACCCCAAGAAGTATCCGGTCTGTCCCATGTGCAAGGAGATCTACGAGTCCATGGGCGCCGGCGGCGACAAGGACAAGGGCAAGGGCGGCAAGGACAAGAAGTAGTCCTCGCTCCCGGACACCCTCCGGAAGATGCCCCCGGGGCGCGCAGAGATGCGCGCCCCGGGGGCTTTTCGTATGCCCGGCGCGCCCGGCAGGGGTGCGTGGCGTGTGCGGCGTGCGCCCGGCTCGTCCCCCGGCGTGTGCGGCGTGTGCCCGGCTCGTCTCCCGGCGTGACGGGCGTGTGTCCGCGCGCCCGGCGCGGGGTCTCCGGGGAGGCGTCCGGGAGGGCGTCCGGGGAGGCGTCCGGCGGATGGCCGGTATTGCTCCCCTGCGAGAGCCCCTGTGCGAACCCCCGTGCGAGGCCGCGCGTTGCACGGGCTGCACCCGTGGGTCACAGAGTGGTAGAGACCACTTGTCGGCGCGAAAGTCCGGACCTACTCTCCTGCCAGTTGTGCAGAACGAAACGCCCGTTGCGCATGTTGCAACGGCCGATCGGTAAGGGTTCCTTATGAAGCTTTCTGCCCGAATTGCTGCTCCCGCGGCGGCACTTGTGCTGGCGGGGCTCACCGCCACCGCCTGCGCGCCCCAGACCTCGGACACCAGTGCGAAGGGTGATGAGAAGACCGGCACCCTGCGCGTCTGGCTGTTCCAGGAGGTCGGCAACAAGCCCAAGGAGAAGGTCGTCGACGCGGCCGTGGCCGACTTCAGGAAGAGCCACAAGGACGCGAAGGTCGAGGTCGAGTACATACCCGTCGACACCCGCGCCCAGCGGATCAAGGCGGCCTTCAACGACCCCAAGAGCGCGCCGGACCTCATCGAGTACGGCAACACCGACACGGCCGGATACGTGAAGGACGGCGGACTGGCCGATGTGAGCGCGGAGTTCGCCGCCTGGGACGAGGCCAAGGACACCGACCCGACCGCCAAGCAGTCCGTGACCGTCGGCGGCAAGGTCTACGGAGCCCCGCTCTTCGTCGGCGTACGCGCGCTCTACTACCGCACCGACGTCTTCGAGGACCTCGGCATCGACGCCCCCAAGTCCCAGGCCGAGCTGATCTCCACCGCCAAGAAGATCCACAAGGCGAAGCCCGACCTCTACGGCCTCGCGGTCGGCGGTGCCTACACCTACGGCGCGATGCCGTTCATCTGGGCGAACGGCGGCGAACTGGCCGGGGAGAGCGGCGGTACGTACAAGTCGGCCATCAACAGCGACAAGGCCCGCAAGGGCATCGAGGCCTACACCTCGCTCTTCGGCGACGACAACTGTCCGGCCGCCAAGTGCGCCTCCATGGGCGGCAACGCCACCGTCACCGCCTTCGCCTCCGGCAAGGCGGCCATGGCGATCGGCGGCGACTTCAGCCACACGGCGGTCGAGGCGGGCTCGGTCAAGGGCAAGTACGCCGTGGTGCCGCTGCCCGGCGTGGCCGAGGGCTCCATCGCCCCCGCCTTCGCCGGCGGCAACAACATCGGCGTGCTCAAGAGCAGTTCGCACCGCACCCTCGCCGTCGACCTGATGAAGTCGCTGACCGGGAAGAAGACCCAGGCCGAGCTGTTCGACGCGATGGGCTTCCTGCCGACGTACACCGACGTGCTGGACAACGCCGCGAAGAAGCAGCCGTTCGTCGCGCCGTTCGTCCGGACGCTGGGCGCGGGCGCCAAGTTCGTACCCGCCTCGGCGGGCTGGGCGCAGATCGACGCCTCGCTGATCCTGCCGACGATGTTCCAGGAGGTCGTCAGCGGCCGTAAGGACGTGGCACAGGCCTCGGACGACGCGGCGAAGAAGATGGACGCGGCGTTCACCGCCGCGGGCTGACGATGACCACGGACACCACGGCGTACAAGAGCTCCGGCCGGGCCGGCCCGTCCCGGCGCGGCGCCACCGCGCCCGGACGCCCGCCCCGGCGGCTCCGCTCCCCGTCCACCCGGCGCCCCGGCTGGACCCCCTGGCTCTATCTGCTGCCCGCGCTCGTCCTGCTGGCCGGGCTGCTGGTCTACCCGATCTACCAGCTCGGCCTGATCTCCTTCCTGGAGTACACCCAGGCCCAGGTCAGCGGTGGCGAACCGACCACCTTCAAGGGCTTCGGCAACTACGCGGCCCTCTTCAACGACGGCCAGTTCTGGCAGGTGCTCCTGGCCACCGTGGTCTTCGCCACGGCCTGTGTGCTGGCCACCCTGCTGGTCGGCTGCGCCCTCGCCGTCCTGCTGACCCGGATCCGCGCCCTGCCCCGGCTCGCGCTGATGATGGCCGCGCTGGGCGCCTGGGCGACGCCCGCGATCACCGGCTCCACCGTCTGGGTCTTCCTCTTCGACCCCGACTTCGGACCGGTCAACAAGGTGCTGGGGCTGGGTGACTTCTCCTGGACGTACGGGCGCTACAGCGCCTTCGCGCTGGTGCTCCTCGAAGTCCTCTGGTGCTCGTTCCCGTTCGTCATGGTGACGGTGTACGCGGGCATCCGGGCCATCCCCACCGAGGTGCTGGAGGCCGCGTCGCTGGACGGCGCCTCCCAGTGGCGCGTCTGGCGTTCCGTCATGGCACCGATGCTGCGCCCGATCCTGATCGTCGTCACCATCCAGTCGATCATCTGGGACTTCAAGGTCTTCACCCAGATCTACGTCATGACCAACGGCGGCGGCATCGCGGGCCAGAACCTGGTGCTGAACGTGTACGCGTACCAGAAGGCGTTCGCGTCCTCGCAGTACAGCCTCGGATCGGCGATCGGCGTCGTGATGCTGGTGATCCTGCTGGCCGTCACGCTGGTCTATCTGCGCCTCGTACGGCGCCAGGGGGAGGAACTGTGAGCCCGACCGGCACCGCCACCGGGACCGACGCCACCGAGACCGCCGCCGTCACCGCGTCCGCCGCCTCCCGCCCCGCTTCCGCGGGTGCCCGGCTGCGCACGGTCCTGCGGGTCCGCCGGCCCGGCCGGCTGGCGGCCGAGGCGGCGGCCCTGCTGATCGCCGCCGCCGTCGCCTTCCCGCTGTACTGGATGGTGCTCTCCGCCGTGAAACCGGCGGGCGAGATCCAGTCGGCCGAGGCCCGTCCCTGGACGCTGTCCCCGTCGCTCGACTCCTTCCGCCGGGTCTTCGAACAGCAGGACTTCGGCCGCTACTTCCTCAACAGCCTGCTCGTCGCGGGAACGGTCGTCCTCGCGTCCGCGCTGATCGCGTTCCTGGCCGCCACGGCCGTGACCAGATTCCGGTTCCGCTTCCGCACCACGCTGCTGATCATGTTCCTGGTCGCACAGATGGTGCCGGTCGAAGCGCTGACCATCCCGCTCTTCTTCCTGATGCGGGACTTCGGACAGCTGAACACCCTGGGCTCGCTGATCCTGCCGCATCTCGCCTTCTCGCTGCCGTTCGCGATCTGGATGCTGCGCGGCTTCGTCAAGGCGGTCCCGGAGGCGCTGGAGGAGGCCGCGTACATCGACGGGGCGAGCCGCACCCGCTTCCTGTGGCAGATCCTCTTCCCGCTGGTCTTCCCGGGCCTCGTGGCGACGAGTGTCTTCTCCTTCATCTCGACCTGGAACGACTTCCTCTTCGCGAAGTCCTTCATCATCAGCGACACCTCCCAGTCCACGCTCCCGATGGCGCTGCTGGTGTTCTTCAAACCCGACGAGAACGACTGGGGAGGGATCATGGCAGCCTCGACGGTGATGACCATTCCCGTGCTGGTCTTCTTCGTACTCGTACAGCGACGCCTGGTCTCGGGACTGGGCGGAGCGGTTAAGGACTGACGTCATGCCCATGGACCTGATCCCGGCGCCCCGGAACACCCGTGGGGCGGGGCGGCCCGGATTCGCTCCGGACCGGGACACCACCATCACCGCGGCACCCGGCACCGAGAACACGGCACGCTGGCTGCGCACCACGCTCGGGGCCGCCTTCGGCCTGCCGCTGTCGCCGCGCGCCGGCACCACCACGGGCCCCCGGAGCGCACCGGGCCCCGACAGCGCGCCGGGCGCGGAGAACACCACCCGCGCCGGGAACACCGTGGAACTGCTCATCGACCCGGACCTGGAGTCCGAGGGCTACCGGCTGTCCATCGACCCCGGACACGGCATCCGCATCACCGGCGGCAGCGCCGCAGGCGTCTTCTGGGGCGCGCAGACGCTCCGCCAGCTGCTGGGCCCCGAGGCCTTCCGGCGCGCCCCGGTGACCGCGGAACCGGACCTGGGCCTCCCCGCACTGGAGATCGAGGACGGTCCCCGCTTCGCCTGGCGCGGCCTCATGCTCGACGTCTCACGGCACTTCATGCCCAAGGAGGACGTCCTGCGCTATCTCGACCTCCTCGCCGCCCACAAGCTGAACGTCTTCCACTTCCACCTCACCGACGACCAGGGCTGGCGCGTGGAGATCAAGCGTCACCCCCGCCTCACCGAGGTCGGCGCCTGGCGCTCACGTACCAAATACGGCCACCGGGCCTCCGAACTGTGGGACGAGACCCCGTACGGCGGCTACTACACGCAGGACGACATCCGCGAGATCGTCGCGTACGCCGCCGAGCGGCATATCAGCGTCGTCCCCGAGATCGACATCCCCGGCCACTCGCAGGCCGCCATCAGCGCGTATCCCGAACTGGGCAACACCGACGTCATCGACACCACCACCCTCTCCGTCTGGGACACCTGGGGCATCAACCCGAACGTACTCGCCCCCACTGACAACACCCTGCGCTTCTTCGAGGGCGTCTTCGAGGAGATCCTGGAGCTCTTTCCCGCCACGACCTCGCCCTTCATCCATGTCGGTGGCGACGAGTGCCTGAAGGACCAGTGGCGCGAGTCCCCGACCGCCCAGGCCCGGATCGCGGAACTCGGCCTGGCCGGCGAGGACGGGCTCCAGGCCTGGTTCATCGGCCACTTCGACACCTGGCTCACCGAGCGCGGGCGCCGCCTCATCGGCTGGGACGAGATCCTCGAAGGCGGCCTTCCCCAGGGTGCCGCGGTCTCCTCGTGGCGCGGATACGCGGGCGGCGTCGCCGCCGCCGAGGCCGGGCACGACGTCGTGATGTGCCCCGAGCAGCAGGTCTACCTGGACCACCGTCAGCACGGCGGCCCCGACGAGCCGATGCCGATCGGGTTCATCCGGACCCTGGAGGACGTCTACCGCTTCGAGCCCGTACCGCCGGGCCTCTCCGAGGAGGCGGCCCGTCACATCCTGGGCACCCAGGCCAATGTGTGGACCGAGGTCATGCAGAACCGGGCCCGTGTCGACTACCAGGTCTTCCCGCGCCTCGCGGCGTTCGCGGAGGTCGCGTGGTCGGCGCTGCCCGCCTCCGCCGACCGGGACTTCGCGGAGTTCGAGCGCCGGATGACCACGCACTACGCCCGGCTCGACGCCCTCGGCGTCGACTACCGCCCGCCGGGCGGCCCGTTGCCCCGGCAGCAGCGCCCCGGCATCCTCGGACGCCCGCTGGACGGTCCGCCGCCGAACGTCTGAGTCACCCTGCCGGGCGGTTTCCGGGCCGCCGGGTTGCCCGCGCCCGCGTGAATTTCACGCGGGCGCGGGGCGTGCGGAACGAACCGCGCAAGTCGCACAGGACTCGCCGAAGAGTGGCAATTCACACTCTGCGTCAAACAGGTGCGAAAGCGGATTTTCCCCCTGGTCAGGGACGGATGCGTCCTTCGTGGACCCTCGCGTCGGTCCGGTCGGAAGATGTGCCAGAGTTGCCACGTCCGGGCTGTGAGCACGTACCGTACGGCGGAACAGGCGGACTGCCGGGACACCGGGAAGGGGCAGCTGGGTTGACCACGCACGCACCGCAGGCGATGCAGTCGGTGACACTGCCGGCCTCGTTGGACGAGGCCGTGGCGGCACTCGGCGCCATGCCCGCCGCAGTTCCGGTCGCCGGTGGCACGGACCTGATGGCGGCCGTCAACAAGGGGCTGCTGCGCCCCTCCGGACTGGTCGGTCTCGGCCGGATCAGCGAGCTGCGCGGCTGGCACTACCAGGACGGCCACGCGCTGCTCGGCGCGGGCCTCACCCACGCACGCATGGGACGGCCCGACTTCGCCGCCCTCATCCCCGCGCTCGCCGCCTCCGCGCGCGCGGCGGGCCCGCCCCAGATCCGTAACGCCGGAACGCTCGGCGGCAACATCGCCACCGCCGCGCCGACCGGTGACACCCTGCCGGTCCTCGCGGCCCTGGAGGCCGAGCTCGTCATCGCCGGCCCCGGCGGAGCCCGCCGCGAGATCCCGGTCTCGCACCTGCTGGCCGGCCGCGAGATGCTCGAACCCGCCGAGCTGGTCGGCTTCGTCCGCGTACCGCTGCTGCACGCCCCACAGGTGTTCCTGAAGGCGACCGGCCGCACCGGACCGGGCCGCGCCACCGCCTCCGTCGCGATCGTCCTGGACCCGGCCCGGCGCGGTGTGCGCTGCGCGGTCGGCGCCATCGCCCCGATGCCGCTGCGCCCGCTGGAGGCCGAGCGCTGGATCGCCTCGCTGATCGACTGGGACGGCGAACGCGGGCTGGCCCCCGACGCGCTGGCCGCCTTCGGCGAGTACGTCGCCGCGGCCTGCATCCCGGACCAGGTACCACCGGACGACGGGGGAGAGGCACCGCCGCTGTCCCCGGCCGTACTGCACCTGCGGCGTACCGTCGCCGCACTGGCCCGACGCGCGCTGGGGAGGGCACTGTCGTGAGCAATGAGGAAAACCCCGGACAGCAGGGGCACTCCGGCGGGTCCGACCCGCACTACGGGGCCTGGCAGCCGACCCCGCAGAGCGGTGAGTACGACGCCGACGCCACCGCGTTCGTCCACCTGCCGCCGGAGGACCTGGCCAACGTCCCGCTGGCCGCGCCCGGCCACGGGTACGTACCGCCGATGATCCTGCCGCTCACCCCGGCGGTGGGCCTGGACCCGACGGCGACGGGCAGCTGGGTCGTACAGACGCAGGCCCAGCAGGCGCAGGCCGAGGCGAGGGCGCAGAACCAGGCCCCCGGCGCGGTGCACTGGCCGGACCCGAACCAGCAGGGCCTTCAGAACCAGCAGGGGCTTCAGAACCAGCAGGGCCTGCGGAATCAGCAGAGTCCGCCGGACGGGCGGAGCGCGCTGGACGAGCAGCGCATGCACGAGGAACAGCGCATGCGCGACGAGCAGTACATGCGCGCCCAGCAGAACCTGTCGGGTCAGGGCGACCAGCCTGACCGGCAGGGTTTTCCGGACCAGCGGAGCCATTTGGACCAGCACGGGCTGACCGGTCAGCACGGTCTGCCCGACCAGCACGGTCTGTCGGACCCGTACCTGTCGCCGTATCAGGAGACCGCGCACTCGACGGCCCAATGGAACTTCAGCGAGGTCACCGGCGAGCCGCCCGCAGCCGACGCGGGGCCGGAGTCCATCGAGCCCGTGGGCCACACCGGCGAGTGGACGATCCCGGTGGCGGACGGGGATCTGCCGGACGAGTCGGGCGAGTTCCTGGCCTCGGCGCAGGCACCCCAGTGGTACGCCGACAGCGCGCCTCCGGCCACGCTGCCGGGCGGCGCCCCCGCACCGTGGGCGGCACCGGAGGCCCCGGCGCCGGTTCCGGCGCCCGAGGCCACCTCCGCCTCCGCCTCCGCCTCCGCCTCCGCCTCCGCCTCCGCCTCCGCCTCCGCCTCCGCCTCCGCCTCCGCCGAAGCGGTCGCCACGGTCGAGCCCTCCGCCGAGTCGCCCATGTCCGGCCCCGGCGATCACGGGCACATCGACGCGCAGGCCCCCGCCGGAGTGTCCGCCGACGCGCTCACCGACGAACCGCTCGACGCCCACGCCGACGCCCAAGTCGACGCCCACGTCCATGTCCACGCCGACGCCGACGAGTTCACCGGCGAGCTCACCGAGGGGGTCGCCGGGACCGTCGCCGGAACGACGGCCGAGGGTGCCGCGGAGGAGACCGCCGGAGCCGCTGCCGGAGAGACCGCCGAAGCGGCCACCGAGCCGGTGACCGGACCAGCCGCCGAACCGGTGTCGGAACCGGCCGGGGAACCGGCCGCCGAAGTGATGGTCGAGGGTCTCAGCGAGCACCCCGCGGCCTCCTACCTCCTGCATGTGAACGGCGTCGACCGCCCGGTGACCGACGCCTGGATCGGCGAGTCCCTGCTCTACGTGCTCCGCGAACGCCTCGGCCTCGCCGGTGCCAAGGACGGCTGCTCGCAGGGCGAATGCGGGGCCTGCAACGTCCAGGTCGACGGTCGTCTCGTCGCGTCCTGCCTGGTCCCCGCGGCCACGGCGGCGGGCAGCGAGGTCCGTACGGTCGAGGGCCTCGCCGTCGACGGCGAGCCGTCCGACGTCCAGCGGGCACTCGCCCGTTGCGGGGCCGTCCAGTGCGGCTTCTGCATCCCCGGCATGGCCATGACCGTCCATGACCTGCTGGAGGGCAACCACGCCCCCAGCGAACTGGAGACGCGCCAGGCACTCTGCGGCAACCTCTGCCGCTGCTCCGGATACCGGGGTGTGCTCGACGCCGTGGCCGAGGTGGTGGAGGCCAGGGAGGCGAGCGCGGAAGCGGCCGGGACCGCCGCCCACGACCACGACGAGGACGAAGCACGCATTCCGCACCAGGCCGCGCCCGGTGCGGGCAGTGTCCGCAGGCCCCACCCGCACGAGGGAGGCGCGCTGTGAGGCACGCACGCAGACCCGCCGCACAGCACCACGACGCCACCACCACACAGGTCACCATCTGCTGCCGCCGCAGCGGGGCGAACGACAAGGAGGCGGCGTGAGCAGCGACGCATCCACCGCGGCCAACGCGACCAGCACCACCCTGCCCAGGATCGACGCCACGGGCAGCGGCCCCGGCCCGGACGAGGAGAAGCCCGCACTCGGCCTCGGCGTCTCGCTCCCGCCCGCCGACACCCGCGCCAAGACCGAGGGCACCTTCCCGTACGCGGCCGACCTGTGGGCCGAAGGCCTGCTGTGGGCGGCCGTGCTGCGCTCGCCGCACCCGCACGCCCGGATCCTGTCCGTCGATGTCTCCGCCGCGATGGAGATGCCCGGGGTGCGTGCCGTCGTCACGCACGAGGACGTCCCCGGGGACAGCGCCTACGGCCGCCGGGTCGTCGACCGCCCGGTGTTCGCGTCCGACCTGGTACGCCACCACGGTGAACCGATCGCCGCGGTCGCCGCCGAACACCCGGACACGGCACGCCTGGCCGCGGCGGCGATCGCCGTCGAGTACGAGGTCCTGGAACCGGTCACGGACCCGGAGAAGGCCTTCGCCGCCGAGCCCCTGCACCCCGACGGCAACCTCATCCGCCATATCCCGCTGCGCTACGGCGACCCGGAGGCGACCGGCGAGGTCGTCGTCGAGGGCCTCTACCGCATCGGCCGCCAGGACCCGGCCCCGATCGGCGCCGAGGCCGGGCTCGCGGTGCCCCGCCCCGACGGCGGCGTGGAGATCTACACGGCCTCCACCGACCCGCACACCGACCGCGACCTGGCCGCGGCCTGCTTCGGCCTGGCGGCGGACCAGGTGAAGATCGTCGTGACCGGCGTCCCCGGCGCGACCGGCGACCGTGAGGACCCGGGCTTCCAGATCCCGCTCGGCCTGCTCGCCCTGCGCACCGGCTGCCCGGTGAAGCTGGCCGCCACCCGCGAGGAGTCCTTCCTCGGCCACGCCCACCGTCACCCGACGCTGCTGCGCTACCGCCACCACGCGGACGCGGAGGGCCGGCTGGTCAAGGTCGAGGCCCAGATCCTGCTGGACGCGGGCGCGTACGCGGACTCCTCGTCCGAGTCCCTGGCCGCGGCCGTGGCCTTCGCCTGCGGTCCGTACGTCGTACCGCACGCCTTCATCGAGGGCTGGGCGGTGCGCACGAACAACCCGCCCTCCGGCCATGTGCGCGGCGAGGGCGCGATGCAGGTCTGCGCCGCGTACGAGGGCCAGATGGACAAGCTGGCCGCCAAGCTCGGCATGGACCCGGCGGAACTGCGGCTGCGCAACGTCCTGTCCACCGGCGACATCCTGCCCACCGGCCAGACGGTGACCTGCCCGGCCCCGGTGGAAGAACTCCTCGGTGCCGTAAGGGACTTCCCGCTTCCCGTGCTGCCCAAGGACGCCCCGGAGGACGACTGGCTGCTCCCGGGCGGCCCGGAGGGCGCGGGCGAGCCCGGGGCCGTACGCCGGGGCGTCGGATACGCGCTCGGCATGGTGCACATGCTCGGTGCCGAGGGCACGGACGAGGTCTCCACGGCCACGGTCCGGGTCCACGACGGCATCGCCACGGTCATCTGCGCGGCGGTGGAGACCGGCCAGGGGTTCACCACGCTGGCCCGCCAGATCGTCCAGGAGACCCTGGGCATCGAGGAGGTCCACGTCGCCTCGGTCGACACCGACCAGCCCCCGGCGGGCCCGGCGACGCACGGCCGTCACACCTGGGTGTCGGGCGGTGCGGTGGAACGGGCCGCCAAGATGGTCCGCACCCAGCTCCTCCAGCCGCTGGCCCACAAGTTCGGGATGTCCACCGAGCTGCTCCAGATCGCCGACGGCAAGATCACCTCGTACGACGGGGTCCTCTCCACGACGGTCACGGAGGCCATGGACGGCAAGGAACTCTGGGCCACCGCCCAGTGCCGCCCCCATCCCACCGAACCGCTCGACGATTCCGGCCAGGGCGACGCGTTCGTCGGCCTCGCCTTCTGCGCGATCCGCGCCGTGGTGGACGTCGACATCGAGATCGGCTCGATCCGGGTGGTCGAGATGGCCGTCGCCCAGGACGTGGGCCGGATCCTCAACCCCGCCCAGCTGGCCATCCGTATCGAGGCGGGCATCACCCAGGGCATCGGCGCGGCCCTCACGGAGAACCTCCGGACCGCCCGTGGCCTGATCCGCCACCCCGACCTCACGGGCTACGCACTTCCGACGTCCCTGGACGCTCCGGACATTCGCATCGTCAAACTGGTCGAAGAGCGCGACGTGGTGGCCCCCTTCGGCGCCAAGCCCGTCTCGGCCGTACCCGTCGTGACCGCCCCCGCCGCAGTGGCCTCCGCCGTCCGCTCGGCAACCGGACGCCCGGTCAACCGCCTGCCTGTCCGGCCCCAGGCGGCGGTGGCAACGCCCAAGTCCTGACTGTCCAATTGATGATGTGATTCGCATTGCACGTGCAACCCAGGGATGCGAGTTGTCAGTGATGCTGACTACAGTGATGCCCAAAGCTGTAGCCAGCTGTAAACGGGGAGGGTGCTGTGGAGCCGACTGAGGCTGCCGTGGCGGGGTTCGCGGCGATGCCGTTCGGATCGATCATCGGGGCCGCGCACAGCGCGGTCGGTGAACTGGTCACCGAACTGTCGTCATTCACGAAGTTCCGCGACCGTATCGACGAACTGCTGACGGACCTCAAGACGTCCCCCGCCGGCCCGAACAAGCTGGGCGAAGACCCGGTGACCAAGGGCCAGTTCGGCGACCCCAGCTGGTCAGAGGCGAGCGGCCTCTACACGACGTACAACACGGTCATCACCGAGCTCGAAACCCTGTCGAAGCTGCTCTCGGACTCCATCGAAGGCATGGGCATCGCGGTCCTCGCCTCCCACAACGGCTACGAGAACCTGGACATCGACATCCGGCGCCGCATGCTGGCGATCAGCAAGGAAGCGACCGAGCACTACGGCGGTGCCTACGACCCGACGAAGCAGGACGGCAAGCCGACACCGGCGCCCACGTCCACCGAGTCCACCGGTGACGGCATCTGATGACAACGACGATCACAGGCATGACACGGGGATAGCGGGGGCTGGATATGGGAACGTCATTCGAAGGCATGTCTCATGAGCAGATGCTGGCCTGGCTCGACCAGGCGAACAGCGGGGCTGTTCAGGGAGCGGCCGACCGGCTGCTGAGCGCGGCCACGGAGATCCGCAAGATCGCGGAGGACCTGAAGATCCGCCCGCAGATGGTGGAGTGGAAGGGCGAGGGCGCGGACGCCTTCCGCACCTGGAGCGCGGACCTGGCCAACTCGACGCTGCGCCTGGGCGACTACAGCGAGGGCGCCTCGAAGTGGCTGGCCCGCGCCTCCGACGCGATCGCCGCGGCCCAGGTGGCGATCCCCCGCACCCACGCCGGCGCGGCAGCGAACCTGGCAGCGGCCAAGGAAGCGCGCAACGACCCGGATGCGTCGGCGGTCGCACGCGAGGCCGCGGACACCCTGCTGGCGAACAAGGAGGCGAACCGCCAGGAAGCGGCCGCGCAGATGCGGAAGCTGGCGGAGTCGTACGCGTTCTCGTCATCGCAGATGAAGGGCCTGGAGAAGCCGGTATTCCCGCCGCCGCCGGCGGCGATCTCTGCACCACCCGAGGAAGGGCGTGGGCAGTACGAGAATGTCGGGCGTGGCGTAGGGGCAGCTGTCGGCAGCGCTGGGCACGTTTCAGGCCCACAGGCCCCCGGCCCTGAAGGGCCGGGCAACGTCACTGCTCCGCCGATCTATGGTGAAACGCCCGGAGCCCCGGTTCGTCCCACCGTGGCCCAGCCGGTCGACATGGGGATCGACAGCGTGGCAACGCTGCCGGACCCTTCGACGCTCCCCCCGACCACCACGCCGAACGTTCCGAGTCCGGGCAGGCCCGAGACCGGCCTTCCAACGTCACCCACCGTGCTTCCCAACGTCGGACCGGTCGCTCCGCCCACGACGAGTGGAGGCGGCCGTGGGCTGCCGAATGGCGTACGGCCTCCCATACCCACTGCGGGACCTCCGAATTTCAGCGGTCCCGGTACCCGGCCTCCCGGTCCCGGCATTGTCGGTGGACGTCCCGTGCCGCAGACCCCTGGCCGCCCCATGGGTGGGCTCCCTCGCACCCCTGTGATCGGAAATGAGGGAACGCACGCCAGCCGTGGACCGATGGGACATGGTCCGGCAATGGGCGGTACCAGCGGTGGCCAGAGTGGCATTGTCGGCGGTCGCCGTCTCGCCGGTGAGACGGGCGGCATGGTGGGCGGTCGCCCGCAGCAACCCGGGCATGCCACCGCACGCCCGTTCACGCCCGGAGGCACGGGATTGGTGCGCGGAGGTACGTCGCCTGAAGGCGCCCGCGGCACTGGCCAGTTCGGGCGAGGGGGCGCAATGGCTGCACAGCGCTCAGGGGAGCCGCGTCGGGATGAGGGTGCTGACCGGCCCGACTACCTCACTGAGGACGAGGAAACCTGGCAACAGGGCAACCGCCGCATAGTTCCGCCGGTTATCGACTGACCAGTAATAACCTGGAAAAGGGATCAGATGCTTACCAGTAAGAGCAATGCGGGAGCGTACCGCTTTCGTACGGTGATTTCCGGTGCGCTCGGGCTTTTGCTGGTAGGCGCTGCATCAGCCCCGGCGCATGCAGAAACTGTGCGCTCCAAGCAGTGGCATCTTGATGCCATGCAGGCCGAGAACATGTGGAAGGTGAGCACCGGGAAGGGCGTCACTGTTGCTGTCATCGACTCGGGAGTCGATTCCTCCAATGGTGATCTCCGAGGGCAGGTAGTAAAGGGACTCAATCTGGAGAAGGATATTCCAGGGGATGAGTTCGACGATTACAATGGCCACGGCACGGGCATGGCGGGCATCATCGCTGGCACAGGCGAGAGTTACGGTGGTGACGGCGCCTTTGGCCTTGCTCCCGGAGCTAAAATCCTCCCCATTCGTATGCCGAAGTCGACGGACGCGGCCAACCAAGCCGCATCCGATCGAGAGTTCAGTCGGACGGCGCCTCAAGCCATCCGATTTGCTGTTGACCACGGGGCCAAAATCATCAATATGTCCTTGGGGAGGCAAACTAATTCACAGGCCGTATCGGATGCTGTGAAATATGCCCTGCAGAAAGACGTGTTGATCTTTGCAGCCGTCGGGAACACCGGCGACTCTGCAAATTTGGTGGAGTATCCTGCTGGGACGCCAGGGGTAGTTGGGGTCGGTGCCATCGGTAGAGACCTCAAGAAGACGAAGGAATCACAATTCGGGCCGCAGGTGGATCTTTCTGCACCCGGTGAAGAAATGATCTACGCCTGTGCGGGCAAAACAGGTGTATGTAAAGGGCATGGCACCAGCGACGCAACTGCCGTTGCCTCCGCCTCCGCCGCTCTCATCTGGTCCAAGTACCCTGACTGGACGAATAACCAGGTCCTGAGGGTCATGCTGAATACGGCCGGAGGCCCGGTCAGTGGTGACGAGCGCACGGACGCCATCGGATACGGCATCGTCCGTCCCCGTATCGCGCTGAAGACCCCCGGTGACCCCGGCCCCGCCGATGAGTACCCGCTTCCCGACTTGGCCGCAGCCGAAAACCCCGCCCCTTCCGCCAAGCCTTCTAAGGCCACGGGGAGTTCCGAGTCGGACGACAAGCCCGCTGCTGCCGCCCCTTCGACCGATGGAGACGGTGGCAGCAACACCGGTCTCTGGATCGGCATCGGTGTCGGGGCTGCTGCACTGATCGGCGGAGGCGTGGCGGTCGTGGCAGTACGGTCGCGTCGTCGAAACGCAGCTGCCTCGCCGTCGGCCGCACCTCACTCGCCGCAGTACCCGGGGCAGGCCCCGCCCGCGTACCCGCAGCAGCCGCAGGCACAACCTCCGTATCAGGGCTACGCACCGCCGCAGAATCCTCCTGGGCCCAAGCCGCCTTATGGCGGCGCGCCGGGACAGGGGCCTCGTGTCTGAGGCGAAGCCGCGTCGATGGCGCGGGATCTTCGTACCTTCATTTCACCCTTTGCGGTGAGGACTTGGCTGGATCGGTGGACTGCGAGATCCGGTGGCGGAACTGCGCAAGTCTCAGTCGGCATTGGCCCACTCGGCACCCCGCCCCGGGTCCGAGCACTTTCGTGTGTGTGCGGCGGAGGTATTGAGGCTTCCTCAGACGAAGGGCCGCACTCTTCGCCGCCGCCAGGGATTACGGGACAGCCCTTGGCAAGCGCTCCTGCGGATGATTCGCAGCAGGCGCTTGCCCTCGGTGTCATCGATTTCGCGGGCGCGTACTCGTGCTGTCGCCCGGACAGCCTGGCGGACGGTGCTTGCCAGGGCTGGAGGTGACTTCGGTTGGTCAGTCCGCTATCGGGCTCTGCGGGACTTGCGCTCGCGTGAATCCGTGGCTCCGCTCCACTTTCGCGACATGCAGTGTGTAGCTCTGGTACCACTCGGCCGGTCCGCGCTTTCGCGCCGCGCGGTGCTCGGCGTTGCTCCGCCATTCCGTGAGGGCGTCGGCATCGCGGAAGTACCCGACGGTGATGCCCAGACCGCCCGGAGTCCGCGCGTGGTCCATCCCGAGGAATCCAGGGATGTCCTTCACCAGCTCTTCCATGCGTGAGTTGGTTTCGCTGTAGCCGCTCCGGTCCTGGGTTCGCACCGTCGTGAAGACAGCCGCGTAGTAGGGAGGTTCATAGGCCTCGACGGGCGCAACAGGCGCTTCCGAGTGATCGCTCATGGCGTCACCGTAGGGCGGCATGCGCTCAACGACCCAGCGTCATTCCTGAACGGGATACACCGAGGGATCAGGTTGGTGATCGAAGCCGTCTGAGCTCTTCCCCAGCTCCGAGGAACGGCCACGGGCCTGCCGGCTCACAGAACGGTGCAAGGGAGGGCAGGCTACTCGACCGGCGCTCTGGAGGGGGCATGGACCGGGTGGTCGGGGCGATCAGGAAGGGGCATGCGTCGGGACGCAGTTGGTCGCTGGCTGAAGAATTCTGCGAGTTGCGTGCCAAGGGTGTTGATTCTCGGGAGGCGACCACGCTGTCCTTCCACATCTACGCGCCGGACGATGTGGGCGATCCGGGTAACCCTGAGGGCACTCGGCTCCTTTCGTTGGGTAAGGAGGCGGTGGCCCGTCCCCGTGTGGCCGGACTTTACTTCGAGTGTGTCAGTCCGCGAATCGACGGTTCGAGGGGTCGGCCCGTACGGATTCACGGGGGGCTGGAAGGCGCTGCGAACCGAGGCGACGCCGTGGAGCACCTGGTGGCCAATCTGACCGTTCTTCATGCCGCTTCCCTCGCCGTCGCCGAAGAGCTCGAATGCGAGAACGACGGCGGGTTGCCCCGGGAGCTGGATCCGAACCTTCAGCCCCTGCCGTAGGTCGCCTGTGCACGTTGAGCTCGTCGGCGATGCCCTTGAGACCGTCCCGTGTTCGCGGTGGTCTTCCTGGTCGCGATGTCCAGGCGGCGCCGTCCGCGCGGCGCTGTTGATGGTGCTCTCCGTGAGTGCCGCACTCCGCACGGTTGCCGTTCGCGCCGCGTGTGCCCGGCCCGCGCCCTCCCTTCTCGTGGAGTCGCGGCGGCTGGCCGCTCCGGGGGTGGCGACGTGCCGGGGAACGGTCCTCGGAAATGGAACCGTCTGCCTGGCTTTATATGTTTGGGGCGGAAAGTGATCTCGTTCCGAGGTGCCTCGGCTGAAACTGAGCCGCTAGCGTGGGCGTCATTGAGAGCGGAGCGGTGGGCTTCGGTGGCATCCGGGATTGAGTACGGGGGATTTCGTGACGTTCGACTCAGAATGGGCAACGCTTCGTGCCGAATCGACACAGCGGGTCGATATGCGGCTGAATGGTGCGCCGGCGGAGCCGGGGGGTCCCGGCGGTGGGCCGGTTGTCGCGGATCTTGCGGTGAACAAGGACAACCTGGGTGCTATCGGGCATGAGGCGTACGGTCTGCGGACCCGGGTGTCGAAGGACGGTGATCATGCCCGTCCGTCGACGTTCGACGCGGCCATCGCGCTCACGAACGGGAACTTCGAGAGTGGGTCGGGGCTTTTGAAGGTCCATGACCGGTGGAACACGCATCTGAAGACGTTGCTGGACGCGTGTGCGCAGATTTCGAATCACCTCAATTACACGACGTCGTCGCTTCAGAAGGATGATGTGCAGATCGCCGGGGATCTGATCTCGGTTTCCAAGCTGAACGAGTATCTGAAGTAATCCTCGGGGGATTTGACGTGCTGAAGTACGAGGACATTGTCGACGCGCCCGTCGCCAAGCTCCAGACGGCCGTGACCGACTGGTCGGAGATGGTCACCAAGCTGGACAAGCTGGCCACGGACGCCAACGACGGGATGAAGACCAAGGCGGACAAGGCGGAGTGGGAGGGCGAGAACGCCGGTATCACCAAGGAGTTCATCGCCAAGACCGCCAAGGAGTTCAAGGACGCCGCGGCCGAGGCCAAGGGGGTCAAGCAGATCCTGGAGGACGCCCACACGGCCATCAAGAAGGCCAAGGACGACCTGGTGAACATCCGGGACGTCGAGGGGCGCGACGCCGGCATCCATGTCGATGCCAAGGGTGTGGTGACCGCCCGGCATCCGCTGGAGAAGGACAACACCGCACGGCACGACCCGGACTACCCCGAACTCCTGCGCAAGCAGAAGGAGTCCATCGAGGCCTGGCAGAAGAAGATCGACCTGATCGTCGACAACGCCAACGACACCGATGTGGCCTTCAGGAACGCCCTTGAGGCCAACGTCACCGAGGGCAACGACTTCAGCGCCCCGAAGTACCAGAACCTCGACCAGGAGGAGGCGGCCCGCGCCGCCGACCTGGCCGCCAAGGGCCGCGACATCAATCACACCGAGCTCGCGGCGCTCAACGAACTCCTGCACGACAACAGCAAGTCGCCGGAGTTCTCGAAGAACTTCTACGAGAAGCTCGGCCCGGAGAAGGCCCTCGCGTTCTTCGGGCAGCTGTCGACCGACACGTACGACTACGGCAAGGTCGACAAGGAGCGCCTGAAGGACGTCCAGGACCTCCAGAGGAACCTGGGCCTCAACCTGGCCACCGCCTCGCAGGACCCCAAGTTCACGGCCGAGTGGGGGCCGGAGCTGCGCAAGCTCGGCACCGAGCGCGTCCCGCTGGCCAAGTACGACAGCAACGGGCCGTTCGGCTACCAGCTGCTCGGCGGCATCATGCGGTACGGGAACTACGACCCGAAGTTCCTCAACCCGATCGCCGAGCACGTGGCGCAGCTGCACCAGAAGGACCCGTACATGTTCGCCGAGAACAAGCAGGTGAACAGCCCCTTCAAGAACCCGTTCAACCCGTCCGGAGTGAACGGTTCCGGCTACGACCCGTCGGTGGCCATGCTGGAGGCGCTGGGGCACAGCCCGGAGGCGTCGAAGCAGTTCTTCACCGATCCGCCGACCGCGTACAACGAGGACGGCACCGTCAACAAGGGTGCGACGGCCGACCTCGGCAAGAAGGACGGCCAGGCGGTCGACAACTACCTGGACTTCTTCGGGAACGAGAAGTGGGAGTCCTACGGGGACGTCGACTCGCTCGACCCGGACGAACTCAAGCGGTCGCTCAACTACATGCCGGACGCCCTGGGGCATGCCCTGGAGTCGGCGACCCTCGGGTATCCGTACGACAGCCCGGACGCCACCGTCGCGCGGGACGCGGACAACGCCGATGTCATGCGTCAGGTGATGGAGAAGTACGGATCGGACGCGGGGCTGCTCAAGCAGCAGGAGGCGATGGCCGACAGCCTCGGGAACATGGGCGCGGGCTACATCGACGACATCAACTGGTCCCTGGACAAGAACAACCCGGACAGTGTGTTCGCGCCGACCAAGAACCCCGAGGGACACCTCGACTTCTCCGACCTCGCCGGCCAGGACGGTGGCCGGGACGCCGCGCGCGGCTTCCTCAGCGCGCTGGGGCAGCACCCCGACGCGTACGCCACCGTCTCCAAGGCGGAGCAGATCTACACCACGAGTGTCCTGGAGGCGCAGTACCAGGACGGGAACATCAAGGAAGGTGCCGCACGGTCGACCGTGCATGTCGGCGCCGAGGTCCAGGGCATGCTCGACCAGTCGCGGGCCGACCAGGTCGAGGCGACGAACCTCAAGACCCACGAGGAGTACGAGAAGGCCGTGGCCAAGCGGGCCGGCTGGGTGGAGTTCGGGGCCGGTGCGGCGGTCGCCGCCGGTGTCGCCTTCCTCCCGGTCACCGCGGCCGTGGGAACGGCGGCCGTTCTCATCCCGCTGGCCACGGACACGGCGAGCGGGGCCGCGGAACAGCTCATCGGTCAGGTCGTCGGCGACATCTCCGACAACTCCGTGGACAAGAACAAGGACAAGGTCGACGAACTCACCCGGGAGGAGAAGACCAAGGTCTACTCCTCCGGTGAATCGATGGCCGAGGCCCCCATGGAGAAGTTCATGGCCCTGCACCACATCGACATCAACAGCGATCTGGGCCAGGACCTCAAGGAAGCGATGCGGATCGGGTACGGGACCGGCAACGACCGCGAGAACCAGCAGGGCAACGACCCCGAGACCGGCTGACGCCGCGGGTGTGGCGAGGACGAGGGCTGTTCCGCGGCGGACCGCGGGACGGCCCTCGGGCGGAGGGACCGGTGAGGAAGGACGTGGATCGGGTGCGAGTGGTGAGGACGCTGTCCGCTGTCGGGCTGGCGATGACCGTCTGGACGGGCGCGGTGGCGTGCGGTTCCGGGGCGGAGGAATCGCCGTACGTGGGCGCCGGGGAAGTGTGCGGGGGTGTGTTCTCCGGTCCGCTGGAGAAGACCGTCGAAACCGTCACGGGCGCCACGTCCTTCGACCGTTCGGACGGCAAGGGCCTGGACCGGGTGACCGAGGCGATCGAGAAGGGCCACGAGTCGGGCCGCAGCTGGGCGACGGGCGCCGACCTCTGTGTCCTGGGCGCGGAAGGCGCCGGTCATCGCGACGACGTGAAGATCAGTTTCTCGGTCTACGCGCCGCAGGATCTGGGTGACACCCAGCTTCGCGGGGGTGCCCGTATGTTCTCCCTGGGCAAGGAGGCCACGGCGGGGCCGGTCGGGGCCCGAATCAATTTCGAATGCGTCAGCCCGCGGCTCGACGGTTCGAAGGAACGGCCCGCGCGTATCAAGGGGGGCTTCGGGAACGCCAAGGACCGTGGGCCCGCCCCGGAGAACCTGGCCGCCAATCTGACCCTCGCCCATGCCGCGTCCCTCGCCGTCGCCGAGAAGCTCGGCTGCGAGGACAACGGCGGTCTGCCGAAGAAGCCGGACCTCCGGCCGCTGCCGTAGACCGGTCTGGTGCCGTGGACCGGTCCACGGCCGTGCGCCTTCGGCCGCTGTCGTGGATCTTCGGCTCCTGCCGTGTACCGGCTACCTGCGGGAGCCGGTCTGCTGCCCCGGACCTTCGGCTCCTGCCCGGGACCTGCTTCCCCGGCGAGCCCCGTGGGCCCGTCACGCGCAAAGGCCGCCCCGGCCGGGGCGGCCTTTCCGGTGGATCCCGTAAACGGGCCGTTCCGCGAACGGAGCATCCCGTCAGCGGAAGATCCCGTGAAGCTGAACTGGAGACCGTGACCGGATTCGAACCGGTGTAACTCGAGTTGCAGTCGAGCCCCTGAGCCTCTCGGGCACACGGTCGGGGTGTGGTGCGTCGTGCTTCGTGGTGTTCGTCGTTCTGGTGTCGACCGTAGAGCGGGCGGGGGTGGCACTCAAGGGGCGGGGGCGCGCCGCAATACGACTGCCATACGCCGTTCATGACCGGCGCCGCCCGGCCTACGACCAAGGGATGAGGCAGGGGCGGCACATCGACAGGGTTCAAACCGATTCGTGCCCCTTACTCTTGGGCCATGACCGCCCTCGAACCCCGTGACGCAGACGTCGCGCCCTCCGTGCAGCACCACATATCGGACCCGACGCCGGACCGGATATCCGACGTGACCGTCGGCGACCCGGGCGAAGGGGTCCTCGGGCGGACCTACCGGGCCCTCAGTATCGGCATCGTCTCCGTCGTCCTCCTCATCGCGTTCGAGGCGACCGCCGTCGGTACCGCCATGCCGGTCGCCGCGCGGGAGCTGAACGGCATTCCGCTGTACGCGTTCGCGTTCTCCGCGTACTTCACCACCAGCCTGTTCGCCATGGTGCTCTCCGGGCAGTGGGCCGACCGGCGCGGGCCGCTCGGGCCGCTCGCCACCGGGATCAGCGCCTTCGCCGTCGGTCTGCTGCTCTCCGGCGCCGCGACCAACATGTGGATCTTCATCGCGGGCCGGGCCGTCCAGGGCCTCGGCGGCGGGCTGGTGATCGTCGCCCTGTACGTGGTCATCGGGCGGGCCTACCCGGAGCGGATCCGGCCCGCGATCATGGCCGCGTTCGCCGCGAGCTGGGTGATCCCCTCCGTCGTCGGACCGCTCGCCTCCGGAACGGTGACCGAGCACCTCGGCTGGCGCTGGGTCTTCGTCGGCATCCCCGTGCTCATCGTCTTCCCGCTGGCCCTCGCCCTCCCCGCGATCCGGCGCATGGCGGGCGGGCCGGCGGACCCGGAGGCGCCCGTCGCCCCGTACGACCGCCGTCGCATCCGGCTGGCGCTCGGTATCTCGGTGGGTGCGGCGCTGCTCCAGTACGCGGGGCAGGAGCTGAACTGGTTCGCCCTGCTGCCGGCCGCGGTGGGGGTCGCGCTGCTGGTCCCGGCCGTGCGCGGGCTGCTCCCGGCCGGTACGGTGCGGGCGGCGCGCGGGCTGCCCGCCGTGGTGCTGCTGCGCGGGATCTCCGCCGGTTCGTTCATCGCCGCCGAGTCCTTCGTACCGCTGATGCTGGTGACCCAGCGCGGGCTGACCCCGACCATGGCCGGGCTCTCGCTCGCCGTCGGCGGTGCGACCTGGGCCCTCGGCTCGTACGTGCAGTCCCGGCCGCGTCTTGAGGCGCACCGGGAGAAGCTCATGGTGAGCGGCATGGTGCTCGTCGCCGCGTCGATCGCCGTCGCGCCCTCGGTGCTCATCGAGGCCGTGCCCGTCTGGATCGTCGCTGTCGCCTGGGCGTTCGGCTGCTTCGGCATGGGCATGGTGATCGCCTCGACGAGCGTGCTGCTGCTGAAGCTGTCGGCCCCCGCGGAGGCAGGGTCCAATTCCGCCGCGCTCCAGATCTCGGACGGCCTGTCGAACGTCCTGCTGCTGGCCGCCGGGGGCGCCGCCTTCGCCGCGCTCGGCGGCGGGGCGATGGGGGCGGCGCACGGGGCGGTGGAGGCGGGAGCGTCCGGCTCCCACCCGGGGGCGTTCGCCGCGGTCTTCCTGCCGATGGCGGGGGTGGCGCTGGTGGGGGCGTGGGTGGCGGCCCGGGTGCGGGTGAAGTGAGGCACCGCGCGGTACCGACGAGCCAGGTTCGGTCGGCACCCGGTACGTGACCTGGGCCTTCCCGCACAGGAACGGGCATCCGCCGAACGCGGGCGGTGACGCGGGCGGTGACGCGGACGAGGCGGAGACGTTCGTGCCGGGCGTGTCCGGGGCGTCCTGGACACGCCCAGGATCGCCGAACAGCTGCCCGGGTTCAGGGTGCGGGCACATCTGTGAAGAGCGTCTCAACGGTGCCGAACCACGGCTCGTTCGTACGGGGTTCCGGTCCGCCCGCCGGTAGGGTGGCCCGGTTGTCGTATCTCGTACGAGGTCGTGCGAGCTCAGTACGGACAGCGCCCCACGTACCCGAGAGCCCCGAACCGGAGACCGTGACTACTACCGCCTCCCACCACCTCTCACCCGCCTTTCCCGGCCGTGCCCCCTGGGGCACCGCCGGCAAGCTGCGAGCCTGGCAGCAGGGCGCCATGGAGAGGTACATCCAGGAGCAGCCGCGTGACTTCCTCGCCGTCGCGACACCCGGCGCAGGCAAGACCACCTTCGCGCTGACCCTCGCCTCATGGCTGCTGCACCACCATGTCGTCCAGCAGGTCACCGTCGTCGCCCCGACCGAGCACCTCAAGAAGCAGTGGGCGGAGGCCGCCGCCCGGATAGGCATCAAGCTCGACCCCGACTACAGCGCCGGACCCGTCAGCAAGGACTACCACGGCGTCGCCGTCACCTACGCCGGTGTCGGCGTCCGCCCGATGCTGCACCGCAACCGCTGCGAGCAGCGCAAGACCCTCGTGATCCTCGACGAGATCCACCACGCCGGTGACTCGAAGTCCTGGGGCGAGGCCTGCCAGGAGGCGTTCGACCCGGCGACCCGGCGGCTCGCGCTGACCGGTACGCCGTTCCGGTCGGACACCAACCCGATCCCCTTCGTGGCGTACGAGGAGGGGAACGACGGCATCCGCCGGTCGTCCGCCGACTACACGTACGGATACGGGAACGCCCTCGCCGACGGCGTCGTCCGCCCGGTCATCTTCCTCAGCTACAGCGGCAACATGCGCTGGCGCACCAAGGCCGGTGACGAGATCGCCGCGCGGCTCGGCGAGCCGATGACCAGGGATGCCATCGGGCAGGCCTGGCGCACCGCGCTCTCGCCCACCGGCGACTGGATCCCGAACGTCCTCTCCGCCGCCGACAAGCGGCTCACCGAGGTGCGCAAGGGGATTCCGGACGCGGGCGGGCTGGTCATCGCGACCGACCAGGAGTCGGCGCGCGAGTACGCCAAGATCCTGAAGCGGGTCACCGGGGAGAAGGCGACCGTGGTCCTCTCCGACGAGAAGGCCGCGTCGAAGAAGATCGACCAGTTCACCGAGGACGGATCGCGCTGGATGGTCGCGGTCCGCATGGTGTCCGAGGGCGTCGACGTGCCGCGCCTGGCGGTGGGGGTGTACGCCACCACCATCTCGACGCCGCTGTTCTTCGCGCAGGCCGTCGGGCGCTTCGTGCGCTCGCGCCGGCGCGGTGAGACGGCCTCCGTCTTCGTACCGACCATCCCGATGCTGCTCGACTTCGCCAACGAGATGGAGGTCGAGCGGGACCACGTCCTGGACAAGCCCAAGAAGGGCAGCGACGAGGAGAACCCGTTTTCGGAGGAGGACAGGCTCCTCGCCGACGCCGAGAAGCTGGAGGACGAGGAGACCGAGGAGCAGCTGCCCTTCGAGGCGCTGGAGTCCGACGCGGTCTTCGACCGGGTGCTGTACGACGGTGCCGAGTTCGGCATGCAGGCCCATCCCGGCAGCGAGGAGGAGCAGGACTACCTGGGCATCCCGGGGCTGCTCGAACCCGACCAGGTGCAGCTTCTCCTCCAGAAGCGGCAGAGCCGGCAGATCGCGCACAGCCGCCAGCGGCCGGCCGAGGAGGCCGATCTCCTGGAGAAGCCCGCCGAGGCCCGCCCGGTCGTCACGCACAAGCAGCTGCTGGGCCTGCGCAAGCAGCTCAACACGATGGTGTCGGCCTACACCCACCAGAGCGGCAAGCCGCACGGCGTGATCCACACCGAGCTGCGGCGGGTCTGCGGCGGGCCGCCGAGCGCGGAGGCCACCGCCGGGCAGATCCAGCAGCGGATCTCCAAGGTCCAGGAGTGGGCCACCCGCATGACGTGACGCGGAGCGGTGCGAGGCACCCACCGGTCCGGGACGGGAGCGCGCTTCCTGTCCCGGACCGGTCGCGTTTCGGGGAGCTGCCGGGACCTACCAGACGAACGCCGCCGACTGGTTCGCCGTCGCCACGCACGGGACGGTCGCCGACGTCGGGGACGAGGCGACGATCTGCAGCGACCAGTTGGCGGCGCCCGGGGGAGAGGGCAGCACCACGGAGTTCGTCGTGTCGCCCGCGGCCAGTGTGCCGGTGGTGAGTTTCAGCGGGCCCAGGCTGATCGGACTGCCGCCGCTCATTCCCGGGTTCGTCTTCCCGGAGAACCGCACCTCGCTCGTGACGCCGCCCGAGGTCTTCGTCAGCTTGAGCGTCGTGGTGATGCTGTTCGGGTCGGCACTCGTGCCGGGCGGCATGGTGATGGCCGTGGAGGTGATCTTGATGGTCTTGCCGCCCGCGCCGTCGGCGGCGGTCAGTGTGGCCAGTCCGCTGCCCCAGCTGCCGCAGTTGTACGTCGCGGTCGCGGTGAGCGGGGTGACGGCGGCCGACGTGGTCGACAGGGCGAGCGTCGCCGCGACGGAACACGCCGCGGTGACCGTCAGCAGGGGCAGGCGTCTTCGGCGCGGCCGGCTCGGCCGGGCCTTTGTTCCGGGTACGTTCGACATGACGGGAGGAACTCCTTCCGGTTGAATTCCACAGATCCGCTGCGATTGCCGATCTGGGTGCCGGGCCCGGCATGTCGGTGCAGTGAAACGGCGCCCATCGGAGAAGTCAATAGCCGCCGGGAGCAGGTAATTACGGCGGAGAAATGCCTTCCGGGTGTTTCCCGAAAGGATCAAATAATTCTCTCTTGACTTCTCTGCACCCGCCCTCCTCAATGTGCGCAATCAATGGGGTGTGGAGGGATGTGGTGCCGATGCGTCGGGTGACACGGGTGACACACGTGAGGCGGACGATTCGCCGACGAAGATCCGGCGGTGCCGTCCGCCGGTCCGGCGGATCACGCCGTACGGGACTGCTCATGGGCTGCCTCGTACTGTCGCTGGGCTGTCTCGGTGCCACCACGACTGCCACCGCCACGACTGCCACTGCCACCGGGGCGGGTTCCGGCGCGGCCGGCACCGTCACGCCCACCGTGCACTGTGTGCTGCCCGCCGGGCAGGGCGAGGCCACCGGACCGCAGGAGATGACGGTCGAGCTGACCCCCGCCGTCGTCGCCCCCGGGGGCACCGTGCACGCCAGGGTCACCCTGGGCCCGTCGCCCGCCACCAGCGGCATCGCCCTGGAGGACGTGCCCACCATTCCGAGTCTCGACCTCGCGATGACCGGCGGGGCCACCGGCACCGTCACCGTGCGGGGCGATGAGTTCACCATGGACGTACCGGCCGGGCAGTCCATCGAAATACCGCCGTACGAGGGGGACTTCCTGGTCCCCGCGGACGCCTCCGGCGAGATCTCGTTCGCACCCGTGCGCACCCTGACCCAGACCAAGGTCTTCGGTTCGGTCTTCGAGACCCCCTGCGACGTGGTCGGCGCCGCCGGGTCCATCGGGACGGTGACGGCCGAGGGCGAGGGCGGTGAGCCCGCCACCCTGACCGCACCCGCCGGCTCCGTGCGCCCCAACACCCCTGTCACCCTCGGTGGTTCGGGATGGACGCCGGACGGAGCGCCGGTTCCCTCGCTGTGCGCGGTGGGCGGCGGTGGCTGCGATCCGCTGAAGTTCCGGGCCCACTCCCTGCGTATCGACTCCTACGGGACCCTGACCGGTACGGCGACCCTCGCCGAGGCCGGGGCGGTGCCGGACGGGGCGTACGAAGTGAAGGTCAACGACGGGGCGAAGGAGGCCACCGCCCCGCTGACCGTGAAGGCCATCGCGGCGGGCGACCGGGAGATCACGCTGTCGAGCGGCAGCGGCCCGGTGGGCAGTGTCATCACCGTCAGCGGCAAGAACTACAACCCGGACCGGTGGATCAACGTCGTCGGTCTCGACGCGGCGGGTACCGCGCTCGACGACACGGCCGTCTATGTGAAGAGCGGCACGGACGGTACCTTCTCCGCCGACTTCACCGTCACGTCCGATGCGGTCGCCGCCGTCCAGGCGGACGAGGGCAATGACCCCGCCACCGTACGGACGGCACCCTTCACCGTCACCACGGGCGGCGGCGGGGACGGCGCCACGGCCGAACAGAGGCTCACCGCCTCCGTCCGGGCCGGCACCCTGAGCATGGTCCAGGACGGCGACACCGTCGACTTCGGTACGACGGTCCTGGGCACCGGCAGCGGTGTGCAGCGCTCCCGGCTCAACCGGGTGGAGGTGGAGGACGCGCGCGGCGTCAACAGCGGCTGGTCCCTCACCGCCACGCTCACCGACTTCACCGCCGCCGGCGTCAGCGGCGCGGGCCCGGCCGTCATCCCGGCCGACGCGGTGAGCTGGACCCCCAAGTGCCGTGCGCAGAACGGCAGTCAGGGTACGCCGGTGGCGGGGTCGCCCGCGCGGCTCGGCAGCACCGCGGCCAGCCTGTGCCGGATGAGCCCGGACGGCTCGCGGCCGTTCACCGGCGGACGCTTCGACGCCGACGCCGATCTCACCCTGACGGTCCCCGGGTCCGCACCGCCCGGGGACTACAGCGCCACCCTCACCCTCACCCTGCTCTGAGAGCAGGCACCGCGAAGAGCCCGCCCGATGATCCGTAGCGCCATGGACAGGGCGGGCTCTTCCTCGCCCGGGGCCCGACCGTTCCCGGATCAGCCCCGCCACTCCCGGGCCCGGACCCGCCCCGCCACTCCGGGGGCGTACCCGCCCCGCCCGACCTGGCACTCCGGGGGCCGTACGCGCCCCTCCAGTGCCCCCGTGCCCCCAGTGCCCCAGCACGCCCTCCCACCCGTCCTGCCCGAAGGAGCGACCATGCACCCGTCCCGGTTCCCGACCCCCTCCCCGATCCCACCCCCATCCTCATCATCATTCCCGTCCCCCTCCGCGTACTCCGGCCGAAGACGGTCATGGCGCCGCGCCGTCGCCCTCGCCGCCGGAGCCGTTCTCGTCTGGACCGGCGGTGCCGTCGCCCTGGCCCCGGCCGCCCATGCCGGTACGGTCACCCCGACCGTCCACTGCACGCTGCCCGCCGGACAGGGCGAGGCCACCGGACCCCAGGAGATGACGGTCGAGCTGACCCCCGACGTCGTCGACCCGGGCGGGAAGGTGCACGCCAAGGTCACCCTCGGCCCCTCGCCCGCCACCAGCGGCCTCAGCCTGAACGACGTGCCCACCACACCCAGCCTCGACCTCGCGATGTCGGGCGGTGCCACCGGCACGGTCACCGTCACCGGGCCCGAGGTGATACTCGACATCCCGTCCGGGAAGCCGATCGAAATACCGCCGTACGAAGGGGACTTCCTCATCCCCGCCACCGCGAGCGGGCCGATCTCCTTCACCCCGGTGCGCAACCTGACCCGTACGAAGGTGCTGGGCGGCACCTACCAGACCCCGTGCGACGTGGTCAGCGGAAGCGGCTCCATCGGCACGGTCACCGCCGAGGGCAGCGCCGGACAGCCCCCCACCCTGATCGCGCCCGCGGGCCCGGTCCGGCCCAGCACCTCCGTCGCTCTCGCGGGCAGCCGCTGGACCGCCGGCGGCGCCCCCGTACCGTCCCTGTGCGCCCCCGACGGAGGCGGCTGCGACACCGGGGCGTTCGCCTCGAACTCCCTCGCCGTCAGCGGCTCCGGACAGCTGACCGGCAGCGCCGTCCTCGCCGCCGCGGGCGCGGTCCCTGACGGGGCGTACCTGGTCAAGGTCAACGACGGTACGAAGGAGGCGACCGCACCCCTCACCGTCCGGGCCTTCGTCCCGGGCGGCCCGCGGGCGATCACGCTGTCCCGCGCCGCCGGACCGGTCGGCACGGTCGTCCGGGTGACCGGCACCGACTACCTCCAGGACCGGTGGATCAATGTCATCGGTCTCGACGCGGCGGGTACCGCGCTCGACGACACGGCCGTCTATGTGAAGAGCGGCCCCGACGGCACCTTCTCCGCCGACTTCACCGTCACGTCCGATGCCGTCGCCGCCATCCAGGTCGACGAGGGCAACGACCCCGCCACGGTCCTGAGCCGCCCCTTCACCGTGACCGACGCCTCCGCCACGCTCACCGCCGGGGCCGGGAAGGTGAAACCCGGCGGAACCCTCGCGCTCGGCGGGGGCGACTGGCCGTCCGGGGCCACCCCGGCCGCCGCGCTGTGCGCCGCCGACGGAACCGGCTGCGACCCGGGCCGGATCAGCGGCTCCACCCTCCGTATCACCGCCGGGGGCGCCCTGACCGGCACGGTCACCGTGGCGGGCACCACCCCGAAGGCCGTGTACGCGCTCCAGGTCACCGCCGGGTCCGCGCAGGCCGTCGTCCCGCTGTCCGTCGCCCCGACCTTCGTCGTCCTCACCCCCGCCTCGGGTCCGCGGGGTACCGCGGTCACCGTTCTCGGGCAGGGCTTCGCCAAGGTGGCCACCGTCTCGATCGTGGGACTGCGGGCCGATGGATCGCAGACCTCCGACCCGGTGCGGACCAAGGTCGTCGGGCTGGACGGGGCGTTCTCGCAGACGTTCACCGTCAACGCCGCCGACACCGTCGCCATCCGGGTACGGGAGGTCCTGGTCAACCCGAGGACGGAGACGGCCGCGTTCACCGTCCGGGACGGCACGGTTCCGGCCGGTCCCTCCTTCCAGCTCTCCCCGCCCGAGGGACCGGTGGGCACCGTGGTCCAGGTGACCGGACGCGGCTTCGCCCCCGTGGCGACGGTCGTGGCGACGGGGCGCGCCGCCGACGGGAAGCAGACCTCGGACAGCTATGTCACCCGGATCGTCGGACTCGACGGAACGTTCGCCCTCAACTTCACCGTCCGTGACCCGGCGACGAAGTCGATCAGGGTCTGCGAGGTCCTGGTGAACGGGAGAATCAGCCAACTTGAGTTCACGGTGAGTTAACGCCGGTTCACGAGTGAGTACGGAGTGTCGCGAGGGCGTCGCCCGACCTGGACGCGCGTAGACGTTCGGTTTCCGGACGATGCCCCGCTGACCGGCGCTTATGCTCCGTCGACTCCGCCGGGTTCCGGCGGGAGACCGGATTCTGGACGAGGTCTTCCGCTGAGCGGACTGGCTCGCTAATGTCCCCGCAATGTGAACGCGCCGTGGCAGTGTCGCCGCGTAGCGCAGCCGGTGCCTTGCCAGACCGGCGGCTTTCTCCGTGCGATGCCGCTGGGACCGGTGTCGCAACCGCCGGGAGACTGCCGTCGTCGCTCACCCGAAGAGGAGAGGGCGTCGTGACCGCGGAGACTTCCCAGACGCTCGACCGAGGACTGCGCGTCCTCAAGCTGCTCGCCGACACCGATCACGGTCTGACGGTCACCGAGTTGTCCAACAAACTCGGTGTCAACCGCACCGTCGTCTACCGTCTGCTCGCCACCCTGGAACAACACGCCCTGGTACGCCGTGACTTGGGCGGCCGTGCCCGGGTGGGGCTGGGCGTGCTGCGCCTGGGCCGCCAGGTGCACCCGCTGGTCCGCGAGGCGGCGCTGCCCGCGCTGCGCTCCCTGGCCGAGGACATCGGGGCCACCGCCCACCTCACGCTCGTCGACGGCACCGACGCACTCGCGGTCGCGGTCGTCGAACCGACCTGGACCGACTACCACGTGGCCTACCGGGCCGGCTTCCGCCACCCCCTGGACAGGGGTGCCGCGGGCCGGGCCATACTCTCCGCCCGGCAGAAGAGCCTGGCCGGCGACCCCGGCTACACCCTCACCCACGGCGAGCTCGAAGCCGGTGCCAGCGGGGCGGCCGCGCCCCTGGTCGGGGTGTCGGGCGTGGAGGGCAGCGTCGGTGTGGTGATGCTCGCCGACGCCGTACCGGAACGGGTGGGCCCCCGGGTGCTCGACGCGGCCCGGGAGGTGGCGGACGCGCTGCGCTGACGTCGGCGGACGCGCTGCGCTGACGGTGGGGGACGCGCCGCGGGGGCCGGCGGATAGATTGGGCGGGTGCTCTCTCGTCTCTCGCGCCCCCGTGCCCTCGCCCTCTGCGCACTGCCCGTCCTCGCCCTCTTCGGCACGGCCGCCTTCGCGCCCCTGCCGTTCACCCTGGCGCAGCCCGGCACGACCGCGAACGTCCTCGGGAAGAACGACGGGAAGCCCGTGATCACCATCACCGGCGCACCCACCCGCACCACGGAGGGGCAGCTGCGGATGACGACGATCTTCGCGACCTCGCCGAGCGCCGACGTCGGGATCGGCCAGGTGATCGACGGCTGGTTCAGGACGGACCGGGCCGTGATGCCCAGGGACTCCGTCTATCCGACCGGCGGCTCCGAGAAGGAGATCGAGAAGCACAACCTCGACGACATGAAGGAGTCCCAGGACGTCGCCGTCGACGCGGCCCTCAACTACCTCGACCGGGACCTCGGTTCGATGCGGATCAGCGTGGACCTCGGGGATGTGGGCGGTCCCAGTGCCGGGCTCTTCCTCGCCCTCGGCATCATCGACAAGCTGGACGGCGACGGCTCCGGCGGAGACCTGACCGGCGGCCGTTCCATCGCGGGTACGGGCACGATCAGCGCCGACGGCAAGGTCGGCGCCGTCGGCGGTGTATCGCTGAAGACCCAGGCCGCTCACCGCGACGGGGCGACGGTCTTCCTGGTCCCCGAGGACGAGTGCAAGCAGGCGGAGGCGGAGCGGCCCGAGGGGCTGCGGCTGATCCCCGTCACGACGCTGAAGGGCGCCGTGGACTCGCTGCGCTCCCTGGAGCGGGGCGGGAAGGTCCCGAGCTGCTGACCTCCCCCGCCGCCGGAGCGGGTACGGGCACGGGGGAGTCCCCCGGCCCCTCCGCGGAAGCGGCACCCGGCCCCGCCGCGGGTGCGGCACCCGGCCCGGCCCCCGCACCCGGCTGGTCCATCGTCCGCCAGACCGGGAACACCAGCGGGCTCAGCGTCGCCAGGAGGTACACCCCGCCCATCGCGAGCAGCGCCCCCGTCACCCCGAAGCCCTCCACCAGCAGGCCCGCCGCGAGGCCGCCCACCGGCATGGCGAGCTCGCAGCCCGCGGTGAGTGCCCCGGAGACCCGGCTGCGCAGTTCCTCGGGGACCCGTTCGTACGTCACCGTGGTCAGGATCGGGTTCAGCGCGCCGCCCGCGATGCCGCCGAGCAGCATCGTCACGGCGAGCGGCAGGGTCGTCCCGGTCACCGCGGCGACCAGGAATCTCGGCGCCCCGCACAGGAGCACGCACACCGCGAACACCGTCCACCGCGAGAACCGGTGGCCCACCGCCCCGTAGAGCAGCGCCCCCGTCAGGCCACCGGCGCCGAACAGCGCGGTGAGCAGACCGAGGTCGGTGGCCCCGCCCAGCTCGCCCTCGGCGTGCACCGGCAGCAGGACGGCGTTCCAGCCCTGGTCGGTGCCGTTCATGAACATCACCATGATCACGACGGAGAGCAGCAGCCGGTTGCCGAGCAAGTAGCCGTATCCCTCGCGCAGTTCGGCGCGGTAGGTGCGCAGGGAGACGGGTTCCGCGGCCTTGCGGGGCTCGGCCGCCCGGACCCCGCGTACCCCTGTCGCGACCAGCACGGCGGACAGCCCGAACGTGGCGGCGTCCAGCAGCAGTACGGTCTCGGCCCCGACCAGCGCGATCAGCAGCCCGGCCAGTGCGGCGCCGACCATCCGGGCGCCGCGCGAGACGGCGTCGAAGAGGCTGGCGGCGCGGGTGAGCGTGGTGCCCGCGTGCTCGGCGAGATCGGGTACGAGGACGTAGCGCGCGGTGTTGCCGGGGGTGTGGACCAGCCCGTTGAGCGCCATCAGCGCGCACAGCATCCAGAATTCGAGCGCTCCCGCGTAGTGCAGCAGCGGAATGGTGGCGATGGCGAGGCCGCATACGGTGTCCGAGGCGACGGCGACCCGGCGTCGGCCGAGCCGGTCGATGACCGGTCCGCCGATGAGTGCCGAGACGACGATCGGCAGCGTGGCGCAGAACGCGACGAGGCCCGCCCGCCCCGCACTGCCGGTGGTCTCCAGGACGAACCACGGAACACCGATGAGGGTGAGTGAGGTCCCGGCCGTGGAAATGGAGTTGGCCGCGAGAACGCTGATGAGCGGTGTGCGATGGCGCACCTTCCGCGTGTCCTGCGGGTGCTGTGTGTCCTGCATGTGATGCCCCCCGTTCATCGGTTACGCCGGACGGGGCGCGCGCACGGCGGCCCGGGCGGGCCGGCTCTCGGCGAGTCGGAGGCCCAGCTCGACCATCGTCCAGCCGACCCGGCTGCGCAGGCTGGTGTGCGGCGGCCGGAGGGTCGTGGCCTCGCGGTGCAGTTCGGTGGCGCGGTAGGTGTGTGTCCGGTGGTGGATGTCGCAGTGCATGGCTGGTGGGCCCCTTCGGTCGGCTCGTCGGTGGCTCGTCGGTTCGTCGTCGGTTCGCAGTAGGCCGGTCCGGTAGGTCCGGCGGGTTCGGTAGGTCCGGCGGGTCCGGCGGGGTTCGGCCGGTCCGGCCGGTCCGCTGGTCGGTTCGTCGTCTTCCGGGCATGACGGTTACCGGGGCGGCGGTCAGCTCTTCAACGCGCCGGCCCGTCAGGCCCGTCGGTCGGTAGTTCCGTCTGTCTTCCGGCCGGCCTACTCGGGAGGCCGCGGGAAGACGTGCACATGGCTGCGGACGGTGGCCGAGCCCTCGGTGCCCTCGGGAACCACGCCCCGGTAGCTCTCGATCAGCTCGTGGATCTTCCCGGTCAGCTCGTGGGCGAGCTCGGGGGTGAGCCGTACCTTGAAATTGCTGATGTCCCAGGCCTGGTGCCAGGCCTCGGGCCATTCGTGCATCGTGCCGAGCCAGGTGTTCAGCTCCTGGGCGTGGGCCGTGGCGATCTCGTGGAGGATGACGCCGGTGGCCCCGCGCACCTCGGGGTCCGGGTGGGCCAGGAAGCGGCCCGTGTTGAAGGCGGTGCCCCTGTGGACGGCCCGCCACCACCGCTCCCGGCCCTTGCCCAGTTCCGGGGCGTCCTCGACGAGGCCGTGCGACGCCAGTTGCCGCAGGTGGTAGCTGGCGGCACCACTGGATTCGCCGAGCCGCTCCCCGAGGCCGGAGGCGGTCGCGGGGCCGTACTCCCGAAGGGCGCTCAGCAGTCGCAGTCTCAGTGGATGGGCGAGGGCGCGCAGGGTGCGGGCGTCGACGAGGTGGACGTTGGTCCCCTCGTCGGGCCGCCGGTCAACGGCGGGACTCCCGTCCCCGTCCTCGCCGCCGGTCCCGGCCCCGGTCTCCGCCTTGTCGGCCTCGTTCGCTGTCATGCCATGACTCTAAAGTTGCAAAGGAAGCTTTGCAACGCTTTTTTGCAACGGAATCTTTGCAAGGGGACTTCGGGGCTGCGGCGGGCCGTCACCCCTCCTCGATGAACCCCTCCGCCACCAGCCATTCCTTCGCCACCTCGTGCGGGTCCTCCCCGTCCACGTCCACCTTGGCGTTGAGCACCTGCGCGACCTCCGTCGTCAGCTTCCCGCTGACCGGGTCCAGCAGCCCCGCGATCTCCGGGTACTTCTCGAAGGTCGCCGTGTGGATGACGGGAGCCGCGTTGTAGTTGGGGAAGAAGTGCTTGTCGTCCTCCAGCACTTCCAGGTCCATCGCCTTGATCCGGCCGTCCGTGGTGAACACCTCGCCCAGCAGGCAGGAGTCGGACTTGGAGACCTGGGTGTAGATGATTCCGGCGTCCATCTTCTGGATGTGGGAGGCGGGGACCGACATCCCGTACGCCTTCTCCATTCCGGGCAGCCCGTCGTCGCGGGAGGCGAATTCGTTCTCCACGCAGATCGAGACGGCGTTCGGGTCCTTCTTCGCCAGCGCGGCGACGTCCGAGAGCGTCCTCAGCCGGTACTTCGCGTTGTTCTTCCTGCTGATGGCCAGTGCGTAGGTGTTGTTGAGCGTGGACTGCGGCAGCCAGGTCACCCCGTTCTTCCGGTCCTCGTCCCGTACCGCCTCCCACTGCTTCAGCGGATCGACGATCGGCTCGGCGTGCCCGAGGTAGGTGATCCAGGACGTGCCCGTGTACTCGTACATCGCGTCGGCGTCGCCCTTGACGATCGCCTCGCGGGCACTGATCGAGCCGGGCAGGTTCGTCCGGTCCAGCACCTCCGCGCCGGCCGCCTTGAAGACCAGGCCGATCATCTGACCGAGGATGATGTTCTCGCTGAAGTTCTTCGAGGTGACCGTCAGGGAGGCGCCCTTGAGCGGCTTCCCCCGGCCTACCGACCCGGGCGACACCTCGTCCACCATCGGCGATCCGCTCTTCAGCCCGCACCCGGCGAGCACCAGCGAGAGTGCCAGGGCCAGCGGCAGCCCGGCCCGGTACCCGCGCGTCACGGCGCCTCCAGCCCGCGCGGCGTCAGCGACAGCTCGACCAGCGAGGCCAGCCAGTCCACCAGCAGTGCCAGCACCACCGTCAGCACGGACCCCAGCACCAGCACCGGCATCCGCTGCGTCTGGATGCCCGAGGTGATCAGGTCGCCGAGCCCGCCGCCCCCGCCGAACGTGGCCAGCGTCGCCGTACCCACGTTGAGCACCAGCGCCGTCCGCACTCCGGCGAGGATCAGCGGCACGGCGAGCGGCAGCTCCACCTTCCTCAGCGTCCCGAGCCCCGACATCCCGATCCCGCGCGAGGCCTCCACCAGGGTCGGATCGATCGCCTTGAGACCGGCCACCGTGTTGGACAGCACCGGCAGCACCGCGTAGATCACCATGCCGACGATCGCCGTCGAGGGGCCGATGCCCAGCCAGATCACCAGCAGTGCCAGCAGACCGATCGCCGGGGTGGCCTGCCCGACGTTGGCGATGGCCGTGACCACCGGGGCGCCCTTGCTGAGCCCGCGCCGGGTCAGGGCGATACCGAGCGGGATCGCGATGATCAGCACCCAGAACGTCGAGATCGCCGTCAGCCTGATGTGCTGCCACAGCCGCAGCTGCACATTGCCGCCGGCCAGTGAGTTCTCCGCGATCGAGTCGAGGTGGACATTGGTGATCCACACGTAGGTGATGGCCAGGACGGCCGCGAGCACGAGCGGCAGCACCACCAGCTTCTGCCAGGTGATCCGGCGCGGCGGTCCGGCGGGCGGGGGCGCCGGCTCCGTCTCCTCGTCGCGGAAGGCAACGCCCTTGACCTCGTGCTCGCCCGGCGGCCGGGTCTCGGAGGCGCCGGGCTCGCCGGAGTTCGGAAAGCTGGGAGTCATGCGCCGCCGCCACCCCCTTCCAGCTCCTGCTCGGTCGAGTGGGTGCGCAGCCCCTCCAGCTCGTGCTGGTGCTCCATGGCGGTCAGCCGGTCGGCCTCCAGCAGCTCCTGCACGTTGTCCATCAGGGTGTGCATGTCGACGACACCGATGAACTCGCCGCGCCGCCCGGTCACCGCGACCCGCCCCCCGCTGTCCGTCAGTACGGCCTCCAGCGCGTCGTGCAGCGTGGCATCCCGGGTCACCGTGTCGTGCACCAGCTGCCCGGCACGGGCCAGCGAGCCGCGGGCCCGCATCAGGTCGCCGCGCCGCAGCCACTTGTACGGGCGGTTCCTGCGGTCCAGCATCAGCAGCTCGTTGTGCGGGCCGCTGCGCAGCTTGTTGAAGATCGACTGGAGCGGGTCGTCGACCGTCACCGTCGGGAATTCGGCGATGCCCACATCCCGTACGCGCGTCAGGTTGAGGCGCTTGAGCGCCGCGCCCGCCCCCACGAACCCGGAGACGAAGTCGTCCGTCGGGTTGGTGAGGATCGCCTCCGGGGTGTCGAACTGCGCGATGTGCGAACGCTCGCGCAGCACCGCGATCCGGTCGCCCAGCTTGATCGCCTCGTCGAAGTCATGGGTGACGAAGACGATCGTCTTGTGCAGCTCGTGCTGGAGCCGGATCAGCTCGTCCTGGAGGTGGTCGCGGGTGATCGGGTCGACCGCCCCGAACGGCTCGTCCATCAGCAGCACCGGGGGATCGGCCGCCAGCGCGCGGGCCACGCCCACCCGCTGCTGCTGGCCGCCGGACAGCTGGCGCGGGTAGCGCCCGTGGAACTCGCGCGGGTCCAGTCCCACGAGGTCGAGCATCTCCTCCACCCGGTCCTTCACCCGGGACTTGGACCAGCCGACCATCTTCGGTACGAGGGCGATGTTCTCGGCGACCGTCATGTGCGGGAACAGCCCCGAGGACTGGATCGCGTACCCGACCTTGCGGCGCAGCTTCACCGGGTCGATGTCGGTGACGTCCTCGTCGTTGATCCTGATCCGGCCGGAGGAGGGCTCGATCAGCCGGTTGATCATCTTCAGGGTGGTGGACTTCCCGCAGCCGGACGGACCCACGAAGATCACGGTCTCGCCGGCCCTGATGTCCATGGAGACGTTCTCGACGGCCGGGTTCGGGTTGCCGGGGTAGCTCTTGGTCAGGTCCTCCAGCTCGATCGTGGCCCCGGAGGTGACCGTCGCGGTCCCCTCGCCGCCGTCGCTCCCGCCGGCCCCGGGGGCGGTCTCGGAGACGGTCTCAGACACGGATCCCCCTGGGGATGGTCAGCCGTCCCAGCAGGACGTACGCGGCGTCGAAGAGCAGGGCGAGAATGACGATGCCGAGCGTGCCCGCGAGGACCTGGTTGATCGCGTTGGCGCTGCCCAGCGAGGCGATGCCGCGGAAGATCTCGTTGCCGAGACCGGGCCCGGAGGCGTACGCGGCGATGGCGGCGATGCCCATGAGCATCTGGGTGGAGACCCGGATGCCGGTGAGGATCGGGGGCCAGGCGAGCGGCAGTTCCACCTTGCGCAGCCGGGCGAACCGCGACATCCCGATGCCCTTCGCCGCGTCGACCAGCGAGGGGTCGACACCGCGCAGCCCGACGATGGAGTTACGGACGACGGGCAGCAGTCCGTACATCGTCAGGGTGATGACGGTGGGGGCGACCCCGAGCCCGACCAGCGGGATCAGCAGACCGATCGCGGCGAGGGAGGGGATGGTGAGGATCGTCGCCGTGGAGGTGATGGCCAGCGATCCCGCCCAGCCGCTGCGATAGGTGACCACGCCGATCACCACCCCGAGCACGGTGGCGATGACCATGCACTGAAATACGGCGCTGACGTGCTGGAACGCATCGGTGAGCAACTGCTGGTGCCGATTTCCCAGGTACTCCCAGAAGCTCACACGTCACTCCTCGGCTCGGTCAGTCGGTGTCCTGTGCGGCCTGCTCGACGAGCGGGATGACGCGCAGCGGGACCGGGTTCTCCATGACGATGGCCGTGGATGCCCGGACGATGCCATCAAAACCGACAACCCGGTCGATCACCCGTTGGAGGTCGGCGTTGGAGCGGGCGACGAGCCGGCAGAACATGTCCCCGTGGCCGGTGGTGGTGTGCAGTTCCAGCACTTCGGGCACGCCGCCCAAGTGGGCCCGGACCTGCGCCCCTTGGCCCTGTTTGATCTCCAGTGTCGCGAAGGCGGTGACGGGGTAGCCCAGCGCCGCCGGATCGACGTCCGGGCCGAAGCCCCGGATGACGCCATTCGACTGAAGGCGGTCCAGCCGGGCCTGTACGGTGCCGCGCGCCACGCCGAGCCGGCGGGACGCCTCCAGTACCCCTATCCGCGGTTCACGTGCCAGCAGCACGATCAGCTGCCCGTCCAGACGATCGATCGCCATGTCCCCGCCTCCGATGGTCATCATGTACAGAACGCCTGCTCATAGTGCCGAACTGCTGCACAGATTGCCCAGCGATTCCGCGAACTATTGCGCACCTTGCGGAGCGGGGAGAGCCTGGGTTTATGACTGAGACTCTGCACACCACCCCCGACACCGCCCGGCAGGCCGATCCCTTCCCGGTCAAGGGAATGGACGCGGTCGTCTTCGCCGTGGGCAACGCCAAGCAGGCGGCGCACTACTACTCCACAGCCTTCGGAATGAAGCTCGTCGCCTACTCCGGACCGGAGAACGGCAGCCGCGAGACCGCGAGCTACGTCCTGACCAACGGCTCGGCCCGCTTCGTCCTCACGTCCGTCATCAAGGCGTCCACCGACTGGGGCCACTTCCTGGAGGACCATGTCGCGGCGCACGGCGACGGTGTGGTCGACCTGGCCATCGAGGTCCCGGACGCCCGCGCCGCGTACGCCTACGCGGTGGAGCACGGCGCCACCGGTCTGACCGAGCCGCACGAGGTCAAGGACGAGAACGGCACCGTCGTGCTCGCCGCCATCGCCACGTACGGCAAGACCCGCCACACCCTCGTCGAGCGCGGTGGTTACGACGGGCCGTACCTCCCCGGCTACACGGCGGCCACCCCGATCGTCGAGCCGCCCGCCAAGCGCACCTTCCAGGCCGTCGATCACTGTGTGGGCAACGTCGAGCTCGGCCGGATGAACGAGTGGGTCGGCTTCTACAACAAGGTCATGGGCTTCACCAACATGAAGGAGTTCGTGGGCGACGACATCGCCACCGAGTACTCCGCCCTGATGTCGAAGGTCGTCGCGGACGGCACCCTGAAGGTCAAGTTCCCGATCAACGAGCCGGCGATCGCGAAGAAGAAGTCGCAGATCGACGAGTATCTGGAGTTCTACGGCGGCGCGGGTGTCCAGCACATCGCCCTCGCCACGAACGACATCGTCGCCTCGGTCCGGGCGATGCGCGCGGCCGGTGTCCAGTTCCTGGACACGCCCGACTCGTACTACGACACGCTCGGCGAGTGGGCGGGCGAGACCCGGGTCCCGGTGGAGACGCTGCGCGAGCTGAAGATCCTGGTCGACCGCGACGAGGACGGCTATCTGCTCCAGATCTTCACCAAGCCGGTCCAGGACCGCCCGACGGTCTTCTTCGAGATGATCGAGCGGCACGGCTCGATGGGCTTCGGCAAGGGCAACTTCAAGGCCCTGTTCGAGGCGATCGAGCGCGAGCAGGAGAAGCGCGGCAACCTCTGACCGTACGGCTCACGCGCGGAGCGGTCTTCGCGGTACGAGGGCGGGGCACCCGGTACAACGGGGTGCCCCGCCCTTCCGCGTATGTGCGCGGCGGCCACGCTGCACGGCGCAAGCGCCGCGCTCCGGGCGCACGCCGTCGGCCCCCTTGCGCAACACCCGCGCTCCCGCTTTGGTGATCTGGATCACCTTGGGGACGAGCGGGAGGACACCGGCATGGCAGAAGCGACCGACAGCGGTACCGGCAGTGGTACCGGCCGCAGCGCCGACAGCGGTACCGAACCCCTGAACACCCTTCCGCGCAAGTCCAGTTGGACCTACATCGGCCCCGGTATCGTCGTCGCTGCCACCGGGGTCGGAGCCGGAGACCTCGTCGCGACGCTGATCGCGGGCAGCAAGTTCGGCTACACCCTGATGTGGGCGGCCGTCATCGGCTGCGTCGTCAAGATCTCGCTGGCCGAGGCGTGCGGACGCTGGCACCTCGCCACCGGACGCACGCTCTTCGACGGCTGGCGCAGCCTCGGCCCGTGGACCACCGTCTACTTCGCGGTCTACGTCGTGGTCTGGGGCTTCATCTACGGCGCGACGGCCATGTCCTCGTCCGCCCTGCCCATCGTCGCGCTCTTCCCGGACGGGCCGAACCTCAAGACCTGGGCGATCATCACGGGCCTGATCGGCCTGGCGTTCGTCTGGTTCAACCGGTACGCCGTCTTCGAGAAGGCCATGACCGTCCTGATCGGCGTGATGTTCGTGGTCGTCGTGTACGTCGCGGTGCGCGTCGGCCCCGACGTCGGCGCGTCGTTCGCGGGCCTGGCCCCCGTACTCCCGGACGGTTCGCTCCTCTACACCCTGGGCCTGATCGGCGGCGTCGGCGGCACGATCACCATGGCGGCCTACGGCTACTGGGTGAACGCCAAGGGCTGGACCAACTCCTCCTGGATGAAGGTGATGCGCCTCGACAACCGGGTCGCCTACCTCACCACCGGAATCTTCGTCGTGGCGATGCTGATCGTCGGCGCGGAACTCCTGCACTCCTCCCATCTCGCCCTCACCAAGGGCGACCGGGGGCTGATCGACCTCGGCGCGATCCTGGAGGACCGCTACGGAGCCGCGACCGCCAAGCTGTTCCTGGTCGGCTTCTTCGCCACGTCCTTCTCGTCCCTCATCGGCGTGTGGAACGGCGTGAGCCTGATGTTCGCCGACTTCGTCGACCGCTTCCTGCGCGAGCGCGGGGGTGCCCCGGCCGAGGTGAGCACCGTGGAGGAGGTGGCGGCCGGGACGAAGGAGCGCTCCTTCGCCTTCCGGGCGTATCTGCTGTGGCTGACGTTCCCGCCGATGACGCTGCTCTGGCTGGACCAGCCGTTCGGACTGGTCGTGGTCTACGGCGTGCTCGGCGCGTTCTTCATGCCGTTCCTGGCCCTCACGCTGGTATGGCTGCTCAACTCCTCGCGCACACCGAGGGAATGGCGCAACGGAGGGCTCAGCAACGTGATGCTCGTGGCGGCGGGCCTGCTGTTCGTCGTGCTGTGCGTGCAGCAGCTGCGGGAGCTGCCCTGGTAGCGCCCCGGCCGGGGGAGCCCCCGGCCCCGCCCTCGGGACGGGCGTGGGGGGCCTCCCGTCCGCTTCGGCCGGGGAGGCCCCCACCCGGTCAGCGTCCGGACGGTGTCCCCGCGGTGGACGGGGCGGCCGTGGACGCCGCCGCCGGGCCCGCCGCGCCCGGCTTCGTGGATTCCGGGCTGCCCGTCCGCGGCGTCGGGGAGGCGGGGGAGGAGGGAGAGGCGGGGGTCTGCCGCGGCGGGGCGGGCTTCGCCGTCCCGGTACCGGACTCCGGCTCGGGCTCCGGCTCGGGCTCGGGGGCCGGATCCGGCGGGGGCCGCATGTCCTCCGGGCCGCCCGGCGCGGGCTCCCCCAGCGCGTCCAGGGCCTCCTCGGCGCGGGGCGCGTCCAGCGGGGAGAAGGCCGGGTTGGTGCGCAGGGCCTCCTCCAGATGGCGGCGGGCCGCACCGTACTGGGCCAGCTCCCGTTCGATCGTGCCCAGGTGGTACGCGTACGAGGCGTTGCGGACCCCCGTGTCGACGGCCCGCCGGGCGTACTCCAGACCCTCCTGCGGCCGGCCCGCCCGGTGCAGCGCCCAGCCCAGCGCGTCCGCCACCGCCGCACTGCGGTGCTGCCGGGACCACTCGGCGCGCAGCAGCTCCACCGCCGTGTCCGCGTCGCCGTGGTCGCTCTCGTAACGCGCCCGGAGCAGGGACTCGTTGACCCCCGCGGCCTTCGACCGTGACAGCAGAGTGCGCATCCTCGCGTACTGGCTGCGGGCGTCGCCGTCCAGGCCCAGCGCCTCGTACAGCTCTCCCAGTTCGAGGGCGTACTCCGCGCGGGGCAGCTCCGCCACCGCCGCCTGGTAGGCGTCCAGCGCCTCGTCGGTACGGCCCAGGGCCGCCAGGGCGCGGGCCCGGCCCGCCAGCGACGCGTGCTGGCCGCTGTCCGTGCGCAGCGCCGCGTCGTACTGCGCGACGGCCTCCTCCGGCTCGCCGCGCTCCCACGCCAGATCGCCGAGGCGGTGCAGGGCCTGCGCCTTCTCCACCGCTGTGGTGGCCCGGTCCGCCGCCTCGCGGGCGGTGGCCAGGGCGTCCTCCCGCCAGCCCTGGTCGCGGTACATCTCGGCGGTCCGGGCCAGCGCCGGAACCCCCTTGCGCAGCTGACCGAACCGCTCCGTCGCCGTGCCGGCCGCCCTGTAGTCGCCCAGGCCGTTGTACGCCTCGATCAGGACCGGGTACGTGCTCCAGGTCTTCGGCTCCCGGGTCCGTACGGTCTCGCCCCACCGCTTCGCCGCGACGAAGTCGTGCCGGGCGTTGGCGAGTGCGGCCAGGCCCACCCAGGCCTCCCCGTTGCCGCGTTCACCGGGCTGCTCCTCCAGCGAACGCCTCAGGGCCGTCTCGGCCCGCGCGTAGTACGCCGCGTCCGCGGAACGCCGCCCCCACTCCACGTACGCCGTGCCGAGCACCGCCCACGAGGGCGCGTCGGACGGATGCTCCTCCACCCACTTCTGCCGGTCCCCGATGAGCGCGGTCAGGTCCGAGAGCGAGGCCGGGGAGCCGGCGGTCGCCGCCGCTCGGGCCCGCTCGACCGGTCCCGGCACCTTCGGGCCGTCCTGCCCGCCGTCCGGAACGGCCACCACCGCACCGGCCACCAGAACGGCCGCGGCGATCGCGCCGAGCGTGGCCCTGCGCAGCGTCGTCCGCGCGGTGGGGGGCGGGGGCGGGACCGCGGTCGCGCCCTTTCCGGGATCCTGGGGAGCGGCCGGGAATTCCTTCGCGTCCGCCGTCCGCGGCGGGAAGGGGGACGGCTCGGGCGGCTGGCGGGGGTCCGGGTCCTGCTGCGGCGTGACATCCATGGCGATCACTCTGCGTCAGTACGAAGAGCACACCGCGCCTTGGGAACGCCGTCGCAGACGGGTTCACACCATTGGCCCCGGGTGCCAGTCTTGGATCATGAACGATCTCCTCGCACAGCTGCGCGCCGGTCTGCCCGCCGAGGCTCTGATCACCGATCCGGACGTCACGTCCTCGTACGCCCACGACATGGCGGGCTTCTGTGACGCGGGTTCCCCGGCCGTCGTCGTGCTCCCGCGCACGGTCGAGCAGGTCCAGCACGTCATGCGCACCGCCACCGCGCTGCGCGTCCCGGTCGTTCCGCAGGGTGCCCGTACCGGCCTGTCGGGCGCGGCCAACGCCTCCGACGGCTGCATCGTGCTCTCCCTGGTGAAGATGGACCGGATCCTGGAGATCAGCCCGGTCGACCGGATCGCCGTCGTCGAGCCGGGTGTCATCAACGCCGTGCTGTCACGCGCGGTGAACGAACACGGCCTCTGCTACCCGCCGGATCCCTCCAGCTGGGAGATGTGCACCATCGGCGGCAACATCGGCACCGCGTCCGGCGGCCTGTGCTGCGTCAAGTACGGGGTCACCGCCGAATACGTCATCGGTCTCGAAGTCGTCCTCGCCGACGGGAGGCTCCTGACCACCGGCCGCCGTACGGCCAAGGGCGTCGCCGGCTACGACCTCACCCGGCTCTTCGTCGGCTCCGAGGGCAGCCTGGGGATCGTCGTCAAGGCCGTCCTCGCGCTGAAGCCGAAGCCTCCGCGGCAGCTCGTCCTGGCTGCCGAATTCCCCTCCGCGGTCGCCGCCTGCGACGCGGTCTGCACGATCATGGAGCGCGGTCACACTCCCTCACTCCTCGAACTGATGGACCGTACGACCATCCGCGCGGTCAACGCGATGGCCGGCATGGGCCTCCCCGACTCCACCGAGGTGCTGCTGCTCTGCGCCTTCGACACCCCCGATCCGGCGTCCGACCTGGCGGCCGTCGGTGAACTGTGCGCCGCCGCGGGCGCCACCGAGGTCGTCCCCGCCGACGACGAGGCCGAGTCCGAACTCCTGCTCCAGGCGCGCCGGATGTCGCTCACCGCGCTGGAGACCGTCAAGTCCGCCACGATGATCGACGATGTGTGCGTACCGCGCTCGAAGCTCGGAGCGATGCTGGAGGGCACCGCCGCCATCGCCACGAGGTTCGGCCTCACCATCGGCGTCTGCGCCCACGCCGGCGACGGCAACACCCATCCCGTCGTCTGCTTCGACCACATGGACCCCGACGAGTCCCGCCGGGCCCGTGAGTCCTTCGACGAGATCATGGCCCTCGGCCTCGAACTGGGCGGCACCATCACCGGCGAGCACGGCGTCGGGGTCCTGAAGAAGGAGTGGCTCGCCCGCGAACTGGGCGAGACCGGGGTCGAGCTGCAGCGCGGAATCAAGACGGTCTTCGATCCGCTCGGTCTCCTCAACCCCGGCAAACTCTTCTGACCCCGACACGCCGGGGCACGACAGCCGGATAAGGCCCTCACGCCTCACCCTCCTGGGAGGGGGACTCGTCCGCGGACCACGGGTCGCTCAGCCACAGGTCGTCGGCCGGCAGCGGTGCCAGCAGCTCGGCGAGCGCGTCGTCCAGGCCCAGCCGCTCGCTCTCCGTACCCGGGGGCACCACCCGCAGCGTCCGCTCCACCCACGCGGCCACGGCGGCCGACGGCACCTCCAGCAGGGCGTTGCCATCGGGGGAGGTGAGGGCGACACAGATGACGTTACGGTCGTTGATCTTGGTCGGCCAGATGCGTACGTCTCCGTGTCCGCACGGCCGGAACACCCCTTCCACCAGCAGTTCCCGGGCGAACGTCCAGTGCACGGGGGACTCGGAGCCGATGTGGAAGGCGATGTGCACGGCGTACGGGTCGTCGGTGCGGTAAGTCAGCCTGGCGGGTACGGGGATGGAGCGCTCGGGCGACAGGACCAGCTTCAGTTCCAGCTCGCGTTCCACGACGTTCAGCATGTCAGTGCACGACCTTCCGGTGCTCGTGGACCGGTCCCATGACCGGCCCGCACAAGGAGAGAGCGCCCTCCCCGCCATCCATTACGCGACTTTTCAAAAAAACTTCGGACGGCGTGGAAAGTGGTCCCAAACAGTGGGACCGGCCCGGCGACACGTGGGCGTCTGATAGATGTGGACCCTTGTATTGAGGCCGTCCGCACCTGCGACCGGACGGTCTGAGGCCTCGAAGAGATACGGGACCACGGTGATGAGCGCCCCAACCCCGGCACCCGGTGACGAAAGCCCCCGCGAGGGGTACTACCCCGACCCCTCCATTCCTGGATATGTCCGGTACTGGAACGGTGCGGCGTGGGTACCCGGTACGAGCCGGCCCGCGCCCCAGGGCGAAGCCACTCCCGCGCCGCAGCCGACGGCCTCCGCCCCCCGGATGGAGGAGACCGGGCCGATCTTCTTCGACGAGGTCGGCGAGGCGGGCGGCCCTGACGGAGTGCCGGACGGAGCGAACGGGCCGGGTGGGCCGGGTGGACCCGAACAGGGCGTCCCCGCCCGTCCGGAGCCGGAACCGGCATCCGTCTGGCAGGCCGACACCTCCCGGCAGACCGGCTTCGGCGGCGACCGCGACCGGCGCGTCTCCTGGGGCGGTCCGGAAGCGGCGTCCGGCCGGCCGGACCCGGCGAGTGCCGATCCGCGCACCCCGGGCGACAGCGCGCGGCCCGAGCGCCCCGAACCGGCTCCGGCGGACCCGCGCGTGTCCGGCGCCCCGGACCCGACGGGCGGCGCCCTGCCGGCGATGCGGGACGGCGGTGGCAGTGGCGGTGGCAGCCGTGACGGTCGTGGCAGTCGTGACGGTGGCGGTGCCGAGGGCCGCCCGCCGACCGACGGTACGGTCACGATCCGCGCCGTGGGTCCGGGCGGTGGTGCCCGCACCCCGCGCCCGCGCGACGGGGGACCGGTGCCCGCCGACGGCACGATGACGATCCGCGCGGCCACCCCGGTCGCCGGTCCGCCGGGCCTCATGCCGGGCGGTACGTCGCAGGGGTCGCAGGGGCCGCAGGCGATGCAGCCGTCCCAGGCACCCCGGACGCCACAGGCGCTCCAGGCGGTGCAGCCGCCCCGGACACCCCAGGGCCCGCAGGCCCCGCACGCATCCCAGGCACCCCAGGGCCCGCAGGCCCCGCACGCATCCCAGGCACCGCAGACACCCCAGGCACCGCACGTATCGCAGGCGCCGCACGCTTCACAGCAGCCTCAGGTGCCGCAGCCGACCCGGGTGCAGGCGCCCGCGCCGACGACCGCGTTGCCGTCCGCCCCTCTGCCCGTCGCGCTGCCCGGCGCGACCCAGGGCCCGGTACAGGTGCCTGGCCCCGCCCAGACCCCCGCCCAGACCCCCTTCCAGGCCCCTGCTCCCGTGCCCGCCCCCGGGCCCGGCGGCTCGGCCTCCTGGGGGCAGCAGGCCCACCAGCCGGCCCGGCCGGAGCAGCGCCAGCCACAGGGGCAACTCCAGCCACAGGGCCAACTCCAGCCGCACCAGCAGCAGATGCAGCCCCAGCAGCAGGCGCCCGCCGCACATCAGGTGCCCGCCCAGCAGCAGGCCGGTGCCGGGGCGGATCAGCCCGTCGTGCCCTGGAAGCCCCCGGTCGACGACCCCTTCCAGCAGCTCGCCAGGGCCCAGACATCGGCGCGGCCCGCCGGTCTCGGCAAGCGCTTCGCCGCCCGGCTGCTCGACAGCGTGGTCCTCGGCGCGGTCGTCGGTGCCGTCAGCTTCCCGCTGGTCACCCGGGCGCTGGAGCACATCGACGAGAAGATCACCGCGGCGAAGCAGTCCGGTGAGACGGTCACCGTCTGGCTCGTGGATGCCACCACGGCGGGTCTGTTCGGGGCGGTGCTCGGCGCGCTCCTGGTGCTCGGCTTCCTCCTGGAGGCGCTGCCCACCGCCAAGTGGGGCCGTACGCTCGGCAAGAAGCTCCTCGGCCTCGAAGTGCGGGACATCGAGTCGCACGACTCGCCCACCCTGGGTGCGGCCCTGCGCCGCTGGCTGGTCTACGGGGTGCTGGGCATCCTGGTCATCGGTGTGTTCAACGTGCTGTGGTGCCTGATCGACCGCCCCTGGCGCCAGTGCTGGCACGACAAGGCGGCCCGCACCTTCGTGGCGGGCTGACCGGGGCGGGTTGGCCGGGCCGGGTTGGCCGGGCCGGGCGGGCCCTGTTGGGCCCGTGGGCTGACGCCCCGTCCCCCGAAAGCACCTGAGCCGTTGCGGGTACCGGTGGGCCGGGGTGCACTGCCCCCATGAGTAACGACCAGCCGACGCCCGGCCAGCCGCCCGAGGACGACGATCCGTTCCTCAAGAAGCCGCAGGAGCCCCCGCCGCCGTCAGCGGGTTCGCCGTACGGCAGCGCCCCGCCGCCGCCTCCGCCCCCGCCGTACGCGCCGGGGGGCTACGGCGGATACGGCGGGGCGGACCCGCTGGCCGGGATGCCGCCGCTGGCCCAGCCGGGCAAGCGGATCGTGGCGCGACTGATCGACTTCCTCATCGTCTCCATCCCGCTGTATCTGATCTCGCTCCCCTGGGGCGGCGCGATCGACGTCACGTCGGACAACGGCGACGACGGCTTCGGCGACGCCGTCAGCAACTCCTACAGCGGGCATCAGCTGGTGTGGTCGCTGATCGGGCTGGTGGTCTACGTCGGGTACGACACGTACTTCACCCACAAGGACGGCCGGACCATCGGCAAGCGGCTGCTGAAACTGCGCGTCGCGATGCTCAACGACGGGCGGGTGCCGGACATCAATCCGTCGCTGATGCGGGCCGTGGTGCTGTGGCTCCCGGCACTGCTGTGCTGCCCGTGTCTGTGGTGGCTGATCAACATCGTGCTGATGTTCACCGACAAGCCCTATCGGCAGGGGCTCCAGGACAAGGCGGCGAAGACCGTTGTGGTCAGCGTCCCGTAGGGCGGCGCGGCACCCGGAGACGCCGGGGCAGCCGGCTGCGCCGGGGGCAGCCGGGTGTACGGGGATGCTCAGCGGCGCAGGGAGCGTTCCCCGGCATGCTCACCGGCATGGGCCGCGGGGATCACCGATCCGATGTCGTCCAGGGCCTGCTGCGTGCGGGCGGCGGCCGCATTCCGTCCTTCCGCCGGCCGGTTCCCGTGCACGGTTTGCATGTGCTTGGGCACGGGTACTGTCATGGCCACCAGCAGGCCGAGCACAAGTGCCGCGGCGCAGGCGAAGGCCATACCGAAGCCCGACTCCGTCCGGGACAGCAGCAGGATGGCGAGGGTGGAGAGGATGACGGTGGCCGAACCGTAGGCGAACTGTGCGGCAGTCGGACGCGGCATGGCGGTATCCGTCCTCGGGACATCGGATGGGACAGTCTCTGCAGCGGAATCGCTCGGCGCGGTCGAATGGTGGAGCGGTGGAACGGTCGCGTCGACACACGGTCAAACGACTCTACGACGGTGGATGCCCGAGCCGGGCCGGTGGTAAGCACGGCCTAACCCACGGTGTCGGTGCACAGGGGGCGCACGGATTCACGGATCGCCCCAACAGGTCCTGACCACGCGCCTGTTGCCCCTGCGGGCACCGTCCGGATACCGGAAGAGCGCTCCGCATAGTGCACTTGGTGTGCGCAAGTCAAGGTCTGTCTTTTCTTTCATAACTCCGATCAAATGTCGTCACTTGTGACGCGTTGAACGCGCGCGGCCCTTCACCACCCCCCTGGCCGCGATCGCGGACGCCGGGGAGGACTGCATCAAGTGACCACTAAGAGACGGGCGCTCCGCGCCACCGCTGTTGTCGTGGCCATGGCCGCGACCGCCGCGACAGCGTCGGCATTCGCCACCGCCCAGGCAGACGACAAAACGTCGGGCTCGGGCGCGTCCATCGTCGACCGCCGTGACCCGGCACCGGAGAAGGGCCAGGAACACAACCTGGAAGGCCCCTTCAGCGAGCAGCAGGACGCACAGCGTCAGGCCGCGCTGGAGCAGGTTCTCTCCGGCGACAAGAAGGTGTCGAACCGCAGCGGCTCCAAGGTCGTCAAGCTCGACAACAAGAAGTACGTCGAGCTCGGCCGCGAGAAGACCGACAAGATCTTCACCATCCTGGTGGAGTTCGGCGACAAGGTCGACGACACGACCATGTTCGACCCGGACGGCGACGGCCCCAAGCCGCCCGTCAAGAAGTACGGCGGCACGCCCGGACCGGTGCACAACAAGATCGCCAAGCCGGACCCCAAGAAGGACAACAGCACCGCCTGGAAGGCCGACTACAACCAGAAGCACTTCCAGGACCTCTACTTCGGTGAGGGCGAGGGTGTCGACTCGCTCAAGACCTACTACGAGAAGACGTCCTCCGGGCGCTACTCGGTCGACGGCGAGGTCTCGGACTGGGTGAAGGTCCCGTACAACGAGGCCCGCTACGGCTCCAACTACTGCGGTTCGAGCAACTGCGCCAACGTCTGGGACACCGTCCGCGACGGCGTCAACGCCTGGGTCGCCGACCAGAAGGCCAAGGGCCGCACCCTGGAGCAGATCAAGGCCGACCTGGCGCAGTACGACGAGTGGGACCGTTACGACTTCGACGGTGACGGCAACTTCAACGAGCCCGACGGCTACATCGACCACTTCCAGCTGGTCCACGCCGGTGAGGACGAGTCCGCGGGCGGCGGCGCCGAGGGCACCAACGCCCTCTGGGCGCACCGCTGGTACGCCTACGGCACCAACGCCGGAGCGACGGGCCCGGAGGGCAACAAGGCCGGTGGCGCCGAGATCGGTGACACGGGCATCTGGGTCGGTGACTACACCGCGCAGCCCGAGAACGGCGGCCTGGGCGTCTTCGCCCACGAGTACGCCCACGACCTCGGTCTGCCGGACCTGTACGACACCTCCAACAACGGCGAGAACTCGGTCGGCTTCTGGTCCCTGATGTCGGCGGGCTCCTGGCTCGGCACCGGCACCGGTGAGATCGGCAACCTGCCGGGCGACATGACCTCGTGGGACAAGCTGCAGCTGGGCTGGCTCGACTACGACAAGGCCAAGGCCGCCACGAAGTCGACGCACAAGCTGGGCGTCGCGGAGTACAACACCAAGAACAAGCAGGCGCTCGTCGTCGAGCTGCCCGAGAAGGCCGTCACCACGACTGTCACCAAGCCCGCCGAGGGCTCGAAGCAGTGGTGGAGCGACATGGGTGACGACCTGTCGAACACCCTGACCCGCTCGGTCGACCTGACCGGCAAGTCCGCCGCGTCGCTGGACCTTTCGGGCTGGTACGACATCGAGGCCGACTACGACTACCTCTACACCGAGGTGTCGGAGAACGGCGGTTCCAGCTGGACCGCGCTCGACGGCACGGCCGACGGCAAGGCGCTCCCGCGCGACGCCAGTGACAAGCCGGCCCTGACCGGTGTCTCCGGCGCCGTCAAGAAGCTCTCCTTCCCGCTGAACGCCTACGCCGGCAAGAAGATCGACCTCCGCTTCCGCTACCAGACGGACGGCGGCGCGGGCGGCAAGGGCTTCACGGCCGACGCCATCACGATCACCGCCGACGGTGCCGCGCTCCTCACGGACAACGCCGAGGGCGACGACAACGGCTGGACCGCCAAGGGCTTCTCGCGGATCGGTGAGTCGTTCACCAACGACTACCCGCAGTACTACATCGCCGAGAACCGTCAGTACGTGTCGTACGACAAGACCCTCAAGGTCGGCCCGTACAACTTCGGCTTCTCGCAGAGCCGTCCGGACTGGGTGGAGCACTACGCCTACCAGAACGGTCTGATGGTGTGGCTCTGGGACACCTCCCAGAAGGACAACAACACCTCCGCCCACCCGGGCCAGGGTCTGATCCTGCCGGTCGACTCGCACGCCAAGCCGCTGAAGTGGAAGAACGGCTCGGTCCTGCGCAACAAGATCCAGCCGTTCGACGCACCGTTCAGCTGGTGGCCGAACCAGGGCTTCACCCTGCACAACGCCGACGTGCCGCTGAAGATCAAGCCGTCGCTGGGCGTCCCGGTCTTCGATGACCGCAAGGGGACGTACTGGTACGAGGAGAACCCGACGGGCAGCGTCAAGGTTTCTGACACCAACACCCGGATCTCCATCGTCAGCGAGCCGCTCAGCGGCTCGACGATGACCGTGAAGGTTGGTCCGTCGACCAAGTAATCCGGTAACACCGCAGGTCAAAGCATGATCGGCCGTCGCCCTCTAGCGGGCGGCGGCCGATCGTGTTTAGGTGCCTCTTGTTCTTATCCTTATTGACACGACGTCTCACGGGGGAGCGCGGAGCATGGCAGGCGGAGGTTTCTGCAGGTTGCCCAACGGCACGGTGGTGGTGGCACTCGCCCTGACCCGGCCGGCGGACGGGGCCGGGCCCGGAGCCCCGGTACGGGTGCTGGTGCACGCGGCCAACCGGGCGCGCGCCCTGACCCGGCTGCGCAACCTGGGGCTGCGCGCGGTCTATCTCCGCGGCAACAGCCAGCCGCCCACGCCGGACGAGATAACGGCCGTGCTGCACCACCCGGACGGCCTGCTGTGGCGGGCGGCGCCCCAGGCGGGCCAGGAGCTCTGGCACCCGATCCGGGCGCTGCTGGGCCCCACCGGCTACGCGGGCCCGGCCCGGCCGGCGGCGTAGGGCCCGCGCAGCCGGTGGGGCGGGCCCGCGGGGCGCCCTACAGGGGGCCGGCGACGACCGGCTTGCCGGTGAGCTCCACGCCCGCGTCGCGGAGCTCCTCCAGCGCCCGCTGCGTGGTCGCCCCGGCGACGCCGGCGGTCAGGTCCAGCAGTACGTGGGTGGTGAAGCCCTCGCGGGCGGCGTCCAGGGCGGTGGCCCGGACGCAGTGGTCGGTCGCGATGCCGACCACGTCGACCTCGGTGACGGAGCGGTCGCGCAGCCACTGGGCGAGCCCGACCCCGTTCTCGTCGAGCCCCTCGAAGCCGCTGTACGCCGCGGCGTACGCCCCCTTGTCGAACACGCTGTCGATGGCACCGGAGGCGACCGCGGGGGCGAAGTTCGGGTGGAAGCCCACACCCTCCGTACCGGCCACGCAGTGCACCGGCCAGGAGTGCTCGAAGTCGGGCCGGTCCGAGAAGTGGTCGCCCGGGTCGATGTGGTGGTCCCGGGTGGCCACCACATGGCGGTAGCCGGCCTGGGTCTCGCCGATCAGGTCGGTGATGGCGGCGGCGACATCGGCGCCGCCCGCCACCGCGAGGCTGCCGCCCTCGCAGAAGTCGTTCTGAACGTCCACGACGATCAAGGCGCGGTGCATGGCGGGTGTCCTTAGGTGGGGAGGGGCGGCGGGTCGGGCGCGAGCCGGGATTTCGGGGCCGGGGCGTGAACGGGGTCGGAGGGGAGCGGGAAGGGGGCGGGAGGGGAGCGGTAGCGGATGCCATCGAGCGTAGAGACTCGGACGGCACAATCAAGCCCGTCCGGCAATCCCGGCCCATCCCGCCGTTGCCCCGCTTCGGCCGCCCCACACCTGCCGGCGCACCCGTGCCGGGTCACATGTACTCGGTCGGGATCACCGGCTCGCCCCGCGACAGCTGGATCGCCGACATCGGCAGCCCCTTCCGCGCGGCGACATGCCGCTCGCGGGCCGCCTCCAGGGGTTCGCGGGCGACCACCTCGCCGCCCCGTACCAGCTCCACCAGCAGCTGCCGCCCGGCCAGCTCCTCGGGCACCGGGCCGGTGCCGACGACCTCGGCCTCGGCCACCCCGTGCTCGTCCAGCCGGCGCGCGGCCCACTTGCGTCCGCCCACCGACGACTTCGCGCCGAGCGACTTCTTCGCGACGGGCCGCATGGTCTCGCCGGGGTCGGCGGAGGCGGCGCGGGCGACCAGCTTGTAGACCATGGAACAGGTCGGCTGTCCGCTCCCGGTGACCAGCTGCGTGCCCACGCCGTAGGCGTCGACCGGCGCCGCGGCCAGCGAGGCGATGGCGTACTCGTCCAGGTCCGAGGTCACCACGATCTTCGTCCCGGTGGCGCCCAGCTCGTCCAGCTGCTGCCGCACCCGGTGCGCGACCAGCAGGAGGTCACCGGAGTCGATCCGGACCGCGCCGAGCTCGGGCCCGGCGATCTCGACCGCCGTGCGGACCGCCTCGGTCACGTCGTACGTGTCGACCAGCAGCGTCGTGTTCCGGCCGAGCGAGTCCACCTGTGCCCGGAACGCGTCGCGCTCGCTGTCGTGCAGCAGCGTGAACGCGTGGGCGCTGGTCCCGACGGTCGGGATGCCGTAGCGGAAGCCCGCCGCGAGGTCGGAGGTGGTGTCGAAGCCGCCGACGTACGCGGCGCGCGCCGAGGCGACGGCCGACAGTTCGTGCGTGCGGCGGGCGCCCATCTCGATCAGCCCGCGGCCACCCGCCGCGGCCGACATCCGGGAGGCCGCAGCGGCGATCGCCGAGTCGTGGTTGAGGATCGACAGGATCACGGTCTCCAGCAGCACGCACTCGGCGAAGGAGCCCTCCACCCGCAGGATCGGCGAGCCGGGGAAGTACACCTCGCCCTCCGGGTAGCCCCAGATGTCGCCGCTGAAGCGGTAACCGGCCAGCCATTCGAGCGTGGGCTCGTCGACGACGCGCTGCTGGCGCAGGAAGCCGATCATCTCGTCGTCGAAGTGGAAGTTCTCCACGGCGTCGAGCACCCGCCCGGTGCCCGCCACGACGCCGTAGCGCCGCCCCTCCGGCAGCCGCCGGGTGAAGGCCTCGAAAACCGAGCGCCGGTCCGCGGTGCCGGCCTTCAGGGCCGCCTGCACCATGGTCAGCTCGTACTGGTCGGTGAAGAGTGCGGTCGACGGCACACCGACCCGTCGCCCAAGGTCCGCTGAGTTCATGGCTGGGATGCTACCCCCTATTTCGTCAAAGTGACGAGATGTGGGGTCCGTTTGTGCGATGACCCCTTCCGGGTGGCAGCATGGGGTAGGTGAGCGTTGCTGCCCCCGTAGAGATCGAACGTCCAGAGTCGGCCGAAGAGACCTTCGCGGTCCCCGAGCCGGACGTCCCCTGGGTGACGCTGGTGCACAACGACCCGGTCAACCTCATGAGCTATGTGACCTATGTCTTCCAGGCCTACTTCGGCTACTCCAAGGACAAGGCCCACAAGCTCATGCTCGATGTGCACCAGAAGGGCCGTGCCGTCGTCTCCAGCGGAAGCCGCGAGGAGATGGAGCGCGATGTCCAGGCCATGCACGGCTACGGCCTCTGGGCCACCCTGACCCAGGACCGCACCTAGGAGCGCGGCCGGTCCGCGCTCCGGCGGACAGGGCCGCGCACCGGCCCCGCCCTGCGCGCCCGTCATCCGCTCCGTCCCGCCCCTGCCCCGCACGACCCACCATCGGAGAATCCATGGCCGGCCATTTCGAGGCCACCCCCGGCGGCGGCGCGGCCGTCGCGCTCGACGAGGTCGAGATCTCCATCCTGCGCTCCCTGGCCGTCCAGCTGCTGGAACTGATCGGTCCGGGCGACCAGCCCGCCGAGGGCGAGGATCCGCTCGCCGCGCTCTTCGCCGAGGGCCCGAGCGAACCGCCCACCGACCCCGCCCTGGCCCGGCTCTTCCCCGAGGCGTACGGGAACGAGGACAAGGAGCTGCGCGAGGCGTCCGCCGAGTTCCGCCGCTTCACCGAGAACGATCTGCGCACCCGCAAGCGCGAGGACGCCCTCGCCGTCGTACGCACCCTGGACGGGCTCACGCCCGTGGGGGAGGGCGGGGCCGTGCTCACGCTCACCGCCGACGAGTGCCGCAACTGGCTCGGCGCCCTGAACGACCTGCGGCTCACCATCGGCACCCGGCTGGAGGTGTCCGACGAGGACGAGGGGCAGGAGGGTTCGCTCTACCGCCTCTCCGACAGTGACCCGCGCAAGCCGATGGTGATGGCCTATCTCTGGCTGGGGGCGCTCCAGGAGACGCTCATCGAGACGCTGATGCCGTAATCCGGAGACGAAGGGCTGTCCCGCGGAGCCGTCCCGCGGGGCAGCCCTTCGGTGCGTCCAGCGGCGTGTCCTGCGGTGCGTCCTGCGGTGCCGTCCTGCGGTGCGTTCGCTCAGTGGACGCTCAAATCGGAATAACGATCACGTCACCCGAACGGCCGTCTTTGCAGCGGCTGGAAACTCTTGTCCGCTTTTTCCTGTGGTGTGCGCCACACAATGTCCCGTGGGTCGCCCGGGGGCCCGTGATAAATCTTCACGACCACCCGGGGACGCCATCCCTGTTCCCGGGGGCGCTACAAGTCGGCCGAACGCCGACGGCACTCCATCCATATCCGGGGGGATCAGGAACTGATCCGTCGCCTGTGAAGGCGCGGATCGGCGTGGAGAAAGGCGCACCACCATGACATCGGCACAGGTCGACAAGGGGCACGCCGGCGATGAGGCCGAGGGTGCGGGAAACAGCGGCGAAGGATACCGGCGCGGCCTGGGTGCCCGCCAGATCCAGATGATCGCCATCGGTGGAGCCATCGGCACCGGACTCTTCCTCGGTGCGGGCAAAGCCATCGACCGGGCCGGTCCCAGCCTCATCCTGGCCTACGCGATCGCGGGCCTGGTCATCTTCTTCATCATGCGGGCGCTGGGCGAACTCCTCATGTACCGCCCGGTCTCCGGCTCCTTCTCGGAGTACGCGCGGGAATTTCTCGGCCCGTTCTTCGGATTCGTGACCGGCTGGACGTACTGGCTCTTCTGGGTCGTCACCGGAATCACCGAAGTCACCGCCGCCGCCACCTATATGACGTACTGGTGGAACATTCCGCAGTGGCTGTCGGCACTGGTCTTCACCATCATTCTGTACGGCGCCAACCTCATCTCCGTGAAGCTCTTCGGCGAGCTGGAGTTCTGGTTCTCGATGGTCAAGGTCACCGCGATCGTCGGCATGATCCTTATCTGCGCCGGAGTTCTCACGATCGGTTTCTCCGACGCCGCCGGCACCGCGACCGTCGCCAATCTCTGGAACGACGGCGGATTCTTCCCCTCGGGCATCACCGGCACGCTGATGACCCTTCAGATCGTGATGTTCGCCTTCCTCGCCGTCGAACTCGTCGGCGTCACCGCGGGCGAGTCCAAGGACCCCACGACCGTCCTGCCCAAGGCCATCAACACCGTGCCGTGGCGCATCGCCGTCTTCTACGTCGGCGCGCTGATCATGATCCTCTCGGTGGTGCCGTGGAGCACGTTCAAGCCCGATGTCTCGCCGTTCGTGAAGACCTTCGAGGAGATGGGCCTCGGTGTGGGGGCCGCGATCGTCAACTTCGTCGTCCTGACCGCGGCGCTCTCCTCCTGCAACTCCGGGATGTACTCCACCGGCCGCATGCTGCGTGACCTGGCGCTCAACGGGCAGGGCCCGAGGGCCTTCACCCGGCTGACGAGGAACGGCCTGCCGTTCGCCGGCACCACGTTCTCGGCCGCGCTGATGCTCGTCGGCGTCTGGATCAACTACCAGTGGCCGGGCGAGGCGTTCAACTACGTCGTCTCCTTCGCGACCATCTCCGGCATGTGGGCCTGGATCATGATCCTGCTCAGCCAGCTCCGCTTCCGCGCGCTGGCCGACCGGGGGGTGCTCCCGCAGTCCGCCTTCCGGGCCCCCGGAGCCCCGTACACCAGCGTCTTCGCGCTCGGCTTCATCGCGATGGTCATCGTGATGATGGCCATCGACAAGGACGCCAGGGTCTCGCTGTACTGCGCACCGGTCTGGGCCCTGATCCTCGGTGTCTCATATCTGGTGCTCAAGGCCCGCAACCCCGGGAACACGGCGTTCATCAAGCGCTGACACCCACGGTCACCCACGCCGGAGCGTCCGGCATGCGGGCCCGCCGTACCACTCCTCGGTACGGGCGGGCCCGCCGCCCGCGGCGGCCGGTCCTATCCTGGGCGCCATGCTGACCATCACCCAGGACCTCCACGACCGGATCGTCGCCCACTCCCGCGCGGACCACCCCGACGAGGCGTGCGGAGTCGTCGCGGGACCGGCCGGAACGGGACGGGCCGAACGCTTCATCCCCATGCTCAACGCCGCCCGCTCGCCCACGTTCTACGAGTTCGACTCGGCCGACCTCCTCAAGCTCTACCGCGACATGGACGACCGCGACGAGGAGCCCGTGATCATCTACCACTCGCACACGGCGACCGAGGCCTACCCCTCCCGCACCGACGTCACGTACGCCAACGAACCCGGCGCCCACTACGTCCTCGTCTCCACCGCGGACACCGACGACGCGGGCCCCTTCCAGTTCCGCTCGTACCGCATCGTGGACGGCGAGATCACCGAGGAGGACGTCAAGATCGTCGACGCCTACTGAAGGACGCCCGGGGGGACGTCCACTGAGGGTCGCCTCACCTGCGTCGCGACCAGGTCTGGCACACTGCACCCAGACCCAACGAGGCGGCAGGAACCAGGAAGCCGGTGCAAGTCCGGCACGGTCCCGCCACTGTGACCGAACCCCGTCCACCAGGACCGGGGCTCGGCAGTCAGGAACTGGCCTGCCGCCTTCTCGCACCGACCAGGGGACGCGGAAATCCCCCGGAGAGGCCCCGCCATGTCCCGGCGCACCCCCGCGCTCATAGCCGCCGCCGTGCTGCTCCCGCTCGCCCTCACCGCCTGCTCCGCCTCGGACGCCGACAACGGCTCCGCGGACTCGGCCAAGGCCGGCGGACCGTCCGCCAAGGGCTTCCCGTACACCGTCACGAACTGCGGTGTCACCACGACGTACACGGCACCGCCCAAGCGCGCCGTCACCATGAACCAGCACGTCACCAAAGTGATGCTGGAACTGGGGCTGGCCAAGTCCATGGTCGGCACCGCCTACCTCGACGACCGGGTCCTGCCGGAGTACGAGGACCAGTACGAGTCCATCCCGGTCCTGGCCGAGGAGTACCCCTCGTACGAGAAGCTCCTCGCCGCCGACCCCGACTTCGTCTACGGCGGCTACTCCACCGCGTTCACCGCGAGTGACGGCCGCAGCCGCGAGGCGCTGAAGAAGTCCGGCATCGACACCCGGCTCAACACCGAGTACTGCGCCAAGAGCCCGACCGCGATGGACGCCCTCTACCAGGAGGTCCGCGAGGTCGGCCGCACCTTCGGCGTCGCCTCGCGCGCCGAGTCGTGGATCAAGGAGGCGAAGGCCACCAACGCCGCCGCGGCCGAGCGGCTCAAGTCCGCCCGGCCGGTCTCCGTCTTCGTCTACGACAGCGGCGACAAGACCGCGTTCACCGCGGGCGGCAGGGGCATCGGCAACGAGCTGATCACCCGGGCCGGCGGCCGCAACGTCTTCGCCGACCTCGACAAGCCCTTCGGCGACGCCTCGTGGGAGAACGTCGTCGCCCGCAAGCCCGACGTCATCGTCATCTACGACTACGGCTCCACCACCGTCGCCCAGAAGAAGAAGCGGCTCCTGGAGGACCCGGCACTCGCCGACGTCCCCGCGATCAGGAACAAGCGCTTCGCCGTCCTCCCGCTCTCCGACGCGGTGCTCGGCGTGCGCGCCCCCGCGGCGGTCGGCAAGCTCGCCGCCCAGCTGCACCCGGAGATACCCGGGGACTCACCCACGGAGGAAGCGACGGACGCGGCCACCGCGTCGTGAGCTGCCGCACCCCCGCCGCGCCGCGACGGCTGCGCTACACCCTGGTCCTCGGCGCCCTCGCCGTCGTCCTCGGGGCCGCCGTCCTCGCCGCGCTCGCCCTCGGCTCCGTCCGCATCCCGCCCGGCCAGGTCCTGGACATCCTGACCGGGCGGGCCGGACCGGGCCCGTTCCGCACGATCGTCCTCGACGTCCGGCTGCCCCGGATCCTGCTCGGCGTCGTCGTCGGCGCCGGACTCGCCGTGATCGGCACCGTCCTCCAGGCGCTCGTGCGCAATCCGCTCGCCGACCCGTTCCTCCTCGGCGTCTCCTCCGGAGCCTCCACCGGAGCGGTCCTCGTGATCGTCCTCGGCGTCGGCGCGGGCCTCGCCACCACCGTCACGATCCCGGCCGCCGCCTTCGCGGGCGCGCTCGCCTCACTCCTGCTCGTCTACACCCTGGCCCGCGGCGGATCCGGCCTCACCACCAACCGGCTCGTCCTGGCCGGAGTCGCCGTCTCCTACGTCCTCTCCGCCCTCACCAGCCTCATCCTGGTCACCTCGGCCCGCGCCGACCATCTTCAGGAAGTCCTCTACTGGACCCTCGGCGGGCTCGGCGCCGCCCGCTGGGACATGCTCGCGCTCCCCTCGGCCGTCCTCGTCGCGGGCACGGCGCTGCTCCTCACCCTCGCCCGCCCGCTCGACCTGCTGCTCGTCGGCGAGGAGGGCGCCACCGTCCTCGGGCTCGACACCGCACGCTTCCGGGCCGGTGTCTTCGTCCTCGCCTCCCTGCTCACCGGCGCCCTCGTCGCCTACAGCGGAGCCATCGGCTTCGTCGGCCTGATGGTGCCGCACATGGCCCGGATGGCCGTCGGCGCCGGCCATCGCGCCCTGCTCCCGGTCGCCGCGCTGGGCGGCGCGGTCTTCCTGGTCCTGGCCGACCTCGCCGCGCGGACGGTCGCCGCTCCCCAGGACATCCCGGTCGGTGTCCTCACCGCCCTGACCGGCGGCCCGTTCTTCCTCTGGATGCTCCGCCGCCGCCCCGAAGGAGCCCCGGCATGACCGGCCTTCGACCCGAAGGAGTTGCCGCATGACCAGTCTGCGCACCGAAGGCCTCTCCTACGGGACCGGCGGCCGGCACCTCGTGGACTCCGTCGACCTGACCGCCGCCGACGGTGAGACGGTCGGCCTCGTCGGCCCCAACGGCAGCGGCAAGACCACCCTGCTGCGCTGCGTGTACGGAACCCTGCGCCCCACCCACGGCCGGGTCCTGCTCGACGGCGACGACCTCGCCCGCCTCCCCGTCAAGGCCCGAGCCCGCCGGATCGCCACCGTCCCGCAGGACGGCCAGGCCGGTTTCGAACTGACCGTCGCGCAGGTCGTCGCCATGGGCCGGGCACCGCACAAACGCTTCTGGGAGGCGGACACCGCCGCCGACACCGAACTGGCGGCAGCGGCCCTGGACCGGGTCGGCATCGGCGCACTCGCGCCCCGTGCGTTCGCCTCCCTCTCCGGCGGCGAGCGCCAGCGCGCGCTGGTCGCCCGGACCCTCGTCCAGGAACCGTCCCTCATCGTCCTGGACGAACCCACCAACCACCTGGACATCCGCTACCAGCTGGAGATCCTCTCGCTGGTCCGTGAACTCGGCACCACGAACCTGCTGGCCCTGCACGACCTGAACCTCGCCGCGTACTACTGCGACCGCCTCTACGTCCTGCGGGCGGGCCGGGTCGTCGCCTCGGGCACCCCAACAGACGTCCTCACCCCGGAGCTGCTGGCCGACGTCTACGGAGTGACGGCCGAGGTCACCACCCACCCCACGACGGGCGCCCCGACCGTCGTCTACCTCCCGGGCGGGAGCCGACTTTCCGCATAGTGAACGCCGAGCATCCACCATGCGAGATCACACTCCGGATTTCCGGCCGGGAATCGATACGATGACCGCATGGTTCCCCATGACGTGAGCATCAAGACGCCGGGCACGCTGCTCGTCGCGCGGCTGCACGTCGACCTGTGCAGGCTTTCCAGCGCGATCTGTCCCGGCTGACGCCTGCCCGCGAGCCGCACGGCCTGAGCCGCGGTCCGAGCGCCACCCACACGCACCACCCCCAGCGCGGGGGCAGAAACGCGCGCCCCACGCCACCTCCCCGCTTCCGACAGGAGCCCACGCCATGGCCATCGAGGTCCGCATTCCGACCATCCTCCGCACCTACACCGACGGCGCCAAGGCGGTCGAGGGCAGCGGGGCGACGCTCGCCGACCTCTTCGTCGACCTGGACAGCCGCCACAACGGCATCCGTGAGCGCGTCGTCGACGGGGGCGAGCTCCGCCGCTTCGTGAACGTCTACCTCAACGACGAGGACGTCCGCTTCCTCGACGGCATCGAAACCAAGCTCAGCGACGGCGACAACGTCACGATCCTCCCGGCCGTCGCCGGTGGCATGCGCTGATGCGTTACGACTCCCCGCTGGCAGCCGTGGGCAACACACCTCTGGTGCGTCTGCCCCGGCTGTCCCCGTCCGAGGACGTCCGTATCTGGGCCAAGCTGGAGGACCGCAACCCCACCGGCTCGATCAAGGACCGCCCCGCGCTCCACATGGTCGAACAGGCCGAGCGGGACGGCCGCCTGACACCCGGCTGCACGATCCTGGAGCCGACCAGCGGCAACACCGGCATCTCGCTCGCCATGGCGGCCAAGCTCAAGGGCTACCGCATCGTGTGCGTCATGCCGGAGAACACCTCGCAGGAGCGGCGCGACCTGCTCGCCATGTGGGGCGCCGAGATCGTCTCCTCCCCGGCCGCGGGCGGCTCCAACACGGCCGTCCGCGTCGCCAAGGAGCTGTCGGCCGAGCACCCCGACTGGGTCATGCTCTACCAGTACGGCAACCCGGACAACGCGGGCGCCCACTACGCCACCACCGGCCCGGAGATCCTCGGCGACCTCCCGACCGTCACGCACTTCGTCGCGGGCCTCGGCACCACCGGCACCCTCATGGGCGTGGGCCGCTACCTCCGCGAGAAGAAGCCGGACGTCAGGATCGTCGCCGCCGAACCCCGGTACGACGACATCGTCTACGGCCTCCGCAACCTGGACGAGGGCTTCGTCCCCGAGCTGTACGACGCCTCGGTGCTGACCACCCGCTTCTCGGTCGGCTCGGCCGACGCGGTCACCCGTACCCGCGAACTCCTCCAGCAGGAGGGCATCTTCGCGGGCGTCTCCACGGGCGCCGCGCTCCACGCGGCGATCGGCGTCGGCAACAAGGCGGTCAAGGCGGGGGAGAGCGCGGACATCGTGTTCGTCGTCGCGGACGGCGGCTGGAAGTATCTGTCCACGGGCGTCTACACCGCGCCCACCACGGAAGCCGCCATCGAAACCCTGCACGGCCAGCTCTGGGCCTGAGGGGCCGGGCCCGTCCGGGACAGACCCGGCGCGGCCCGTCCGGCGTTCGAGGGCGGAGCCCCCGGCTCCGGGAAGGTCGGGCCGGGGGACGGGCCCACCGGGGCGCCCCCGCCCGCACCGCCCGTCACCGTCACCCCGTCACCCCGTCACCCCGTCACCCCGTCACCGTCACCCCAGTCCCCGTACCCGCTCCCACACCTGCGGGGCCACGCCGCCCACCCGCCGCCGGAACCCCCGTACCGCCACTTCCCGCAGCTCGTCCGTCTCCAGGAAGCTCTGCCGCCCCCGCGGGTCGCCCACCGTCCCGGGCGGCAGCGCGATCACCCCGGGCCGCTCCTCGTGATGCTTGCTGGTGATCTTGGCGACGACGGCCCGTCCATCCCGTACCGAGAGCACCAGGCACGGCCGGTCCTTCGACCCCGGCCCGTCCTCGAACGGCACGTCGGCCCACCAGATCTCGCCCGGCCGCGGCGTCCGGCCGCCCCCTCCGCCGGTGCCGCGCCCCGGCGCCGAGGGCTTCCCCGGCGGCCGTGTCCGCCCACCGGGCCGGTCCGCCCCGCGGCCCCCACCGGCCCCGCGGCCGGTCCCGGCGGGGCCCGTACCACCACCGCGCCCGCCCGGCCGCCGGCCCGACCGGCCCCGTCCGTCCACCACCGCGGCGACGAGTGCGAGCAGGACCACGGCGGCCAGCGCCACCCACCAGGACGTGTTCATCCCCCGACCGTACCGGCGCCCGTACGGGCCCACCCGGCCGCGGTCCCCGGCGGCCTTCCATCGAACCGGTGACAGAGCAGGTGAGTTCCCCCACAACGGCAGGCCGCAGAGGAGCGACCAGCGGTTTCGCGCCTTACGCTCGACGAACCGCTCGAATGAACCGTACGACCGCACGAACCCTCCCCGTTCCCACGTCTCGGAGGTTCACGTTCCATGAAGCTCACCGTCGTCGGCTGCTCCGGCTCCTTCCCGTCCGCGGGTTCGGCATGCTCCAGCTACCTCGTAGAGGCCGACGGCTTCCGGCTGCTCCTCGACATGGGCAACGGAGCCCTCGGCGAGCTGCAGCGCCACGTCGGTCTCTACGACCTCGACGCGATCTTCCTCAGCCACCTCCATGCCGATCACTGCATCGACATGTGCGCCTATTTCGTCGTGCGCTACTACCGGCACGACGGCGGGCGCCCCGCCCCGCTCCCGGTCTACGGCCCCGACGGCACCGAGCAGCGGCTGACCACCGCGCACGGCGACACCCCGTCCGACCGGGCGATGGGCGAGGTGTTCGACTTCCACACGCTCAAGTCGGGTTCGTTCGAGATCGGCCCCTTCTCGGTGCGTACGGAGAAGGTCTGCCACCCCGTCGAGACCTTCGGCATCCGCGTCGAACACGGCGGTCGCACCCTCACCTACTCCGGTGACACGGGGACCTGCGAGGCCCTGGACGAACTCGCCGAGGGCGCGGACCTGTTCCTCTGCGAGGCCTCGTTCGTGCACGGCAAGGAGGACATCCCGGACCTCCACCTCAACGGCCGGGAGGCCGGTGAGTGCGCCGCCCGCGCCGGGGTGGGACGCCTCGTCCTCACGCACATCCCGCCGTGGACCGACGCCGCCCGCAACGTCGCCGACGCCCGCACGGTCTACCGGGGCCCGGTGGAGCTGGCCGCCCCCGGCGCGGTGTACGAGATCTGAGAGCGGCGCGGCGCGAAGCCCCCGCCTTCCAGGGGAAGGACGGGGGCTCCGGTACGGCTCGGCGGCCCGGGTGCGGCCGGGGAGCCGGGGCCTACTTCGCCTCGGCCTTGAGGATCTCGGCGAGCTCCTCGTCCGACTCACGGCCCGGAGTCGGCAGGTTGAACTTGGTGATCGCGAAGCGGAAGACCACGTAGTAGACGGCCGCGAAGCACAGTCCTATCAGGACCAGCAGCCAGGGCTTCGTCGCGGCGCCGAGGTTCAGGAAGAAGTCGATCGCACCCGCCGAGAACCCGAAGCCGTCCTTGATCCCCAGGCCCCATGTCAGGGCCATCGAGACACCGGTCAGCACCGCGTGGATCGCGTACAGCACCGGGGCGATGAACATGAACGTGAACTCGATCGGCTCGGTCACACCCGTCACGAAGGCGGTGAGGGCCAGCGAGAACATCATGCCGCCGACGACCTTGCGGCGCTCCGGGCGGGCGCAGTGGACGATCGCGAGGCAGGCCGCCGGGAGGGCGAACATCATGATCGGGAAGAAGCCGGTCATGAACTGTCCGGCCGTGGGGTCACCGGCCAGGAAGCGGCCGATGTCGCCGCTCTTGCCCTCGTACGAACCGGCCTGGAACCACGGGAACGAGTTCAGCAGGTGGTGCATGCCGACCGGGATCAGCGCACGGTTGGCGACACCGAAGATGCCCGCGCCCACCGCGCCGGAACCGACCAGCCACTCACCGAGGTTGTGCAGTCCGGTGCCGAGCACCGGCCAGATGTAGCCGAAGACGATGCCGATCAGCAGACCCGCGAAGGCGGAGAGGATCGGGACCAGCCGGCGCCCGCTGAAGAAGCCCGCCCAGTCGGGCAGCTTGGTCCGGTGGAACCGCTGGTAGAGCAGGGCGACGACGATGCCCATCACCACGCCGCCCAGCACACCGGCGTCGACCGGCTTGTCGACCATGACGATCTTCTCGTCCACGACGGTCGCGACCTTCTCCAGGTTGCCGTCGGTGAAGGTGCCGAGCACGTTCTTGAAGACCAGGTAGCCGGTGACCGCGGCGAGCGCGGTCGAGCCGTCCGCCTTCTTGGCGAAGCCGATCGCGATACCGACGGCGAACAACAGCGCCATGTTGTCGAGGATCGCGTTGCCGCCCGCCGCCATGAAGCCGGCGATCTTGACGATGAAGTCCGGGAACGAGTCGCGCCCGAGCATGTCGGGGTTGCCGAGCCGGACCAGGAGCGCGCCCGCGGGCAGCACCGCGACCGGCAGCATGAGGCTGCGGCCGATGCGCTGCATGACGGCCATCACGCCGGCGCCCTTCTTCTTGGTGACCGCGGGTGCGGTGTCAGCCGTGGACATCAACTTCCTCCATGGGGGCAAGGTGCCGCCCGGGTCAGCTGATGTGGGGAGGCGGCGACTCGAAGTAACGCGACAGACGACCACGTGGTCTGGACCACTCAGTGGTGTAGACCATTTTTAGCATGTGAGGGATAGATAAGGAACCTGCGATTTGCCACTTCTTCGCAGTAGCGCATCGGGCGCGTTCGGTGACATGACGAAGGCCCCCGGACCGTGAGGTCCGAGGGCCTTGTGCAGCCGGGTCCGAAGTCCCGGAGAAATTACGTTACTTGGTGAGGTCCTTCTCGATCTCCTTCTCCAGTTCCTCCGGTTCGCGCCCGGGTGTCTGGAGGTTGAACTTGGTGATCGCGAAACGGAAGATGGCGTAGTAGATCACCGCGAAGCACAGTCCGATCGGGATGATCAGCCACGGTTTCGTGTCCAGATGCCAGTTGACCACGTAGTCGATCAGGCCTGCCGAGAAGCTGAATCCCGCGTGCACCCCCAGTGCCCAGGTGACCCCCATCGAGACACCGGTGAGGACCGCGTGCACGCCGTACAGCAGCGGCGCCACGAACATGAACGAGAACTCCAGCGGCTCGGTGACACCCGTGACGAACGAGGTCAGCGCCACGGACAGCATCAGACCGCCGACCTCCTTGCGCCGCTCCGGCCGCGCGGTGTGCGCGATGGCCAGGGCCGCGGCGGGCAGGCCGAACATCATGATCGGGAAGAAGCCGGAGGTGAACTGCCCCGCCGACGGGTCCTCGGCGAAGAAGCGGGAGATGTCTCCCTGCACCGTCACGCCGTCCGCCCCGGTGAACTCGCCCGCCTGGAACCAGAAGAAGGTGTTCAGGAACTGGTGCATGCCGATCGGGATCAGCAGCCGGTTCGCGAAGCCGAAGATGGCCGCGCCCCACGCTCCGAGGTCGATCAGCTGCTTGGAGAACCAGGTCAGCGCGTCACCGACCGGCTGCCACAGCAGGCCGAACAGCACGCCCAGGATCACACAGAGGAACGCCATCAGGATCGGTACCAGGCGGCGTCCGTTGAAGAAGCCCAGCCAGTCCACCAGCTTGGTGCGGTGGTAGCGCTGCCAGACCACCGCGGTGAGCAGGCCGATGAGGATGCCGCCGAGCACACCGGGGTTCTGCGGGATTCCGTCGGGCGCCGCCTCGGTCACCGAGTCGTCGACGGGGAAGGCGCCGAGCACGCCCCGGTAGACGAGGAAGCCGACCACCGCGGCCAGTGCCGTCGAGCCGTCCGCCTTCTTCGCGAAGCCGATGGCCACGCCGATGCAGAACAGCAGGGGCAGGCCGGTGGTGCCGTCGAGGATGGCGTTTCCGCCGTTGAGCAGGACCTTGGAGGTCTTGTCCCAGAAGTCGCCGTGCAGATACGAGTTGAACAGGTTGCCGAGGCTGACCAGCAGGCCGGCCGCCGGGAGGACGGCCACGGGGAGCTGAAGGCTCCGTCCGACCTTCTGCAGACCCTGGATCGGCCCGTTCCACCACTTCTGCTGCGGTGCCGCAGCCGCGCTCGTACTCATCGGCATCCTCCCGGAACACGTCACGTTTGGCGGGCGTTGCAAACTGGTGTAGACCAGTTGCGTTACGGTGCGGGGCCGCCCGGAAGGCAGGGCACCGGTGATCGTCATCCTTCGGGATAGTTCGGTTGCTCGCCTGCGAAGATGGGCCAACCGTGCGTTAACGTGACGAAACGGACCCAGTGGTGGGCGCCGGAAGCATGCGAAATCCAGGGAGAAGCACATGGCCACCAAGGCTGAGAAGATCGTCGCCGGGCTCGGCGGCATCGAGAACATCGACGAGATCGAAGGCTGCATCACCCGCCTCCGCACCGAGGTCCACGACCCCGGCAAGGTCGACGAGGCAGCCCTCAAGGCGGCCGGCGCGCACGGCGTCGTGAAGATGGGCACCGCGATCCAGGTCGTCATCGGTACCGACGCGGACCCGATCGCCGCCGACATCGAAGACATGATGTGACCGCCGCGTCCCGCTGAACCCCTCCTGGCGCACAGGACGTACGAGGACGGCGCCACGCACCACGGCACGACCGCGTGACGGGACCACGGCCCCACCCCCTGACCGTCCGGGTCCGGTCCGCGCCCCGCGGGGCCCCGCTCCTCCCCGGGGAGCGGGGCCCGTGTCGCTCCCCGTGTCGCTCTCTCCCGCCCCGCGCCCCGCCCGGCCGGAAGCTTCCTTCCCACCCGAACGGAGCCCCGCCGTCAGCGGATAAAGTCGACGCCATGTCTCGCATCGACGGCCGCACCCCCGAACAGCTCCGCCCCGTCACCATCGAACGCGGCTGGAGCAAGCACGCCGAAGGCTCAGTCCTCATCTCCTTCGGCGACACCAAAGTCTTCTGCACCGCCTCCGTCACCGAAGGCGTCCCGCGCTGGCGCAAGGGCAGCGGTGAGGGCTGGGTCACCGCCGAGTACTCCATGCTGCCGCGCTCCACCAACACCCGGGGCGACCGCGAATCCGTCCGCGGCAAGATCGGCGGCCGGACCCACGAGATCAGCCGTCTGATCGGCCGCTCGCTGCGCGCCGTCATCGACTACAAGGCCCTCGGCGAGAACACCGTCGTCCTGGACTGCGACGTCCTCCAGGCCGACGGCGGCACCCGTACCGCCGCCATCACCGGCGCCTATGTCGCCCTCGCCGACGCCGTCGCCTGGGCGCAGGGCAAGAAGATCGTCAAGCACGGCCGCAAGCCGCTCACCGACACCGTCGCCGCCATCAGCGTCGGCATCGTCGACGGCGTCCCGCTCCTCGACCTCTGCTACGAGGAGGACGTCCGCGCCGACACCGACATGAACGTCGTCTGCACCGGCGACGGCCGCTTCGTCGAGGTCCAGGGCACCGCGGAGGCCGCGCCCTTCGACCGCACGGAACTGGGCGCGCTCCTGGACCTCGCCACCGCCGGCTGTGTGGACCTCGCCGCACTCCAGAACGAGGCGCTCGCCCGCACCTCCGGCGAGTAACCGGCCGCACCGGGCGGGTAAAGAAGCAACCAAGTACGCACCACAGAGCGTCGTTACGTACACGGGCGCACGGGTCGAACCGTGCGCCCGTCCACGTATCGACCCCCGGGGAGGGACCGCACCATGGCTTCGCGCCGCCACCAACGCACCGCACTCGCCGTCACCGCCGCCCTGCTGACCCTCACCGCCGCGGTCGGCTGCGGCGCCGTCGACAAGGCCATCGACTGCGTCCGTACCGCCGACGCCATCGCCACCAGCGTCAGCAACCTCCAGCAGGCCATCTCCAGCGCCTCCGACGACCCGACCCAGGCCGCCGAGGCCCTCGACGAGATCGACAAGGAACTGAAGAACCTCGGCGACACCACGGACAACGCCGATCTCGGGAAGGCGGTCGACGACCTCCAGGCCGGGGTCGCCAACGTCCGCGACGCCATCGAGAAGGGCGACGCCACCCCGGACATCGCGCCGGTCACCGACGCGGCCACCGAGATCGGCAACGTCTGCACGTCCTGACGTCCCGGGGCGCGTGGCGGGCCCCGTGGGCCGTCCTTTCGCACGCGGCGATAATCGGGGCATGACCCGCCTGATCCTCGCCACCCGCAACGCCGGGAAAATCACCGAACTCCACGCGATCCTCGCCGACGCGGGCCTGTCCCACGACCTCGTCGGCGCGGACGCGTACCCCGAGATCCCCGACGTCAAGGAGACCGGCGTCACCTTCGCCGAGAACGCCCTCCTCAAGGCCCACGCCCTCGCCAGGGCCACCGGCCACCCGGCCGTCGCCGACGACTCCGGCCTCTGCGTCGACGTCCTCGGTGGCGCCCCCGGCATCTTCTCGGCCCGCTGGTCCGGCACCCACGGCGACGACCGGGCCAACCTGGAGCTGCTCCTGGCCCAACTCGCCGACATCGCCCCCGAACACCGTGCCGCCCACTTCGCCTGCGCCGCCGCGCTGGCCCTGCCCGACGGTACGGAACGCGTGGTCGTGGGCCGCCTCCCGGGCACCCTGCGCCACACCCCGTCGGGCACGAACGGCTTCGGCTACGACCCGATCCTCCAGCCCGAGGGCGAGTCCCGTACCTGCGCCGAGCTGTCCCCCGCGGAGAAGAACGCGATCAGCCACCGGGGGAAGGCGTTCCGGGCGCTGGTCCCGGTGGTCCGGGAGCTGGTGGGCTGACCGCCTCGCCGTGAACGCGACCGGCCCGGTCCGCCGTGAAAGGCGGGCCGGGCCGGTGACGAAGTGCGCGAGGAGGGACTCGAACCCTCACGCCGCTAGGGCACTGGTACCTAAAACCAGCCTGTCTCACCAATTCCAGCACTCGCGCGTCCGGGGCAGTCTACAAGGGGACGCGGCCGGAGCCCCGGGCAATAGCGGCGCCCGCGGACCGGCGGGGCACCGCCCCCAGGACCATGTCCGGGTGAACGCGCGGCGGTTGGGGTCCGCCACGTGCGCGGGGACGACCCCGCGGGGGGCTCAGAACTTCGGATCCGGCGACTGGGCCGCACAGATCTCCGCGGCCTCCGCCTCCGTCTCCACCGAGGGCGGGGAGCCGGCCAGCGGCTGCTGGGCCGTTTCCTTCATGCAGGCCACGGCGATCACCCCGACCAGGGCGGCGGCCATCGCGTAGTACGCGGGCATCAGGTTCGATCCGCTCCAGCTGATCAGGGCGGTGATCACCAGGGGGGTCGTGCCGCCGAAGATCGACGCGGAGAGGTTGTAGCCCACCGACAGGGAGCCGTAGCGGACGTGGGTGGGGAACAGGGCGGGCAGCGCCGCGGACATCGTGCCGAGCATGCAGACCAGGGACAGGCCCAGCAGCAGCATCCCGATCGTGATGGCGGGGATGCCGCCCTGTCGGATCAGGAGGAACGACGGCAGGGAGAGGAAGAGGAAGCCGAGCATGCCGGTCATCAGCAGCGGCTTGCGGCCGAAGCGGTCGGAGAGCTTGCCGACCTGGCTGATGATCAGCATCAGGAAGACCATCACGGCGAGCAGGATCAGCAGCCCGTGCGTCTCGCTGTAGCCGAGCTCGTCGGAGAGGTACGTCGGCATGTACGACAGCAGCATGTAGTCGGTGATGTTGTACGCCCCGACCAGGCAGATGCAGAGGATCAGCGTCGGCCAGTACTGCCGGAAGATCTTGGCGAGGTCGCCCTTGGCGGTGGACTCGACGCCGTCCGCCGCCTCGCTCGCGTGGGCGGTGCCGCCCTCCAGCTTCTGGAAGGCCGGGGTCTCGTCCAGCCGCAGCCGCAGATAGAGGCCGACCAGACCGAGCGGGCCCGCGACGAGGAACGGGATGCGCCAGCCCCAGGCCTCCATCTGGGCGGTGTCCAGCAGCGCGTACAGCGCGGTCACCAGCCCCGCGGCGCCGACGTAGCCGGCGAGGGTGCCGAATTCGAGGAAGCTGCCGAAGAAGCCGCGCCGCTTGTCGGGGGCGTACTCCGCGATGAAGGTCGAGGCACCGCCGTACTCACCGCCGGTCGAGAAGCCCTGGAGCATCCGGAAGAAGATCAGCAGGGCGGGGGCCCAGAGGCCGATCGTGCCGTGCGAGGGGATGAGGCCGATCGCGAAGGTGCCGACCGCCATCAGGATCATGGTGAGGGCGAGGACCTTTTTCCGGCCGACCTTGTCGCCCATGGGCCCGAAGAACATTCCCCCGAGTGGCCGAACGAGGAAGGCCACGGCGAAGGTCGCGAAGGACGAGAGCAGCTGGGTGGTGTCGTTCCCGGACGGGAAGAAGACATGCCCGATGGTGACGGCCAGATAGGAGTAGATGCCGAAATCGAACCACTCCATGGCGTTCCCGAGCGAGGCCGCCTTCACCGCGCGCTTGACCGCCTGGTCGTCGGTGACCGTGATGTCGGTCCGGCGAAGCCTGGGATTCCGGCGCTTGCGGGCGGCCCGGAAGAGCGCGGGGTGACGTTTGACCGCATCGGGGTCGGCCGCCTGCTGGGGGTCGGAGGCCGCCATGGCCGGGTCCTTTCCTCGGAGGGTGTTCCAGGAAAGGCTTCTGCGCGGACATGGCGGCTGCAAACCGAATCAGTGGCCGATTGCGATGTCCCTCACATGTTCCCGGCCATTGTGAGGCCGGGTCCACGCGGGTCCGGACCGGCCGGCGGCGGTCTCAGATGCCCAGATCCCTGATGATCTTGGCTACATGGCCGGTCGCCTTGACGTTGTAGAAGGCGTGCTCGATCTTGCCCTGCTCGTCGACCACGACGGTCGAGCGGATGACGCCCGTCACCATTTTGCCGTAGAGCTTCTTCTCGCCGAAGGCACCGTACGCCTCAAGGGTCTCCTTGGACGGGTCGCCGACCAGGGTGACCTTGAGGTTCTCCTTCTCACGGAACTTCGCGAGCTTCTCCGGCTTGTCGGGGGAGACACCGATGACGTCGTATCCGGCCTCGGCCAGAAGGTCCAGATTGTCGGTGAAATCGCAGGCCTGCTTGGTGCAGCCGGGGGTCAGGGCGGCCGGGTAGAAGTACACGATGACCTTGCGGCCCTTGTGGTCCGCGAGCGAGATCTCGTTGCCGTCGGCGTCGGGGAGCGTGAAGGCGGGGGCGGTGTCGCCGGGCTGGAGTCGCTCGCTCATGGTTCTCCTCAGGTGGCACGTGGGGTGTACGGGACCGAGCGTAATAGGGGTGCCGCCGGGTGTGCGGGCGGTCGAGCTGACAGACTGTCGATGAAGGTTTACCGGACGAGGACCACGGAGGCGGCGCAGTGTCGGATGCCAGGACCCCTGCGCAGATCGAGGCGGACATCATCAGCAGGCGCGAGCAGCTCGCGGTGGTGCTCGACGAGATCGGGGTGCGGGTGCACCCGAAGACGATCATCGGCGACGCGAAGGCCAAGGTGGCCCAGTCGGTCGACCGGACGGCCGGCCGCGCGTTCGTCGCGGTGAACCGGTCGGTGTCGGACGTGAAGGCCCAGTTCGTGTCGCAGGACGGTACGCCGCGCCTGGAGCGGGTGATCCCGGCGGCGCTGCTGGTCGTCGGTGTGGTCGGGCTGCTCGCGGTGTCCTCGCGGCGCGGGAAGAAGTAACGGGCGCACCCCGGAGGCGTGCGGATCCGGGCGGGGCGGGTAGGTTTCGGGTCGTGAGCGACAACACCCACGACGACAAGCTGCCCATCCGTATGCTGCACGATCGCGTGCTGGTACGGACCGATACGCCCGAGGGCGAACGGCGCTCCGGCGGCGGCATCCTGATTCCGGCGACGGCGGCGGTGGGCCGGCGTCTGGCGTGGGCCGTGGTGGTCGCGGTCGGACAGAACGTACGCACGGTCGAGCCGGGGGACCGGGTGCTGTACGACCCCGAGGACCGCGCCGAGGTCGAGGTGCGGGGCGTGGCGTACGTCCTGATGCGGGAGCGCGATCTGCACGCCGTGGCCGCGGACCGGTTCGAGGGTTCGGTGGACTCGACCGGGCTGTATCTGTAGCCCGCGTTTCCGCGGCACGCCCCCCCCGCACGAGGTGCGCATGGGCCTGGTGACCGGTGTCACCAGGCCTTTGCGCGTTCTTTGCTACGGTGGGGGGACCCCGACGAGACGCGCCGTACCGGGCTGGAAAAGACGACGCACCCGTGTTGTTCGCGAGTTCGCGTCGGAGGTGCCGTCATGGCCTGGGTTCTGTTGATCGTCGCCGGTCTGCTCGAAGTGGGCTGGTCGATCGGAATGAAGTACACCGAGGGGTTCACCCGGCTGTGGCCGAGCGTGTTCACCGGCCTCGGGATCGTGGCGAGCATGGTGTTGCTGTCCCATGCGGCGAAGACGCTGCCGATCGGTACGGCGTACGGCGTCTGGGTCGGTATCGGTGCGGCCGGGGCCGCGGTCCTCGGCATGGTGATCCTCAATGAGCCGGTGACGGCCGCCCGGATCTTCTTCGTGTGTCTGCTGCTGGTCGCCGTGGTGGGGCTGAAGGCGACCTCCGGGCACTGAGCCCGGGAAGCCCGGGGATCTCTCCGGGAGAAACCCACAGGCGGCGCCCGAGGCCCCCGTACGTGTGCTCAGCCGCGCGTACGGGGGCCTCGGGCGCCTTCCGTGAAGCCGCCGGTGCCGCCCCCGTCGCCGCCTGTGGTGCCGGTGCCGCCGTCCGTCCCGCCCCCGTTCCCGCCCGTGCCGCCGTCGCCTCCGGTTCCGCCGTCGCTCTGGCCGCCGGTGTCCGTGCCTCCGTCGGTCCCGCCCGTGGTGCCGCCGGTGTCCGTACCGCCCGTGTCCGTACCGCCGTCGGTCGGCCCGGAGGTGGTGGGGGCGCTGCTCGGGGGGCTGCTCGGAGGAGTGCTGGACGGGGTGTCACTCGGCTCGGCCGGTTCGGTGGTGCCGGGGTCCTCCTCGGTGGGCGGGGCGGTCTCCGCCGCGCCGGGCTCCAGGTCGAGGTCGAACTCCGCTGCGTCCGAGGAGCGCAGGGCGGCCCCGGTATAGGCGGCCCAGGTCGCGGCGGGGGCGCCGCCGCCGTTGACGCGGGGCAGTCCCAGCGCGCCGTAGAGCGGCTTCTGCGCGCCCGTGTCGGGGTCCTGGCCCATGACCGCGACCACGGTCGCGAGGTCGGGGGTGTACCCGGCGAACCAGGCGGCCTTGTCCTCCTCGGCGGTTCCGGTCTTGCCCGCGGCGGGGCGGCCCGCGGCCTGGGCGGCGGTGCCGGTGCCGCCTTCGACGACGCTGCGGAGGATCGAGGTGGTGGTGTCGGCGGCTTCGCGGGAGACGGTCTGCTTGGTGTTCCGGCCGGGGAGGGCGATCTCCTCGCCGTCCTTGCCGACCTTGGCGACGAGGGTGTACGCGCCGTGCTTGCCGTGATTGGCCAGGGTGGCGTACGCCTCGGTCATGTCGAGGACGCTGGCGGTCGCGGGGCCCAGCGCGATGGAGGGGGACGCGGTGAGGTCGGGGGTGTTCCCGGGGATGCCGAGGGCGACGGCGGTGTCCTTGACCTTGCCGGGGCCGACGTCCTGGGCCATCTGCGCGTAGACGGCGTTGATGGACTTGTCGGTGGCCGTGCGGACGGTGACGGGGCCGTAGCTGACGTCGTCCTCGTTGGCCGGGGCGTAACCGGTGGAGCCGTCGCGGCCCTGGACGGTGCGCTTGTTGGTGCCGTCGTAGACGGTGTTGGGGGTGATGCGCCGGCCGTCGAGGGTGGTGGAGTCGTTGGCGACGGCGGAGGTGAAGACGAACGGCTTGAAGGTGGAGCCGACCTGGTAGTCGCGGCGGGTGGCGTTGTTGACGTACTGCTTGGTGTAGTCGATGCCGCCGTACATGGCGACGACCTCGCCGGTACCGGGGTCGATGGAGGCGCCGCCGACGCGGACGTTCCGGTCGGCGGGCCGTTCGTCGCTGGTCTTGGACATCACCTGGGTGTCGACGGCCTTGACCATCGCGTCCTGCTTCTTCTTCTCCAGCGTGGTGGTGATGCGGTAGCCGCCGGTCGCCAGGGTCTTCTCGTCGATGATCCCGTTGCCGGTGAGGTAGTCCTCGACAGCCTGGACGAGATAGCCGCGCTGGCCGGAGAGCCCGGTGGCGGGCTTGGCCTTGCCGGGCACGGGGAACTCGGTCGCCGCGCGTTCGGTGCCGCTGAGCCAGTCCTCCTTGACCATGCCGTCCAGGACGTAGTTCCAGCGGCCGAGTGCGGCGGCCTTGTTCTCGGGGTGGACGACCACGTCGTACGCGCTGGGGGCGTTCAGCAGCGAGGCGAGATAGGCCCCCTCGGCGGTGGTGAGCTCCTCGACGTTCTTGCTGTAGTACGCCTGGGCGGCGGCCTGGATGCCGTAGGCGTTGCGGCCGAAGTAGCTGGTGTTGAGGTAGCCCTCGAAGATCTGGTCCTTGCTCTCCTCGCGGTTGAGCTTGACCGCGATGAAGAACTCCTTGGCCTTGCGGACGACGGTCTGTTCCTGGCCGAGGTAGTAGTTCTTGACGTACTGCTGGGTGATGGTCGAGCCGCCCTGCTTGCCCTTCCCGGTGAGCGTGTTCCAGGCGGCGCGGATCATCGCCTTCACGTCCACGGCCCGCTCGGAGTAGAAGTCGCGGTCCTCGGCGGCGAGCACGGCGTGCTGGACGGTGAGGGGGACCTGCGAGAGCTGGACGTTCTCCCGGTTGACCTCGCCGTCGCGGGCGATGACGCTGCCGTCCTTGTAGAGGTAGACATTGGACTGCGCGGTGGCGCTCGCGTTGGCGGCCGGGATGTCGACGATCTGGTACCCGGCGATGAAGCCGCCGACGAGCAGCAGGGCGATGCCCAGCACGGTGGCGAGGACCATGCGCCAGGTGGGGATGATGCGGCGCCAGCCGGTCCTCTTGGGGCGCTTCGTGCGCCCCTTCCTGCCCTTCGCGCCCGGCGCACCACTGCCGTCGGCGCCCTCACCGGGCGTGGCCGCGGCGGCTGTGTGGTCGCGCGGGGCCCAGTTCTGCGGGTCGTCGTTCATGTCGGTGGTGACTCCTCGGGCGCGGTCGGTTCTCCCAATAGTGCCCGTTTCGCCAGGAAACCATCGGATCATCCTTCAGGAGGGGGCACGGGAAAAGCGGTCGCGCCCCTCGTCCGCGCTCCACTAGGGTCGTGCGCTTTGGTGCCGGAGCCCGGTGGCGGCGGGGAATGGGGGAGACGTGCGGCTCTACGCGGTGGTGGCGGCCGGTGGTTTCCGGCGCCATGCCACCTACCGGATGGCGACGGCGGCGGGTGTGTTCACCAACACCGTCTTCGGTTTCATCATGGCGTACGTCTATGTGGCGCTGTGGGACGAGCGCCCGCAGCTCGGCGGCTACGACACCTCGCAGGCGCTGACCTATGTGTGGCTGGGACAGGCGCTGCTCATGACCTGCTCCATGATGGGCGGCGGCTTCGAGGACGAGCTGATGGAGCGCATCCGCACCGGTGACATCGCCGTCGACCTGTACCGGCCCGCCGACCTCCAGCTGTGGTGGCTGGCGGGTGACCTGGGCCGGGCGGCGTTCCATCTGCTGGGGCGCGGCATCGTCCCGATGGCACTGGGCGCGCTCGCCTTCGATCTGGCCCTGCCCTCCTCGCCGTGGACCTGGCTGGCCTTCCTCGTCTCGGTGGCGCTCGGTGTGGTGGTCAGCTTCGCCGTGCGCTTCCTGGTCGCGCTGTCGGCGTTCTGGCTGATGGACGGGGCGGGCGCGATGCAGATCGCCTGGCTGATGGGGCTGTTCTTCTCGGGGATGCTGCTGCCGCTGAACCTGTTCCCCGGGGTGCTGGGCGAGGTGGCGCGGGCATTGCCCTGGTCCTCGCTGCTCCAGGTGCCCGCCGATGTGTTCCTCGGCAAGCACACGGGGTGGGAGCTGGTGCGGGCGTACGCCTTCCAGGCCGGCTGGGCGGTGGCCCTGCTGGGGGCGGGCCGGCTGGTACAGACCGTGGCGACCAGGAGGGTGGTGGTTCAGGGTGGCTGATACGGCGGTGGCCGAGGATTCCGGGACGGAGCCGGACGGGGCCGCGTGGCGGGAGTCGTGGGAGGCGTACCCGGGCGGGCCCTCGGCCGGCTTCGCGGGGCGGGCCCGGGTGGTGGCCGACGGGCTCCGGGCGTACGGGCTGATCGTGGCGATGTGGCTGCGCTCGACGATGGCGTACCGCGCCTCGTTCGTGATGACGACGTTCGGGAACTTCGCGGTGACGGCGTTCGACTTCATCGCCCTGATGCTGATGTTCTCGCACATCGACGTGCTGGGCGGCTACACGCTGCCCGAGATCGCCCTGCTGTACGGAACGGCGGCGACCGCGTTCGGGCTGGCCGATCTGGCACTGGGGTCGATGGACCGGCTGGGCAGGCGGGTGCGGGACGGGACGCTGGACATCCTGCTGGTGCGCCCGGTCCCGGTACTGGCGCAGGTGGCGGCGGACCGGTTCGCGCTGCGCAGACTGGGGCGGGTCACCCAGGGGCTGCTGGTGCTCGGGTACGCGCTGGTGTCGCTGGACATCGCGTGGACGCCGCTGAAGGTGGTGATGCTGCCGCTGATGGTGCTGAGCGGGGCGGCGATCTTCGGGGCGTTGTTCGCGGCGGGGGCGGCGTTCCAGTTCTTCGCGCAGGACGCCTCCGAGGTGCAGAACTCCTTCACGTACGGGGGGACCACGCTGCTCCAGTACCCGCCGACGGTCTTCGCGAAGGACCTGGTGCGCGGGGTCACGTTCGTGGTGCCGCTGGCCTTCGTCAGCTGGCTCCCCGCGCTGTATGTGCTGGGCCGGGAGTACCCGCTGGACCTGCCGCGCTGGGTGGCGTTCCTGCCACCGGTGGTGGCGGCGCTGTGCTGGGTGCTGGCGGGGCTGGCGTGGCGGGCGGGGCTGCGCGCGTACCGCAGCACGGGCAGCTGAGAGGCCCGGTCCGGGGGATCAGGACACCGAGGGAGAGAGACGGAGCATGGGTTCGGACACGGACACGGATACGGGCACGGGCACGGGCACGGGGAAGAGCACGCGCAGCTGCGCGGGCAGGGGCGGCGACGCGGACTTCATCGCGCTCGACGGCGTCGAGAAGGTCTTCGACGTACGCCGCAGAACGGGCTTCCTGCGCCGGGAGCGGCGCGAGGTCAGGGCGGTCGACGGGATCAGCTTCCGTGTGTCGCGCGGCGAGATGGTCGGGTACATCGGCCCGAACGGGGCCGGCAAGTCGACCACGATCAAGATGCTGACGGGGATCCTCACGCCGAGCGGGGGCAGCCTGCGGGTGGCGGGCATCGACCCGTCCCGGGAGCGTACGCGGCTGGCGCACCGGATCGGCGTGGTGTTCGGGCAGCGCACCACGCTGTGGTGGGACCTGCCGCTGCGGGACTCGTACCGGCTGATGCACCGGATGTACCGCATCCCGGACCGCCGCTTCCGGGAGAACCTGGACCGGTGCGTCGAACTCCTCGATCTGGGCGAGCTGTTGGAGGTGCCGGTACGTCAGCTCTCGCTGGGGCAGCGGATGCGCGGGGACATCGCCGCGGCGCTGCTGCACGATCCCGAGGTGCTGTATCTGGACGAGCCGACGATCGGCCTCGATGTGATCTCCAAGGCCAAGGTCCGGCAGTTCCTGCGGGATCTGAACGCCGAGCGGTCCACGACCGTGCTGCTGACCACGCACGATCTGACCGACATCGAGCAGCTGTGCAAGCGGGTCATGGTGATCGACCACGGCCGGCTGATGTATGACGGGGCGCTCGCCGGACTCCACGAGGTGGGCGAGAGCGAGCGGACGCTCGTGGTCGATCTGGAACGTGAACTCCCGCCGATCGAGCTGGATTCGGGCTCGGCGGAGGGCGAGGGGGCGGGTTCCGTCCCGGGGGTGCGGGTGGTGAAGGTGGAGGGGCCGCGGCAGTGGCTGACCTTCCCCGCGTCGGTGTCGGCCGCCCCGCTGGTGGCGCGGATCGCGGAGCGCTATCCGCTGGTCGACCTGTCGGTGCGGGAGCCCGACATCGAGGCCGTGATCGCGAAGATGTACGCGTCGGCTCCCTGAGCGCCGCCGCCGGGCGTGTGCGCGGGGCGTGCGGGCGGTGAGGCGCGGCGTGCGGGCGCTGAGGTGGCAGGGCGCGGCGCGCGGGTGGTGTGGGCTGCTCTGCTGTGACGGGAGCGGATGCTTTCAATAGGCTGCGCGGTATGACAAGTGAACTTCCGGAAATGCGTGCCTCCGACGCCGAACGTGAACGCATCGCCGAGACTCTGCGCGAGGCGGTGGCCGAGGGACGGCTGGAGATGGAGGAGTTCGAGCAGCGCCTCGACGCGGCCTTCAAGGCCCGTACGCATGGGGAGTTGGAGCCGCTGGTCCGGGACCTCCCGGCGCCGGGTACCTTCGTGGCGCCCGCCGGCGCGGCCTCGCCCGCGCGGCCGGGTGCGTCGCGGAACTGGCCGTCCCGGGTCGGGGGTGCCGCGACGTCGAACGGGGCCTTCGCGTTCTGGGGCGGGTTCAACCGCAAGGGGCGCTGGACGGTGGGCCGGAAGTTCACCGCGTTCGCGATGTGGGGCGGCGGCGAGATCGATCTGCGCGAGGCGAACTTCGAGGACCGCGAGATCGTGATCCGCTGCTTCACGATCATGGGCGGACTGCATGTGACGGCGCCGCCGGAGCTGAACGTCGAGGTCAAGGGCATCGGCATCATGGGCGGCTTCGGCGAGGGCTCGAACGAGGGGGGCGAACCGGACGCGGACGCCCCGAGGGTGCGGATCACCGGGTTCGCGCTGATGGGCGGCGTCGGTGTGGAGCGCAAGCGGACCAAGGCGGAGCGGCAGCGGCTGAAGGACGCGGAACTGGCGCGGCAGCGGGAGCTGGACCGGGACCGGGGCGCGGACGGGGGCAGCCGCAAGGAGCTGGGCTGAGCGCCCCCGCCCGCTCCGGCGGGCGGCGGTGCGTCAGAACGCGTCGGACCTCGGGGCCCCTGTCAGGGCCTTGAGGTCGATGTGACGGCCCAGGGTGCGGTAGCCGTCGTCGTTGAGGTGCAGATGGTCGCCGGAGTCGAACGACGGCAGGAGGCGGTTGGGCGCGTACGGGTCCCGCACCGCCCGGTCGAAGTCGACGTACGCGTCGAAGATCCCGCCCGCCCTGATCCGCTCGTTGACGGCCTGCCGTACGGCGTTGCGCGCGGGGGACCAGGTCCGGTACCCCTCGTACGGCGTCAGCGTCGCCCCGACGACCCGTAGCCCGCGGGCGTGCGCCCGCTGGGTGAGGGCGCGGAGGCCGTCCACGACGCGCTGCGGGTCCGTCTCCTGCGGGGCCTGCTGCACGTCGTTGATGCCGAGCGCGACGAACACGGTCTTCGCCCCGGCCACCGACAGCACGTCCCGCTCGAAGCGGCCGGTCCCGCCCTGGCCGCCGCTCCGGGCGAGTCCGTCGCGCAGGAGCCGGTTCCCCGCTATGCCCTGGTTGGCGACGCCGTACGTGCCGCGCAGCCGGTCGCTCAGGACGTCGGTCCAGCGGGCGTTGGCGTCGGTGGTGGAGCCGCTGCCCGCGGTGATCGAGTCACCGAGCACGACGACCGCGCCGGCGGCGGACTCGTTGCGGACGTCGACGGCGGTGAGGTAGCGCCACCGGGTGGTGCTCCAGGTGCCGTGTTCGTCGGCCAGGTAGGACGTCTGGTGCGCGTTCGGGTGGAAGGTGACGGGCCCGCCCCCGCGCGGGGTGCGCAGGCTGACCAGCAGGTCGGCGTCCGGGGCGACGGGCACCACGACCGGGTCGCTGATGACCTGTCCGCCCGCGGCGATGGTGACGGTGGGGGCGCCCTTGAAGGTGACCGGGCGGGTGTTGACCGTGGCCTGGTCGACGACGAGGGGGGCCGCGCCGAAGAGGTTGGAGAGGGTGATGCGGACGGCGTCACCGCCGATGCTGGTGTGCACGGTGTTACGGATGGTGCGCCCGGGGAAGCCATGTCCGGTGCCCGGTTCGGCGCTGACGGCGGCTCCGGTCCAGGTGGCGACCCAGGTGCCGGTGGAGTTGGCCGGGGCGGCGGGGTTGCGCGCCGCCGCGTGCGTCTCGGCGCCGCTGAGCGGTGCCGGGCGGGGGCCGGAGAACAGCGTCGTACCGAACGCCGCGGCGGCGGCGAGTGCGGCGGTGCCCGCGACAAGGGCGGTGAGCAGGGCATACCCCTGGCGCCTGGGCATGTGCGGTGTGTCTCCTTGTGCTGATCGGGCTGGTCCCATGATGCGACAGGTCGCGGGGAACTCGACGTGCGGCCCGGGAGTAGGTGAGGTAGGGACAATGCGTACGGCACGGGGGAGATGCGTACGCGGACGGGTGGAGCGGATGGAACGGGCCGGAGCCGGAGAGCAGGACGCGGTGCAGAAGTCAGTGGAGGGTCCACAGGGCCCGGGTGCCTCGGCGGACCCGGCGCCCCCGACCGGTCCGGGCGGTTCGTCCGGTCCGGGCGGGCGCGGCGGTTCGGCCGGGCACGGCGGGCCGGGCGGTGCGTCAGGCGGTGCTTCCGGGGACGGCCCGGGTGGCGCTCCCGGGGACGGCCGGGGCGGTGCGCCGGGGTCCGGGCGCCGGGCGTCCACGCCGCTCGCCTCGTTCGCGTACACCGCCGCCGACGAGGAGAAGCGGCGCGGAGTACGCCGTATGAAGACCACAGCGACCGGCCTCCTTCTGCTCGTCGCGCTCGTGTACGTCCTCGCCACATGGGCGAAGAACGCGGGGGTGGGCGGCTGGCCGGGCTACGTCGCGGCGGCTGCCGAGGCGGGAATGGTGGGCGCGCTGGCGGACTGGTTCGCCGTCACGGCGCTCTTCCGGCGCCCGCTCGGCCTGCCCATCCCCCACACCGCCATCATCCCCACCAAGAAGGATCAGCTCGGAGCGTCACTTGGTTCCTTCGTCGGGGAAAACTTTCTCTCCCCGGGGGTCGTTCGTGACCGAATTCACGCTCTCGGTGTCGGCCGGCGGCTCGGCGCCTGGCTGGCGGAGCCGGAGCACGCGGACCGTGTCACCGCCGAACTGGCGACCGCGCTGCGCGGGGCCCTGACCGTCCTGCGGGACTCCGACGTCCAGGCGGTGGTCGGCGAGGCGATCACCCGGCGGGCGGACGCGGCGGAGGTCGGCCCCGGACTCGGCAAGATGCTGGAGAAGGTCGTCTCGGACGGTGGCCACCGCAGGGTCGTGGACCTCGTCTGCGCGCGGGCGCACGACTGGCTGGTCGAGCACGGCGACTCGGTGATGGACGCGGTGCAGGGCGGCGCCCCGGGGTGGACACCCCGGTTCGTGGACAAGCGGGTGGGTGAGCGGGTCTACAAGGAGCTGCTGCGCTTCGTCACGGAGATGCGGGACATGCCCGGCCATCCGGCGCGCGGCTCGATCGACACCTTCCTGACGGACTTCGCGGCCGACCTCCAGTCGGACTCCGACACCCGGGCCCGGGTGGAGCGGCTGAAGTCGGAGATCCTGGGCCGTCGTGAGGTCCAGGACGTCATCGCGTCGGCCTGGTCCTCCGTCCGCACGATGATCATCGCGGCGGCGGAGGACGAGCAGAGCGAGCTGCGGCTGCGGGCCCGCGCCTCGCTGATGTCGCTGGGCGCCCGGCTGGCGACGGACGAGCGCCTCCAGGCCAAGGTGGACGGCTGGCTGGAGGACGCGGCGGCGTACGTCGTCACGACGTACCGCGCGGAGATCACCTCACTGATCAGCGACACGGTGGCGGGCTGGGACGCGGACCAGACCTCGAAGAAGATCGAGGCGCACATCGGCCGTGACCTCCAGTTCATCCGGATCAACGGCACGGTGGTCGGCGCGCTGGCGGGGCTGGTGATCTATTCGGTGTCGCGCGCGGTGGGGGCGTAGGCCGATCGGGGCGTACGCGATCGGGGGCGTACGCGGCGATCGGGGCGTACGCGATCGGGTTGTGAGGGGCGTGAGGGGCGCGTTCCGCGTGGACCCGGGCCGGGCCCCGGAGCGGGGCGTACGAGCGCGCGGGGCGGAATACGAGCGGGGCCACGCGGACACGCGGGGCGGACATGAGTGGGGCCGGGCGCGCGTTTCTGCGCCCGGCCCCACTCATGTCCGAGGCCGCTCCCGTTCGGCGGCTCCTCGCCCGGCGGTCCTTCGTCAGGCCGCGCGGCGGGTGACCGCCCACGACGCGGCGGCCACGCCACCCGCGACGGCGAACACGGCGGGCCAGGCGCCGACCTTCTTGGCGAGCGGGTGCGATCCGGCGAACGCGGCGACATAGGCGACGGTCAGCCCGGCGGCGGCACGCGGTCCCGCCTGCCGGTTCCACTCGTACGCGGCGAGCGACCCGGCGGCGGCGAGCGCGACCCCGCCCAGCGGGCGCTTCTTGGTCCAGCGGGCGACGCCGTAACCCCCGACGAGTCCGCTCGCCGCCACCGCCGCTGCCGGAACCTTCGCCATTGCCGCCACCTTCGCTCTCGTGTTCTCGGCTCTCGCCACCGAGGCCGTCGTCAGGTCTCGCCACCGAGGCTAACGCGCTTCCTCGGACACAAGCCGTGCGCAGGGGGTGCACAAGCGTTTACCCTGGAGGTGAACGTTTGTGCACCCCTCTCGCTCGCGCATCCCACTCGCTCGCGCACCCCCTGTCCTCTCCGGCCCCGACCGGACCGGATCAGCCCCGACCGGACCAGCCCCTCCCCGCCGGACGCCGTACGGAGATCGCATGCCCGCGGACCCACCAGCAACAGCCGCCCCCCACCCCCGCTTCGCCGTGGGCGTCCTGGCCTTCTGCGGGGTCGTCGTCGCGGTCATGCAGACGATCGTCGTCCCGCTCCTCCCGCACATCCCGGAGCTCACCGGTGCCACGCCCGCCGCCGCGAGCTGGCTGGTCACCGTGACGCTGCTGACGGGCGCGGTGTTCACGCCGGTGCTCGGCCGGGTCGGTGACATGTACGGCAAGCGGCGCGTGCTGGTGGGCTCGCTCGGGGTGCTGGTCCTCGGCTCGGTGCTGTGCGCGGTCAGCTCGCACATCGGCGTGCTGATCACCGGCCGGGCGTTGCAGGGCGCGGCGCTCGCCGTCGTCCCGCTGGGCATCAGCATCCTGCGGGACGAACTGCCTCCGGAGCGCGTGCTGTCCGCCGTCGCGCTGATGAGTTCGACGCTCGGGATCGGCGCGGCCGTGGGTCTGCCGGTCGCGGCGCTCGTCATGGAGAACTTCGACTGGCACACCATGTTCTGGGTCTCGGGCGTCATCGGCGTCATCGACATCGTGCTGGTGCTCCGGCTCGTACCGGAATCATCGCTCCGCTCCCGCGGCCGGTTCGACGCCGTGGGGGCGCTCGGACTGTCGGCGGCCCTGGTCAGCCTGCTGCTCGCGGTCACCCGGGGGGCGGACTGGGGGTGGACCTCGGCGCGTACGACCGGGCTGCTGGCCGCCGCCGTGGTCGTCGGCCTGCTCTGGGGGGCGTACGAGCTCCGCGTCCGCGACCCGATGGTCGACCTGCGGGTCTCGGCCCGCCCGGCCGTCCTGCTCACCAACGTCGCGGCGCTGCTCATCGGCTTCGCGTTCTACGCCAACTCCCTGGTCACGGCGCAGATGGTGCAGGAGCCGAAGGCGACGGGGTACGGGCTCGGCGCCTCGCTCGTCGTCAGCGGGCTGTGCCTGCTGCCCGGGGGCCTGGCGATGGTGGCGCTGTCGCCCGTGTCGGCGCGGATCTCCGCCGCGTACGGACCCAGGGTCAGCCTGCTGCTGGCCGCCGCGATCATGGCCGTCGGATACGGGGTGCGGTACTTCACGAGCCACAGCCTGTGGCTCATCATCGCGGGCGCGACGGTCGTCGCCTCGGGCACCGCCATCGCGTACTCGGCGCTGCCCGCGCTGGTGATGCGCGGGGTCCCGGTGAGCGAGACGGGGGCGGCCAACGGTCTGAACACGCTGATGAGGTCGATCGGGCAGGCGTTCTGCAGCGCGACGGTCGCCGCCGTCCTCGCCGGCCTCACCTTCGAGGTGGGCGGTGCCACGGCGCCCACGCTCCAGGCGTACCGGCTGGTCTTCCTGATCGCGGCGGGCGCCTCCCTGCTCGCCCTCGCCGTCACGCTCTGCCTGCCGGGTCCGGGCGGCCGGGGGAAGGCGGGTACGGTCGGAACGACCCGCGAGAACCGGAAGGCCGGTGCGCGGACGATCCCGATCCAGGAGGGCGCATGACCGGCGGCCGGTCCACGACGGACACCCGGGCGGGGGCTCCCGGCTCCGATTCCGGCTCGGGCAAGGACGCGATCCTGCGGGCCGCACGGCGGGCGTTCACCCAGCGCCCGTACGCGGAGGTGACCATCAGGGCGGTCGCGGCCGACGCCGGGGTCAGCCCGTCCCTGGTGGTCAAGCACTTCGGGCGGAAGGAAGACCTCTTCAACACGGTGGCCGACTTCGGCCCCGACGCCGAGGAGCTGTTCGACGCCCCGTTGGAGAGGCTCGGCCGCCACATGGTGCTCGCGCTCGTGCGCCACCGGCGGGAGCGGCAGCGGGACCCGCTGCTCCGGGTCGTCTTCTCCCTCGGCAACACCGACGAGCGCTCCCTCCTGCGCGACCGCTTCCACGAACAGATCACCCAGCACCTCGCCGCCCGGCTCCCCGGCCGCGAACGCACCCTGCGCGCCGAGCTGATCGCGGGCCATCTCCTCGGCCTGGGCGCCACGCTCAGCCTCCACCGTGAGGGCGCGGGTTCCACGGCCACCGCCGAACACCTGGCGGACCTGTACGCTCCGGCGCTCCAGACCCTGGTCACGGGCACGGCCGGATGACGGGCGAGGACCGGAAGCAGGCGGTCCGACAGCTTCGTTAGGGTGACCGGCATGAAGGATCAGCCCACCGATCTCGATGTCTCCGCCCTCGCGGACGCCCTCGCCGCCTGGGCCGTGGCCCCCGCGTCGCTCACGTACACGCCTGTCGGGTTCGGCGATCACCACTGGACAGCGCTCGCCGCCGACGGGCGGCGCTGGTTCGTGACGGTGGCGGACCTGGCGCACAAGCCGTACTGCGGCCAGGGCGTGGAAGCGGCCTGGGCAGGGCTGCGGCGCGCGATGGACACGGCTGCCTCCCTGAGCGCGGAGGCGGGCCTGGACTTCGTCGTCGCGCCCCTCCGGACGTCCGGGGCCGGGACGGGCGTGGGGGCGGGCACGGGGGCGAGCACGGGCACGGGGGCGGGCGTGGGGGCAGGCGTGGGGGAGACCGTGCGCCGGCTCGGGGACAGGTACGCGGTGAGCGTCTTCCCCCATCTGGAGCTGCCCGCGGGACACTTCGGGCAGGTGCTGGCGCCGGAGCGCCGCCGCACGCTCGTGGAGCGGCTGGCGGCACTGCACCGTACGCCGCCGCCGGACGCAACGCCCGTGCACCGCCCGGGACTTCCGGATCGCGCCCCGCTGGAAGCGGCGCTCTGCGCGCCTCACGACGCCTTCACGCCGGAGCACGGCCCGTACGCCGAACGCTGCCGCGCGCTCCTGACGGACAGCGCCCGGGGGCTCCGGGACCGGCTCGCCGAGTTCGACGGGCGGACCGAGCGGCTGATCCGGCAGGCGCCCGCCACGGTCGTGACGCACGGCGAACCGCACCCCGGGAACGTCATGGACCCGGGCGGCCGGACCCTGCTGCTCGACTGGGACACCGTCGCCCTGGCGGTGCCCGAACGGGATCTCTGGCTCTGTGCCCCGGACCCCGACGACCTCGCCCGCTACGAGGAGCTGACCGGCCACCACCCGGACCGGGAACTGCTCGCCCACTACGCGCTCCGCTGGGACTTCGACGATGTGGCCGCCTGCCTCGACGTGTTCCGCGCGCCGCACGCGGCGACGGAGGACGCGGAGCAGGCGTGGCAGGGGCTGACCGGAGCCGTGGAGCGCCTGAACCGCGACGGAGGAGCGCGCCACCACTGAGCCACCGCAGTCGAGCCGTTCCTGAGCCTCCACCGCCGAGCCACCGCAAAGCCACTGCTGAGCCCCCGCCGAGCCGCGCCTGGGCCGACCGCTGAGCCTCCGCCGAGCCGCGCCTGGGCCGACCGCTGAGCCGCGGCCGTGGCGCGGCTGAACACCGAGGGGCACCCCGGACGGCTCAGGCGGTGTAGCCGTCCGGGCGGACCAGGAGCGTGTCCCTCCGGTCGCTCGCCCAGTGGACGACGGCCGTGCGCTCGTCACCCGGTTCCGTCCGCCCGCGCGGCAGGACCCGTACGAACTTCCCGGCGCGCAGGGCCTCGTACATCCGTCCTTCCTGGAGCCGGATGTCGGGGACCCGCCTGACTCCCGGTCCGTACGCGTAGCCGATCCCGCTCAGCCTCCCGAGCAGACGGCGGGTGGCGGCGGCGGGCAGCCGGCCGACGGTGAGGGCGGCGACGGTACGCAGCGCGCGCCAGGCGGGGGTGTGCGCCATCGCGAAGCGCAGCATGCCGCCGCTGCTGCGGATCACGTCCCGGCCGATGGGGTGCCGCTCCGCGTGATAGGTGTCCAACAGCCCTTCCGCTTCCTGGCTGTTGATGACGGCGGCGAGCTTCCAGCCCAGGTTCGCGGCGTCCTGGAGGCCGGTGTTCATGCCCTGGCCGCCCACGGGCGAGTGGGTGTGCGCGGCGTCTCCCGCGAGCAGCACGCGGCCGACCCGGTACCGGGGGACCTGCCGCTCGTCGCTGTGGAACCGGGACGTCCAACGGGCGTCGTGCATACCGAAGTCGGTGCCGAAGACCCGCTCGACGACGGCGCGCACCTCGGCCAGGTCGACGGGCTCGTCATCGGCGGCGTCGGGGTGGACGCGGAGCCAGCCGCCCACGCGCCAGTAGCCGTCGCCGAACGGGGCGGCGAAGGCGACGGCCTGCCCCGAACCGTTGACCGCCACCGCGCGGGCCGGCTCCTCGGTCAGCCTGACGTCGGCGAGCACGATCGACTTGATCACGGAGTGGCCGGGGAAGGGCAGCCCGATCGCCTCCCGGACGGCGCTGTGGATGCCGTCCGCGCCCACCACGTAGGCGGAGCGAAGGGTTTCGGTGGTTCCGTCCTGACCGGCGAACTCGACCGTGACGCCCTCGTCGTCCTGCGAGACCCCGGTGACCCGCGCCCCGTGCCGGAAGGTGACCCCGTGCTCGACCGCGCGGCGCAGCAGGAGCTTCTCCACCTCGAACTGCGGTGTGGCCAGCAGATACGGGAAACGGGTACGGAGCCTGGAGAGGTCGAGGGCGAGCGAGCCGAAGAACCGCAGTTCGGTGACCTTGCGCCCGGTCGTGACGAGCTCGTCGGCGAGGCCCCTCGCGTCGAGCTGTTCCATGGTGCGGGCGTGCACGGCGAAGGCGCGGGTCAGGTTGCTGATGCCCGCGGGGCGCTTCTCGATGACGGTGACGGGCACGCCCGCGGCGGCGAGGTCGCCGGCGAGCAGCAGTCCTGTGGGTCCTGATCCAACGATGGTGACGGTGCCGTTCATGGTGGCCTCCCGTGGTCAACGCCAGTTGGTCAACGCTTGTGGGTCAACGACTGTGGGTCAACGCTTGTTGTCAACGGTAGAACCCTGCTCCTAGGCTGTCAACGCTTGTTGGCCTACGGCTGTTGGCCTCCGCTTGTTGGCCTTCGTCCGTTGGCCTACGGTTGTTGACATGACGCGAGACGCGAAGCAGGACCCGACGCCGGAACCGCGGTCCCGCCGCTCCGACACCACCCGCGCGAGCATTCTCACCGCGGCCCTCGAACGCTTCGCGGCCGATGGCTACGAACGAGCCACGATCAGGGCGATCGCCAAGGACGCGCGTATCGATCCGTCGATGGTGATGCGCTACTACGGCAACAAGGAGCAGCTCTTCGAGGCCGCCTGCACGGTCGACCTGCGCCTTCCCGATCTGTTGACGGTTCCCGAGGCGGAGGTGGGCCGCACGCTCGTGGGCCATTTCGTCGACCTCTGGGAGCAGAGCGGCGCCCTGACCGCGCTGCTCAGGGTCGGCGTCACCAACCAGGCGGGCGCGGAGCGCATGCAGGAGATCTTCAAGCAGCAGCTGCTGCCGCTGGCCGCCCGCATCTGCCCCGCCCCGACCACGGCCCCCGTACGCGCGGCCCTGGTCGCCTCCCAGATGCTCGGGATGGCACTGACCCGCTATGTGCTGCGGTTCCCGGTCACCGCCGCCATGACCCGTGACGAGATCACGGACTGGCTGGCCCCGACGGTCCAGCGCTACCTGACCGCCGAGAACCCGGCCGCAGGGGCCCCGGCCCCCGTACCGCCGTCCCCCGAACCGCCGAGTACACGCTGACGCGGCCCCAGGACGCCGGGCTCAGGCCAGGGCGTCGAGTGCCACCTCGGCGGCACCGGCGATGAGGGCGTCGTCGCGCTCCGCGTCCCGCGTGTCACGCCGGGAGAGTACGGCGATGGTGATCGGTGCGGCGTCGGGGGGCCACACGATGGCGATGTCGTTACGGGTGCCGTAGCCGCCGGTACCGGTCTTGTCGCCGACCTGCCAGCCCGCCGGGGCCCCGGCGCGGATGGTCCGGTCGCCGGTGGTGTTGCGCTTGAGCCAGTCGGTCAGCAGGGCGCGCTTGCCGGGGGAGAGGGCGTCGTCCAGGACGTAGGCGCGCAGATCGGTGGCGAGGGCGCGCGCGGTGCTGGTGTCGCGGAGGTCACCGGGCACGGCGTCGCTCAGCTCGACCTCGTAGCGGTCGCAGCGGGTGACGCGGTCACCGAGGGCGGCGAGCGCGCTCTGCAACCCGCGGGGGCCGCCGAGTTCACGGAAGAGCAGGTTGGCCGCACCGTTGTCGCTGTACCGGATGGCGGCGTCGCACAGCTCCCGCAGGGTCAGTCCGGCACCGACGTTCCGCTCGGTGACCGGCGAGTGTCCGACGGGCACCTCGCGCCCGTACCGTACGCGCCGGTCGAGCTGCTTGAGGGAGATCCTGTCCATGACGGCAGCGGCAAGGAGGGCCTTGCAGGTCGAGGCGTAGGCGAAGCGCTCGTCGGGCCGGTGGGTGACGTACCGGCCGGTGCCGGTGTCGAGCGCGTAGACGCCCAGCCGGGCATCGTACCTGCGCTCAAGTGCGCGGAAATCACGCCCGGTTCGACGCCCGGCCGGCCGCTCCGGACTGCCGGAGCCGGAGCCCGAGCCCGAGCCCGCGCCCGAGCCGGAGCCCGAGCCGGTTCCCGAGCCGGTAGGAGCCGCGCCTTCGGTCTGTCGCTGTCCGTCCCGCACCCGGCGAGGGGGAGCGCGGCGAGTCCCGTCAGGGAGGTGAGTGCGGCACGGCGGGGCACGCGAGTACGCATGGGTGGACGGACTTCCGTTCGTTCGTCGGGCCCCTCGGCGGGAGCGTCAACGGACCTACAGGGCAGGGGGAGCGTCAGCGGCGGAGGCCGCCGCGTCCACCAGGGCGTCGAGCGTGCCCGCCAGCTGCCGGCGGATCTCCGGATCGGTGCTGATCCCGTCCGCGCCGACGGTGTTCCGGTCGAGCGAGACCCGTACGCAGGCCGCGTCCACGACGGCCGCACCCGTGTAGCCGAGCACACTGCGAAGGGTCGCCGATGCCCCCTCACCCCGGCCGGGCGCGGCGGCGTTCAGCCAGGCGACGGGCTTGTCACCGATCTCGGTGCCGCCGACGGTCCAGTCGAGGAGGTTCTTGAACGACCCGGGCAGCGTCCCCGCGTACTCCGGCGTACAGATCAGCAGCGCGTCGGCGGCGTCGATCGCGGCCCGCATCTCCGTCACCGGCTTCGGCAGTGGATCGGTGTCGTCGTCGGGGTTGAAGTGGGGCAGCTCCCCCAGGCCCTCGTAGAAGACCGTGCGTACGGAGGCGGGGGCCACGTCCCCGGCGGTGCGCAGCACGGTCTCGTTGGAGGACCCGGCCCGCAGGCTGCCGGACAGCAGAAGGACTACGCGTGAGGTAGGCATGTCCTCAGAACTCCGGACGGCACCGGACTTGTTCCGTCAGCTCTGCGTGAGAAACGCGGCAGACCGGCACGGGTCGCACACCAGGACGTACCCGCAGCCTCCGCCGAAGTTGGCGGCGGTCGCACTGTCGTTGCCCTCCTCCAGATGCGCGACGAACGTCATGAGCTGCCCGCAGCCGGGGCACGCGGGCCACTGGTCCTCGTAGAACCAGTCCGCCTCACCGCCCAGCGACCCCAGCACCAGGCGCCCCCTGCCGCTGCGCAGGCGGTACTGCTCGCGTGCGTCGTTGTACGTGTCCTCGTCGACGGTCTCCAGCCTGATCGCCGAGACCGCGCCCAGCAGGGTCTCGCCCTCGGCCGGGACGGCTGCCGGTACCAGCCCCTCGCGCGGGAACAGAAAGGCCCGATTGCCTCCCTCGAAGGCCTCCCACTCCTCGCACAGGCCGGGGTCGTTCTCGCACTGGAACACGGACACCACCCCCTGCTCGACCGGCAGATGCGCCAGGAACTTCATCGCGCCGTCGCAGGTGTCGCAGTGCGGCCACGAGAAGTCCGCGGGGACGAGAGGTATCCCTCCGGTGCGCGGCTCGTCCGCCGTCTCGTCGGTCGTGCCGTTGTAGATCATCAGTGTCTGTGCCATGGGGCAGGAGCATACGGAGGGTATGTGACAACGGACCTGCGGCAGCGGACCTGTGACAGCGGACTCGTGGCTGCGGACTCGTGGCTACGGACCTGCGGCACCGGTCCCGCGACCCCTCAGGCAGGTACCGGCTCGATCCGCGACGCCCGCTTCCCGGCCCGGTCCAGGCTCAGGCGCACCAGCATGACGACCAGCGCGGCGACGGCGAATCCGGCTCCCGCCCAGGGCAGCCGGCGCGTACCGGCGGAGGAAATGACCCATCCGCCGACTGCGGTGCCGAGGGTGATGCCGAGATTGGAGAAGGAGATGAAGAGGCTGTTGCCGAACTCGGGGACGTCACGCGCGTCGCGGCCCAGCCAGCTCTGGGTGACGATGAGCCCGCCGGAGTGCACGGCTCCCCAGACCAGTACGCCCACGACCATCGGGGCGAACCGCGGCCCGATCGCGTAGACGAGTACGTAGACGAGCAGGCAGAGGACCGGATAGGCGAGCGCGGTACGGGTGAGGTTCCTCTGGAGCAGGCTGCCGAAGGCGAAGTTGCCGAGGATCATCACGATGCCGAAGGCCATCAGCATGGCGCTGACCCAGGAGCCGTTCATGCCGGTGACCTCGCCCAGGTACTCCGCGAAGTAGCCGTAGACGGAGAACATCGACGCGAAGATGAACACGACCGACGTGATGGTCAGCCACATCCGGGACTGCTTGAGGACGCTCAACTGGGTTCCGTACGAGACGCGTTGTCCGACCGGCATGTCCGGGAGCAGGCGCAGGATTCCGAGGAACGCGACGAGATTGACGAGCGCGGCGAACCAGAAGGCCGTGGAGAGCGACAGGTGCTCGGCGAGGTACGAGGTCAGCGGCACCCCGAAGGCGAACCCGACGGTGACACCGGCGAAGACGGTCGTCGTCGCCCGCGTGGCGGCCTTGGAGCCGTCCGGGTCCACCGCGTCGACCGCGCCCTCGCTGTCCTTGGTCATGGCCATGCGGGCGGCGGTGGCCAGCGCGACCGAGAAGAAGACCGGATGGAAGACGGCCGGGATGACGCGGAAGGCGAGCATCACCTCGTACTGGGTGGTGAGGGCGTACACGGCGTTGGAGAGGGCGAACACCGCGATCGCGGCGGCGAGCACCTTCTTGCGGTTGATCCCGGAGGCGAGCAGTGTGGTGAAGGGCCCGGTCACCGCGATGACCAGGGCGAACGCCCCGACGAGCCAGCCGGCGGTGGAGGGCTGGACGCCGAGCTCGGCGGAGAGCTGGGGGAGCACACCGACGATGCCCATCTCGGTGGTGATGATGCCGAACACGCCCAGGGCGAGCACCAGGACGGCGGCGGAGGTCTTTCTCATCACGGCCTTTCTTCAAATCTAGAAAAGTAGATACATTGAGCCGCAGGAACGACCTCGTGGGTGCGCGGGGTGTTACAGCTCGTCGCGTACGTGGGCGGCGAACTCGGCGATCACCGGCTCGTTGCGCCGGTAGTACGTCCACTTGCCGACGCGCTCCGAGGTGAGGAGGCCCGCGTCTCTGAGGGTCTGGAGGTAGCCGGACACCACGGACTGGGCGAGCCCGGCCCGCTTCTGGATGTCGCCCACGCATACGCCGATGTGGAAGCCCAGCCCCTGCTGCGTGTAGGAGTCCTCGTCGAAGTACTTCTCGGGGTCCTTCAGCCACTGCATGAACTGCAGCCGGGCAGGATTGGCGAGGGCCTTGTGCACGGCCAGGGGGTCCATGGGGGCGCCTCTCTGTGAATCCTTGATTCTTCGGGTCCTCGGGTCTTCGGGTCTCCGTGGGCCCACCGGCCTCACTGTATGCATCTAGCTTTCTCGATATGTAGGAGCAAGTCAAATCGCGCGTACGAACGCAATGGGCGGACAGGCGGCAGGCCCCCTGTCCTGTGGAGATCCCCCTGTCCTGCGGAGATCCCACCGGCGTACCACCGGCACGGCTCGCTCCGGCTGGCGTAAGTCCCGCTCGTGTGGTGGGAGATGGGACCGGTGCGGTACGGTGACGGGGTAATCACCCTCTGTGTGCGCGTAGGCGCATGGAGCGGCCCCCGATGGTGCGGGAACACCACACGAGGGCCTACACCACCAGTGCCACTGCGAGGCAACCGGAAATGCTGCGTCATGTTATCGCGCCCTCTTCGGGCTATACGAAGGCATCGAACAACGTCGTGCGTACGCGGCGGATGAGCAGCGATGCGAAGATCCTTCTCCTGTACGTCCAGGGCCTCCCCGAGTCCGCCAGGAACCGCCCCTTGAGCGAGCTGGCCAACCGGCTGGACATGACGGGCCGTTCGTACCAGCGGGCGAAGGGGCAGCTGATCGAGAACGGCTTCGTGCACGAGTGGAGGAGCCAGGGCGAGGGTGGCCGCTGGACCACCGAGCAGCTGTTCACGAACGTCCCCCTGACGAGCGCCGAGGCGGCGGCCCTGAGAGAGGGTCCCTCCGCGTTCTCACCACCGAGTGAGCAGTCTCCGACGGTCGGTCGGCCGACCCCTCGGCAGACCGCTGGCTATCAACCGGTAGAAGACAACAGAGATAAGACCACTTCCCACCCACCCTCCGAAGCGGAGCGGGACCCGCAGTCCACCGCAGACGCCCCGCAGCCCCCGAATCCCTCCCCGGCCTCTTCCCCGGCGCCATCCGAGACACCCTCATCCCCCACCCCGGCGGCTTCACCCTCCCCCTCCTCCTCCCTCTCCCTCTCCCCCTCCTCCTCCCCGAACCCGGCCCAACTGGCCCTGGCCGAACGCATCCTGCTCTCCCTGCGCCACACCCGCCGCGAACTGCACCTGGGAGTCCGTGAGGCGCGCGCCCTGGCGCAGGAGGCGGTGAAGTGGCTGGAACGCGGCCTGGGCGAAGCCGACCTCCGCCAGGCATTACTGGCCGAGCGCCCGGAGGGCGGCGTCCGCTCGGCGGTCGGCTTCCTCCGCTACCGCCTGACCCAGAAGTGCCCGGAACCCGCTCCCGTACCCGCACCCCGCCCCGCTTCCACCCCCGCCCCCTCCCCGGTCCGCGACCTGATCACCTGCGCGGGCTCGGGCTCCGGCTCGGGCTCCGACTCAGGCCCAGGCCCAGGCTCCGGCTCTGGCTCCGGCGAGGAGCACGTCTTCCGCCCCCTGGGCGACGAAACGGAATGCGCCGAGTGCCGCCGGGCCACGGCGTACGAGAACTGGCTCCAGGACACCGACACCCACTACTTCCCCGAAGGCACCCCCTGGCGCGAACGCTTCGCCACGGTAAGAGCCGCAGAAGGCCTCCCGCCAGCGGCGCCGCGGGGCGCGTGAGGCCCCGGGCAAGGGAAGCCGGTAGTCACGGCCGCCGCTCCCAGTAGTCCGCGAACGGCACGGCGGCTGCCAGAGCACGGTCACGGTAGGTCTGGTACTGGACGAGATCGCGGGCGGGAACCCGTTCGCCGCCGACAAAGGTGCCCTCGACGGTGTAGTGCATTCGGTACGCCTCCTGGTTGTCGAACAGCCAGAAGTCGTGGTCGGGCAGCCCTGTTGGGGCCTGCTCCGCCAAGTCGATGATGCCGATGGACTCCCCGGCCTTGGTGTTGCCGAGATAGGCGGCCAGTTCGTAGCGCAGATAGTCGGTCAAGGGCGAGCGCAGCACATGAACCCGGGACACCTGCTTGCCCTGATCCGTCATCGAGCGGACCCACGGGTTGTCGTCCCAGTCCGGCCCCATTTCTGCACCCGCCAGAAAGCGTTCGAACTCCTCCCGCTCCTCCGACACGTCGTAGACGGCCAGCGTCTCCAGCCGAAACGCGGTTCGTTCGAAGGTCTCGAAGAGCCGTCCGAACGCTTCACTTCCGAGCACGTAAGTACCCCTCATTCTCGCTGACTTGGCCACGAAATCGACTGTCGGTCTGGCGCTGCGGTGACTTCGGGAAGGTATCCATCGTCGCTATCGCCCAGGACGCCAGGGATGGTGTACGTGCTCACCGAAGGTGGTGGTGTCGGATGTAGGCCTGTTCTGTTCCCCATCGGGAGCGGTGAGCGCCTCGTACGGGTGGACAGGCGGATCCGTGGCCATCAGGGTTCCCTTCGTCCGCTGCACCGATGGGCGGCCCATCGGGCGGCGGCGTCGGCGAGGTCGCGCTTCCAGGAGACTTCGGGGGCGTCCGCCGCGATGCCGCTCCACAGTCGTTGCTGGGCGGTGGCGAACACATCGAGGGCGCGTGCGGGCGCGATTCGCCAGCCCGGGGTTTTCGCGGCCCACTGTTCGGCGCCGTGCGGGGAGTGGCCGGAGGCGACGAGCCGGACCACCCAGCACGCGGCGTCGATCCATGCGGCCCCCCGAGTCGGCCAGGCCCAGTCGACCACGCGGGCGGCGCCGTCGACGATCAGCACGTTGTCCGGGGTCCAGTCGGTGTGAAGCAAGGAGTCGCCGCAGAGGAGCTGGGCGTCTTCGGAGTTGTCGAGGTAGTCGGCGAAGCGCTGTTCGATCTGCTTGAGCTCGATGTCCGCCGGGGCGCGGACGGCCGCGAGCGCCGTGATCGCGTCGGCCGTGAGAGCGAGATCGGTGGATCCCGGGCTGTAGTCGGCGAGGCGGCCGTCCAGGTACTCGAAGCCGAGCAGGTTCCATTCGCCGTCGTCGATCCGCCAGAGGAGGCGCGGCGCGAGCGGGGCGACGTACGGGTTGATGGCGGCCTCGCGCCGCTGGGTCCAGACGCGGGGGTGATCGCAGCGCAGGCCCTTGACGAAGACGCGTCCGGCGCCGGTTTCCAGGGTTGCGGCGATCTCGCTGTTGAGACCCTTGTCCGCGGTCGTCGCGACGAGGACGGGACCGGTGTGGGCCGCGACGGCGTCGCGGGTGGCGGTGGGGAGGTCGTTCCAGTGCAGTCTCATGGTCACCACGGCGAGAGTGTATGGGCGGGGCAAGGCGTGAATCGGTTCCCGTGCGGGCCGCTCGAACACCCGCAGTGCCTCTGCTGGGCGCGGACTCGCAGCTCTGCTGATGCGTTCAGGAAGGGCGGCAGGCGTCATCTTCCTGCCACGTGGACCAAGGTGCCCGGACGGGGGCCGGCGCGGCATCCGGCACCCGACGAAGCGGCCGATGCGCCCCGGTGCGAGTCGTACGCTGAGTGGCGAAGGGTGGTGTCGCATGTCGGACGAACTCGCGGACAACCTAAGGAAGTACCGACGGGCGAGTGGGCTCAGCCAGGAGCAGCTCGCGCACCGGTCGGGGCTCTCGGTCGGGCCCATCCGCCGAATCGAGCAGGGCGCCGATGGGGTGCGGATGGAGACCCTTCATCAGATCGCCAGAGCCTTGGGAGTCAAGACGTCGGACCTGATGGCGGCCGGTCCGCCGGAGCCCGTCAGGCATGACGATCCGAACAGCCTGAATCTGCGCGAGTTGCGCATCGCGCTCACTCCGGCGATCGGCCTTGTCCCCGCGAGCGCGCCTGCCGGTGAGGAGCCGGACCTGCGTCGTCTTCGGCGCATGACACACGACCATGCGGTGCTGTACTTCGGTGACAGCTACAAGAGCATCGCGGCCGATCTGCCCGCGCTGATTCGCGCGGTGAGTGAGGCCGTTGCGTACTACGACTCGGGGCAGGACCACATCGAAGCCCTGGTCGCCCGATCGGAGGCGCTGCAACTGGTCGGTCGCTACCTGACGCAGATCCGTCAGTACGACCTCGCGCACGGTGCCATTCGGGAGGCCATCTCGGATGCGCGGAGGGCCGAGGCGCCGCTGACGGCCGCGTCGGGCGTCGGCGGTATGTGCTGGATGCTCATGCGTACCGAGCGCTTCGACGAGGCCGAAGAGATCGCTGTCGCGACGATGGACGTTGTCGAGCCAAAGATCAAAGGTGCCTCGCCCGACGAGTACGCGACGTGGGGAGGCCTGGCGATGGAAGGTGCGGCGGCGGCTGCCCGTAACAACCGTCCCGAAGAGGCGAAGGCGCTGCGCCGCGCCGCCGGTACCGCTGCCAGGGCCGTGGGTGCGGCGCACCGGAACCTTCTTCGCCACTGGTCGATGTTCGGTCCCGTGACCGCGTCCATGAAAGAGCTGGAGGACTTCATGATCGTCGGCGACGCGCGATCAGTGGTCCGCAAGTCGAGCGAGGAGGAGAGCCTCCAGCCCAAGAGCTGGAAGCGGCTCGGGAAGCCGAGCAGCAATGACGGAAATCGGTACCACCTCGACCTCGCGCGGGCTCAGGTGCGCACGGGTGACCCCACGGGCGCCATGGAGGAGCTGACCCGGCTCGACCGTGTGGCACCCGAGTGGTTCCGCCACCAGTCGTCGGCCGCGATCACCTTCGAGGAGATCACCAGGAAGCGCCGCACGCTCACGACGGAGATGCGGGAGGTGGGCACCCACTTGGGTGCCTTCGCGTAACTACACGACCGCAGTGCACTTCTGACGCTACGTCGACGCAAGTACATCGCAACGTGTCTGGTCGATCACACAGGGTGTCCCTAGCGTTGCTCCTGTCGGTGGTACGCGGCGGCCCGACCCGCGGGACGCGCCAGATGACCGCTGACGTCACGGGAGTAGTGGTCGGGATGGACAGCTGTCGCTTCGGTGTGGTTCGCAAGGCGTGGGCTCTGCCCTTCCTGGCGGAGCCCAAAGAGCTGGCCGCCCTGCGTCGAGTGATCCGGTTACACCTGGGGCTGTGGGGCCTGAGCTCGGTGGTCCGGGACGCACAGCTCTGCGTCTCCGAGCTGGCGGCGAACGTGATCAAGCACGTGGGGCCGGGTACGCCGGCCCGGCTGGCCGTTTCGATGAACGGGAGTCGCCTTCGTATCGAAGTGAGCGACCCGGACACACGCGTGCTTCCCGTCCTCCGTTCGGTCGCGGACGGATCGGAGGACGGGCGGGGGCTGGCCCTGGTGGACGGGGTCGCCGAGCGCTGGGGTGTCGACCTGCGCGGCGACTCCAAGGTCACCTGGTGCGAATTGGTCACCGGCCTGCGCTCGTCGGTCGACCATGCCGATGGGCCGCAGGTCGCCAAGGCCGAAGCGTTGCTGGGGCTGATGGGGGCGGTGGTCGAGCCGGAGGAGGTCTCGTACGGGCGGCTCGGGGTGGCGAGGGCGGAGGAGTCCGCGATCAACCTCATCGCGGACCTCCTCCACTGGCTACGGGCGCATGGGTGCGATCCGGACGGGGCCCTGGACCGTGCGCAGACGCACTTCGAGGCCGAGCTCGGCGAAGCCGTGTGAGCGATCCATCAGGATCGCACCGCCTCGCTGAAGAATCCGATGGAGGGATCCTCCGGAGTGCCGATCAGCAACGCCCGGTCGAGCAGCCCGTTGTTGTGCTCGCAACTGGTCTCGGGCAGGAGGACGCAGGCGTGGCAGGCCGCCAGGTTGATGCCGCCGACGCCGCTCGCCTCGGACTCCACACAGAGCGGGTCGGCCGAACACCACTGGGCCCGGACCAGCGCCGACCGCAGGGAGAGGGCCAGGTGGTCCGGTTCGCCCTGGGCGACCAGGCCGCCGAGGCTCCCCGCGGAGTCGCTCGTCGCCGTGGCGACGAGGATTCCCGCCATGGCGTCGTCCGCGTACAGGCGCTCGCGCAGGGACGCGGCGGGGTAACCGTCGTCCAGACTCCACTCGTTGATCAGCGCGTGCGCCAACGTGTGCAGGAGGACCATGCGCGGGGTGGCCGGCGAGTCGGGGACATCCGCCGGGTCCTGTGCGCGTTCCCGCATCATGCGCCGGTGGTTGGCGCGCAAGCGGTCCACTCTGGCCGCGACCGCGACGCTCCGTGCCCAGGAGTCCAGCCGCTGCTCGTCGAGCCGCAGGAAGACGCCTTCGCCCTGGACCTCCATGGCGGGCAGCCAGTCCATGTCGACGAGGGACAGCGCGGCCTCCTGGACGTCCGTGCGTGTCTCGGGTGTGTCGACCCGCGAGAACGCCTTGAGCGCACGGACCTCCCGCAGCCGCTTGACCAGCATCGGGCCTTCCAGCCCGTAGGGAGTCAGGACGGACGCGGAGGACCGGGGAGGTTCGCAGACGAACTGGTCCTCGTGGTCGGTCTCGCTCTCGGCACGGCCCGCGATCAGCCGTTCGTACTCCTGCTTCCGGAGCGCCGTGTAGGCGTCGTCCTTGACCGCTTCCTGGTCGGGTGCCACATCCTCGTGGTTCTCCCCTTCGAGAAGGGCGATGACCTTGTCGGCCGAGAAGTCGTACTTCTTGGTGAGGGCGACGGCCTTGAGGTAGACCATGATCCCATGGATGTCCCCGTCCGCGTACATCGTGCGGAGTTCGTCCATGTGCGGGGCGAGCCGGGCGAAGTGTCCGTCGCTCCACGGCGGGATCGACAGCGCCGTCCGCACGATGGGCTGCCAGGCCACGGACGAACCGCGCTGGAGCGTACGCGGACGCTCCGAGCAGGACTCGGCGGGAGCGTCCTTCAGCCAGGGGCGCCTGCCACCGCAGAACACCTTCAGATCGGACAGCGCGGTGCCGCGGAAGGCGCCCTCCATGGACACCTCGGGGATTCCGCAGGTGCAGGAGATCAGGATCGAGCGGAGCGAAGCGGTCCTGCCGCTGGTCCGCAGCCGCATCCGACCGCCGCACAGACCGGAGTCGCCCTCCTGACGATTCTTGCGGTGCGCCCACTTCCAGTACGGGAAGTCGTCGATGTGTCCCTTGGCGCAGGCCATGACGAAGCGCGAGGGGACGAGGTCCTCCCCGCAGTCTCCGCACTCGTTCTTCCCCGGCGGGGAGTTGAAGAGCCGAACATGCTGGAGGGACTGACAGGTCGGGCACGAGTGCCACAGGGGGAAGCGGCGGACGTGCACACCGTCCTTGCTCGTGTCGTCCGAAGCGGGCGGCAGGCGGAACGACTTCACCCCGAGCACCCGGGCCAACCGGTGCTCGTGGATCGTCGGCGCTCCACTGACGTTCCACGAGTCGATGCCGGTCACCATGAACGACTCGTTGTCGACGGCGACGAGCGAACCGACGCCGTACGTCGTGATCATCTGCGCCCTGCGGACGGAGCCCCGACGGGGATATCCGCGCTCGGGCGCACCGGCCCGGCGGCGCCGGGAGGGGGGAGGGGTCATCGGGTTGCCTCCATGAAGAGAGCGGACTCGGCGTCGACATCGCGCAGGCTCCACAGGGTGGGCCACGCCTCCTCGTTGTCGTCGTCGAACGCGCACAGCAGGGACGGTGTCCTCCGGCCCCGCTTGGGCTCGTAGGTGAGCTCGCCATGGAGCTCGGCCTCGTCGGACCACCACTCGACGAACTCGTCGAACGCGTCGGCCGTCGCCGCGTACTCGTCCGGGTCGACCGCCTGGACCCGGGCCAGGAGCGCCGTCCTGACGATCCGGTCCAGTTCGTCGCGGAACTCGTCGATCCGTCCGGCACCGTCGTCGGGTCGGGCCGCGGGGATCAGGATCCGGGCGAGCGCTACCACCACCGCGTGCAGACCGCGTTCCCGGGAGCGGGAGGAGAAGGGCGTCACGCTGGTCGACTCGACCTCGCGGTACAGCGCCGAGTGGAAGTGCTGGAAGCTCTCGTAGTGCGAACGGTCGCGCGAGCGGTTCGAGTTGAGCATCACGGCAACCAGGCCCGGGTGGCGGCGGCCGACCCGGCTCGTCGCCTGGATGTACTCGGCCGTGGTCTGCGGCTGCCCCATGACCGCCATCAGGCCGAGCCGGTCCACGTCGACACCGACCGAGATCATGTTGGTGGCCAGGAGGACATCCACGACATCGGGATGCGGCAGCCGTTGCTCGACCTGCTTGAGCCGCTTGGGCACCTCGCTGGAGTTCGCCCGACTGGTCAACTCGGTCTGCTCCAGGACCTTTCGCTGCTCGCAGCCGTCACGTTCGGCGAGGTAGCCGAGATAGGCGTCGACGTCGTCGTGGACCTGCAGCTCGGCGGCGGCCAACAGTCGAAGGCTGTTGAAGTAGCCGACGAGCGTCCAGTAGGCGTCGCGCACCTCATCGGTGGCTCCGGCCCGTGCCGCCCGGTGGAGGAGGTTGGCGTAGGTGCGGATGAGAAGCGTGGACTGGCTCGTGCTCGGAGTGAGCAGACCGACGTACTGGCGGCTCGCCTTGCGGTCCTTGGGCGTCTCCACGGCGAACCAGGAGTCGCGGGCGTCGATGCCCGCCGGCGGGAACTGGGCGACCTCGCGGGCGAACAGCTTCCTGCCCTGGTCCGAGGCCCGGCGGATCGTCGCGGTCGAGGCGATCACCTTCGGCTCGTCGGCCAGCAGGTCCACGGCCGTCTCGTACAGACCGGTGAGCGTGCCGAGGGGACCCGAGATGAGGTGCAGTTCGTCCTGGACGATCAGCTCCGGAGGCGGGGTTCCGTCGGAGCGGTCGCGGTTGAACAGCGCGGCCGTCTGCTCCCGCCACGGCATGGCGGCGAACTTGTCGACGGTGGCGATCACCAGCGTGGGGCGCGCGTCGTAGACCGCCTCGTCGATCAGATGGACCGGGAGCCCGTGGTGGAAGTCGCACCAGGTGTCCGGGCACCGGACGTGCATGCGCTTCGCCGGCTCGTCGACCTCGTACTGATGCGCGTCCATGCGGGTGCCGCACCACGGGCACGCGTGCAGTTGGACGGGATTCCTCTCCTGGAGCTCCTTCTCCTTCCGCAGTTGGGCCAGGCTCTCCTCGGCCACGGAGAGCTTGTTGGGCGTGGCCGACTGGCCGACCCACATGCCGATGGAGATGGGCTCCGTTCCCAACGTCCGTTCGTCGCCGAGACGGATCCGCTCCATGGCACAGATCAGAGCCGCCGCCCGTTCGAACTGTTGCAGGGTGAGCAGCCGCAGCGTGTACCGCATGAGGACCGTGACACCCCCACCGCGCTCCTTGAGCCGCATGCGCCGCAGGAAGGTGGTGAAGGCGATCAGGCCGAGGTACGCCTCGGTCTTGCCACCACCGGTGGGGAACCAGAGCAGGTCGGCGATCGAACGGTCCTCGTGACCGGGGTCCACGATCCCTTCGAGGCACAGGAGCATGAAGGAGATCTGGAACGGACGCCATCGCCCGACGGATTCGTCCGGGGAACCCTCCCGTCCCTTCTTCACCCACTCGCTGCGGGAGCGCTGCTGGGCCATCGCGCGGTTGGCCAGCCGGAACGCCCGCATTGCCTCGCTGTCGGTGCCGAGCACCCGGATGCCGCGACGCATCCGGGCGAGCGCCGTACGGCAGTGCTCGATCTGCGCGCGGGCCGGTGCTTCGTGCGGGGTGTCGCGAAACGCGCCCGATTCCGCCTCCTTGCGATCGATCCACTCGGCGTACGCGGCCATCAGATCGTTGAGCGCGGCCAGGATCTCGCTCTCGGGCCCGGTCGCCAGGCCCTGCATGGTGAGGGACGAATCGTCGATGTCGGGGTTGGAATCGGTCAGCAGCACATCGTGCGCCGGGACGAACTCGGTCCGTACGGTGTCGATGGCGGCGCGCTTCGTACGGGGCACCCCGATGGGCGGCGGCGTCCAGTCCCAGTCGGCCGAGCAGCCGTGTCCCACGGCGAAGGTCGGGGCGTGCCGGTGCAACAGCCTGCTCGTCGCCACCTCCGGGTCGATCACCCGCCGCTCGGAGGGGCGTTCGACGAAGCCCGGGGCGCCGGACTCCGTCGTGACGGTGAGGCGGGGCTGGTACAGGCAGAAGGCGTCCTGCAGCGCCCGCTTCCCCACCAGGTGCGAGTTGATCAACGTCACCGTCACGGTCACGGTCCCGCTCGCGGGGGCCACCGGCCGGACCACGACGTCGATGGCGACACCGGGGTGCAGATCGTCGACCCGATACCGACGGGGCACGGACACGTCGACGGTCTCCGGGCGCAGGGTCAGCAGGCGCCTGCGCCAGTTCTCCTTCTGCTCGGAGACGGTGCGGGCCTGGGCGCGTTCGGCGGCGACAGGACGTCCTTCGGCGTCGACCGGATCGTAGACGGCGGCTTCCGCGCGCACGACGAGGCGTCGCGAGACGGCGGGGTCGACGGCGAACGTCAGACCCATGGACGAGGGGCGCCGGTCGCCGACGTGGGCGACACCGAGGTCGGGGGCGGACTCCTCGATGTCCCTGCCCCTCCTCGCCAGCGGCACGTCGTCCAGACCCTCGTTCTCGGCCGCGTCCTCACCGAGGGCCCGCTCGGCGTCGTCGTCCGAGGCGCGCGGGAACAGCACCCCGATCGGATAGGTGGTGATCGGCGGGTCCTGTGTGAGGACCTCGTCGGGTGATCCCGGACCGAGCAGGTCCCTGCGGAGCTGTGCGACCAGGCCGTCCCGCAGCTCGTAGTGCGCGGAGTGCGGGTTCGTGTCGTCGGTCATGCGTCGTTGCCTTCCTGCGCGGTCTTCCCGGCTCGCCTGTACCGACCGAGTCCTGTCATACGGGGCACCGTCCAGATGCCGTGATCCCCCAGTCCGGCGCGGGCGCCGGAGGCGACGCTTCCGGCGACACTCTCCAGACAGTCCACCCGGAATCCTCCGATCTCCACCGGCCAGCTGACGTCCCAGGTCCTGCTGATCTTCAGAGAGGCGTGGAGATCCCTGCGGAAAAGCTCCGAGACGACCGCGATCGGTCGGTCCCCGTGAAGGACGGTGTACGGGGGGCTCTGGTCGGCGGCCACGGGCAGCCCGTGCTGGGCCCGCAGAACCAGCGAGTCACCGGGGGACACCGCCGACGCCATGTACTCCTGCACGCCCGCCGCGTCGTCGTCGAATCCGTCCGTGCCGGGCGGGTGCTCCCGGCACACGTCGCGTCCCGAGGCGGCGATGCCGTCACGGACGTACGACTTCCAACCGCCCAGGTACCAACGGTCGGTCGACCTGTCACGACGGATCAGCGCCGTGTCCGGCGCCGCGATACGGAACAGGTCGTCCCGCGGTCGGGTCATCGCGACGTAGAGCGAACGCGCCTCGGCCGCCGGGTCGACATGGGTGTGCTGCTTGCGCAACTCCACCATCGGGGCCGGGTCGAGCACGATCACCCGATCGAATTCCAGACCCTTGGCACGGTGCACGGTCGACACGACCAGGCCGGCGGGTTCGACGGCCGCCAGATCGTCCGGGAACCGGCCTTCGGCGACCAGCCGTCGCACGGCCGACACGTCCAGCAACCCCCTGGGGGCACGGGCGGCGCCCCGCAGGGAACGCCAGATCCTCGCACGGTCCCCGACCGGTGCCACCGGGCTCGCGGAGAGCAGCGCCAGGAAGCGTTCCTCGGTCAACGTGGTGCTGCCCGTCGCGCGCAGAACGGAGGCGACCCAGGCGGGAACGGGCCGATCCTGCAGGGCACGCTGCACCCGGTGCCGGACCCCGAGCGAGAACAGCTTGTCGGACAGCACGAGCGCCTGCCGATTGTCCCTGCAGAGGATCGCGCAGGTTCCCGGGTACGACTGCAGCGACTCGACGGTGAACGGGGCCTCCGGATCACCGAAATCGGGGCACGAACGAAGCAGGTCGGTCAGCTTCCGGTGGTAGTCCTCACCTGCGGCATCGGACTCCGCCGACTCCGAGGGCAGCCGCCGGAGCGCGTCGCCCAGGGCCAGCGCGGTGCGCGCCTCGTCCGTACGGGCCCGGAAGTTGGTGGAGAGATGCAGCTCCACCAGGTCGTCCGGATAGGAGGCGCGCAACCAGTCGAAGAAGTAGTTCGTCTCGGCCGCACGGGCATCCTCGTCCGACACCTGGAAGCCGAAGATCGCCTGGGCCCCGTCGCCCACCACGGTGAAGCCGCAGCTCTCCTGGAAGCGGTCCAGCAGGGTCTCCACCATGTCCCGCCGATCACCGACGAGGTCCTGGACCTCGTCGATCACCACGTGGGCGGGTGCGCCCTGCTCGCCCGCCTCGACCGCTCCTCGGAGAATGGCCTCGGTGGTCTCCCTGATCCGCTCGTCGAAACGGAGAACGCCCCAGTCACGGTCGGGCTGCTCGCTCCGCAGCACGCCGTACGCCCATGAGTCGAAGGTCTGGACCCTGACCCGACGGGCCTCGTGGGCATGCGCGGAGATCCGCTCGCGCAGCTCCCGGACCGCCGCACGGGAGAAGCTGAGAACCAGGATCTCACCGGCCTCCAGCGCCTCGTCCTCGTCACTCATCAGGGCGTCGAGACGTCGGACCAGGGTGTGTGTCTTGCCGGCGCCTGCGCCGGCCGTGACCAACAACCTGGTGTCCCAGGGGTGGTCGACCACCGCCTGCTGCTCCTCGGTGAGGGGCGGGCTGTCGAGGTAGGCGTCGGTCACTTGGCCCTCCACAGGTGCTCGAACTGCGTGAAGGCGAGCGCCTTGTCGTAATTGGTGATGTTGTCCCGGACGTTCAGGATGAGGCAGGTCTCCTTGCCTCCGTTGCCGGGACCACGCAGACCGCGACCGATCATCTGCTGGTACACGTTCGGGCTGTAGGTGGGGCGGGTGATGACGACGGCACGCGTGGCCGGCGCGTCGAACCCCTGCGTCAGAACACCGTAGTTGGTGAGAACGCGCACGCGACCCCGGCGGAAGTCGTCGATGCTCTTCCTGCGTTCGCCCGTCGGCGTGGCGGAGTCCACCGAGGCGGCGGTGATGCCCCGGTCCTTGAGCTTCGCGGCCAGGAACTTGGCGTGCGCGACGGACGTGGCGAAGACCAGCACCGGCCAGTCGGCGGGCATGGCCTCGATCTCTTCGAGGATGCGCCTGTTGCGGTCGTGGTCGTCGGCGAGACGCTGCTCGGCGGCCTTCGACAGCAGGCTCATCTGCTCGGCCCGCTCCTTCTCGTCGTTGGTCAACACGATGGTTCCACCGGTGAGTTCGCGGTGGTCCACCTTCGCCAGCATGCGCAGCTTCTGAAGCTCCGCGTACGGGTCGTCCGAGTCGAAGACCCCGTCGTCGAGCCGCTGCGCACCGAATCGCTGGACCAGTCGCCGGGTCTCCTCGTCGTTGGTGTTGCGGAACGGGGTGGCGGTGAGCCCGAGCAGGTGGCGACGTGTCTCGCGCGAGGTGAGACCGAGGTGCGCGAGGATCTCCGTGTACTGCGGAGAGATCGCCACATGCGCCTCGTCGACGATCACGAGGCACGCCTGTCGGAGCCAGGCGTACGCGTCCTCGCCCAGGCAGTTGCGGAGCTTCGCGTCCGTCGCGACCACGAGATGGGGGCGGTCGACGACCGGGCCGGCCTCGTTGGTCGTCCACAGCCTGCTGATCGTCAGCGGGGACTCGGCCCCCACCTTCGACCAGACGAAACTCCAGCTCTGGACCGCCTGTTCGCAGAGCTCCTCGGTCTGGGCGATCCAGAGAATGGGACCTTCCAGCTCGCCCATCTGCTTGACCCAACGAATGACCGCCTCGGCCGCCACCCGGGTCTTGCCCGCACCGGTGGGCAGCGACAGCATCCCGCGCTGCGGGGTGAACCGGTCCAGCATCGCGAAGACCTTCGTGGCCAGGCGTTCCTGGTAGTCGTGCAGACGGGGGAACTCCGTGGGGCCCGGAACCTCGACCCTCGGGGGCAACGAGGGGGTTCTGGTGCCGGCGAAGGAATCGGGGAAGCCGAACTCCGAGACGAACCTCACCGCGGACGAGGAGCCGGTGAAACCCGACGGGGCATGACTCGGATAGGCGGACAGGAGATCGCGGGTGTGTATGTGCAGGACGCTGTCACCGTGGGCGTTGTACGCCATCCGCGCGATGCGACGGGCCGACGGCTCGACGTCGCCGAGTTCGGCGCGCTCGCTCTCCATCAGGCCCGGCGGCAGACCCGCGCGCAACGCCGTCGCCCCGATGAGCAGTTCCAGCTTCTCCTCGACGCTCTCCGCCTCCCGGACCCGGCGGAGGGAAGCCTGGAGTTGCTGGTCGGCCTCCTGTCGCTCCTGTGCGTCGAGAACCGCTCGGCACCCCGCTTCCTTCAGCCCCCAGCGCAGTTCACGGTCCACCGCCACCAGCGCGGCCAGTCGGTTCTCGGGTTCGAGGACGAGCACGGTGGTGCCCTGGAGCGCGCTGCTCAGGGGGGTGGCCCGGGTGCCCTGCGGCGTACGGATCAGCTCCTCCAACTCGGAGCACGGCAGGAGCCGGTAGTTGTTCACCGAGTTGCCCATGCGCTGCCGGAGCGTGGGGAACTCGTCGTGCAGGAGGGTGGGCTCGCCGATACCCACATGACGGGTCTCCTTGCTGATCACGTCGGCGTAGCGCAGCATGCCCCACGTCTTGACCAGGAGCGCGGCGTCCTCCGGGCTTCCGGCGAAGAGGGCGGGCAGCTGCTCCGCGCGCAGCGCGCGATACTCCGCCTCGGTGGCCGCGACCGCGATCTCGTGGTCCTCGCGTGCGGACCACTCCGATCCGACGCGGCAACGGGTCGGTTCCCCCTCGGGGAAGTCGACTTCGAGGCGGGTCAGCATCACATAGGTGCGACCGACGAAGGTGTCGTCGTCGCTGGTGCCGAGCTGTTCGCGCAGACGGGTCCACTGCTTCGCGGGGACGTCCTCCACCACGGTCGGAAGGTGCAGCTTCCGGGCCTTCTCCGCACTGATGTCCGCGACGGGAAGGACATCCGCGTACGCGCGGAGCTGCGGGCCCACCGCGCCGGCGAGCGGCACGACACCCTGTGAGGTGGGGACTCGGCCGTGTCGGGCGAGCATCCATCGCAGGGGGGAGTAGACGGTCTTGCGTGTGGAGACCTGGACGCCGAACTGCATGTTCCAGGTGTCGATGACACCCGCGTCGGGCAGCGCCTTGACGAAAGCACCCCTGCCTTCCTCCGACAGCCGCTCCAGGAGATGCAGCGGCCCCCCGACGGGGGAGCCCTCCAGCTTGAGCCTGCTGAAGGAGGGGCGGCCGGCGCTGCTGCTCAACGTCCGGCAGTAGCTGTCGTACATGGCTGTGCGGTACTCCTCGTACCACTGCTCGTCCGCCGGACGGTGTCCGGTCGTCGGCAGCGCGCGCAGGCCGAACTCGTGGAAGACCATCCTGTCGTCGGAATGGAACTCCAGGTCCACGGCGACCGAGCCGTCCCGGCTGCCGTCCCCGGGTACTACGTCCCCGGGGAGCAGGCAGTCCCGCATGGGATGGAAGCGCCCGTCGACGGTCCGTACGTACAGGGTCGCCAACGGGTCGGCGACGCGGGCGGTGACCTCTCCGCTGACCTGACTGCCGCCGGCGCTGTGGAAAAGCTCCCAGAATCGTGACCAGTCCTGCGGACCGTAGTGGGCGAAGCCCTGTTCGAGGACGCCGATGAAGCGACCTCGGGAGTCCGCCTCGCGGATGCCGATCTCGTTGAGATCACTGATCAGGGACTGGTCCTCGGACAGCTTCTGATCGACGTACGTCGTTCCGTCCCGAAGCCCGTCCTGAACGGCCCTCCGGAAGACCTTGCCCACGACGGCGGGAACCATCCCGCTCTCCTCGGTGAGCACGATGCGCGCGGCGCGGGCCTCGGCCGCGAACGGGGACGCCTCACGGATCATCGCGGCCAGGATGCGGATCGCGACGGCGGACGCCTCGGCCGTGCCGTCGGCGACCAGCGCCTCCAGCCACTCCCGGACGGTCGCCCGGCCCTGGCGGGTCTCGTCGAGGACGTGTCCCACCTTTCCGGCGCGGAACTCGGCGGCCTCCACCGAGGGGTGGATCCAGTGCGTGGGGCGCCCGGGATAGGCGTTCCACATGCGGAGCCAGTCGAGCTTGAGCGCGACCTTTCCCACCGGGGCCGGGTGGACGCGCAGATCCCGGGGGACCCGCAGGACGCCGTCCTGATCGGGGAGCGAGGGCAGCTGGGCCGTCAACTTCCAGATCTGTTCGGTCAGATACTTGTCCGCCCAGTTCAGGGTCTCCGAATCCCGGGACCGGCCGGGCAGGAAGGGCAGATAGGCTCCCGGATCCTCGGCGGGGGCCAACCGCGGAAGCGATTCGACCACCAGCCGCGCCGCGACCTGGATGATCTCCTGGTTGAAGGGGCTGGAGTCCAGAAGGTTCTGTCTGTCCTCGTTTGTCTTCCAGGCGCCGTTGAGAATTCCGCCCAGGGTCATGGGGTACTTGGTCGGGAAGAACGACCAGAACTCGCCACGCCCCTTGGGGGCGGTCAGCACGGTGTCACCGGTGTACTCGGGAACGGCCCAGGCGATGTCGATCGTCCCCCGGTCGTGCATCTCGCCCGCGCTTGCCCTGGCCACCTCGGTGGGACGGTGGGCGTGCGAGAAGACCTTCCAGGTGGACCGAGCATCCGGCTTGCCGGTCCGCGCCTCGTGGACGGTGTGGACGAAGCCCTCGTGCTCGACCGTGATCTCACGGCGGACCTGCGGCATCGACCGACGGTCCTCCAGCACCACGGTCCCCACGTGGTGGGAGAAGAGCTGGAACCGCGCGGGGAACTCCCGCTGGATGTCGGACTTGCCGGCGGACGTGTGGATGTCGTGGCCGAGCCGTTCCGCGGCGCCCGGCAGCAGGGGAAGTCGCACCACGGTGGTGGCCCAGTCCAACAGGTCGGCCAGCACGGGATCCGCCGCGCGCTCCTTCGAGGCGTCCAGCGGACGGGCCATCCGCAGGACCGGTGCCTCGAACTCCTCGTCGGCCGCGCCCCCGCGCGCCTTCCTGATCTCCTCGTACGACCATCCCCGGTCGAATCCGAACGAGCCGGACGTGCTGAAGAATTGAGGAGTGTCGGTGACGGCCAGGATCGACTTCACACCGACCCCGAATCGGCCGATCTGGCCCCCGCGCTTCTTCGACACACCCATCCTGAGAATGGTCTCCGCGCCCTGAGCCGTGACCGCTGTTCCCTCGTTCGCACAGTAGAGGTGTGTGTTCGTGAGAACGACATGCACCTTCCCGCCGGGGGAGTCGGCGATCTCGTCGGCCGCATTCTGGACGAGCTCGAACAACTGCCGGTCCCCGTAGCCGCCCTGGGTGATCCGCCGCTCACCGTTGGCGTGTTCCAGGATCAGGCCCGGATCGACCTTGTAGGTCTCCAGGACACGCGTCGACTGCTCGATGATCGTCTGGATGACGGACGGGTCGCCCGAACCGCCCGTCACGTTGGGGTAATTCACAGTGAATCCATTTCATGGCCGTGAGCTGGATGAAACGCGGGAGGAGCCGGCGGACGGCCGCTGCGGGGGTACGGCCGTCCGCCGGATGAACGATAGACGCGGGTATTGGGCCGGGGGGCCGGTCAGTCCAGTTCGATGACAATCACGAGGACGACGCGCCGCCGACGACGCGGGGGCATGCGCCGGGTGCCGCCCCGGTTCGGCGGGTGGTTGACGGTCACCCGGGAGCGGCGGGGTGCGCGGCGACAGCGAGGACGGGGCTCCCGCCGGTGCTCGTACGTCGAAGACTCGTTCGACTCCGACTCCTCGGCGGCCTTCGCCGCATTGCGGGCGGCCTGGGCGTCGCGGAGGCGCCGAAGATACTCGATATGGGCACGCGTCGTGCCGATGGTATCGAGAAACTCGGACTTGAGGTGCGGGTCCTCGAACGCGTCGTACTGGTCGAGGATGCGGAATTCGTTGGGCATGGCTGTTGTACCTCTGCTCTCGTGTTCTGTGTACGTGATCGAATCGGGCGGTGTCGAAGATGGCGCACGTGCAGAGAGGCTGAATACACACGAGAGGAGAGAGGCGTGAATTCTGCGGAACGATGGAATCGGGGTTATGGAACTTCCGGACGGTCGAGGGGTGTTGCCGCCGTCTTGGCGACCGGTGCGTGAATCAAACTCCGTTCCACCGAATCGAGCAAGGGTTTTTGAAGATTCGGCCGAAATTGCGTATCGGGCATGATTTTGGTGTCCGGGTACGCAAAGGAAGGCCCCCGAATTCGGGTGCCGATCGGGGCCGACAAGGCCTCGCCCACTTCGACTCTACAGGGCTATTCCCGTACTCCGCAAGGGTGTTCGTCGCACGGTTGTCGCAGGCCGGGTTCAGTGAATTTCGGGCAATAGATGCAAAACGGCATGCGGGGGCATTCCTCGCATTATTCGATCCCGTGACGCATTGGGGCATTTGAACGATGTGACGGTGAGAACCTTCCTCGGGCCCACGGAGGATGTCAATCAGGATTGTCGCCCGCGTGTCGCTGTCAAATATGCGTGTACGGTGGACTCCATGGGCAGTGCAGGAGCTGAGGAGTGGTGACGATGGACACCGGCATGGACTTCGGTCCCTGGCTCGCACGACAGCTGAAGCAGTCGAAGATGAGCCAGGCCGATCTCGCTCAGGAGATCGGCCTGACCCGGGCGGCCGTCTCGGCCTGGATCACCGGGCGGGCGACTCCCCGCGAGGAGACGATCGCCAAGATCGCCGAGGCGTTGGGGACGGATCTGGGGACCATCCACACCCGGACCACCGACACCCTGGCCGGCCTGCCGGTCTCCTGGTACCACCGCCCCGGATACGCGGACGGGGGACGCGAGTTCGGCAACGCGGCGGCCTTCGCGTTCCGGGCCGATGTCGGAGTGCTGGCCCGCGAGGCCACCCAGAACAGTCTGGACGAACGCCTGGACCCAGCCCAGCCCGTCCGGGTGCGCTACACGCTGCACGAACTGACCGGAGAGTCCTTGGCCCGGTTCAAGGAGGAGATTCGCTGGGACGACCTCCTTCCGCACTACGAGGCGGCTTCCGCGCAGGACCAGAAGGTCGGCCGGACGATCGCCGCCGGGCTGCGCGACATGTACGAGCGCGACCGGCTGGTACTCCTGCGCATCGACGACTACAACGCCTCCGGTCTGACCGGCGACGACTACGAGACCGGCCGCTTCGCCGCGGTCGTCCGTCGTCAGCTCGACAGCCACAAGTCCATGAGCGCCGCCGGTGGCTCGTACGGTCTGGGCAAGGCGACGCTCTGGGCGACGAGCCGACTCGGCCTGGTGCTCATGAACTCCACGCTGTCGGAACCGCACGAGGGACGGACCGAACGGCGGCTCATCGGCCGACTCGATCTGCCCTGGCGCGAGGTGGGCGGAACGCCCTGGGCAGGTCCGGCCTGGTTCGGTCGGCCGGATCCCGACGCCGACGATGTGAACGTCGCCCGCTCGTGGTGGGCCGACGAGGGCGGAGCCGAGCGGCTCCATCTCTCCAGGGAGAGCTCCGAGCCCGGCACGTCGTTCCTGATCGTCGGGGCCCACGACGTGGCGAGCCTCGCCGAGGAGACGGAGAGCGGCGACGTCGAGGACAGCGACAGCGTGCATCGGATGCACCATCGTCTGCGGGAGGCACTCGGCCGGAACTTCTGGGCGGCCATGACCGGTGGAGCGACCGGGCGACCGTTGCTGGAGGCCTCCGTCCGGACGCTCCGCAACGGCGAGGAGATCATCGCGGAGACGCGGGTCGATCCTCAGGACACCCAACCTTCCCGCACCCGCGCACTGCAGGCGTTCCTTGACGGCACGACCGTGGAGCGGTTGACGGAGTCCGGACAGGTGGCCATGACCACCGTGCCCCTGGTGGTGCCGGGGCGGGCGGGACGGAGCGACGGGGAGCACCGGGCCGTCGTCCTGGTGACCGCGGCCGAGGACGGCGACGACGGGAAGTCGAACCGGGTGACGACCATGCGGGGCAACCGCATGACGGTCAGGATCGGGTGGGTGCCCAACCTGCCGGTAGGGACGAATCCCTTCCAGGCCGTGCTGCTCGCGGGCAGGGCGGCGGGTGAGGACGCGCCCTTCGCGGACGAGGCGGAGGCGTTCCTCCGAGCCGCGGAACCGCCCGAGCACGACAAATGGGGACAGACGGAAGAGCTGCGGATGCTCTACTCGCCGTCCGCGTACCGGCGCATCGCCACGCTCACCACCGAGACGAACAGAGCGGTGCGCGATCTGGTCGCGCTTCCCGCCAAGAAGCGCAAGGGCGGCTCGGAGCGGCTGCGCAAACGGCTCGCCGTGGGAGGCCGTAAGGTCGCCCGGCCCGTGTCGGCGGCCGGTCCGCCGACCCTGGAGGAGCTCGACGCCCGGATCGACGACGACGGCGCGTGGTGCGTCACGGGGGAGATCAAGGTTCCTCTCGGAGGAGACTCCTGGCGTCCCGTCCCGGTCGCCAAGCTGGAAGTGCGCTCCGGGCCGCGACCGGTTCTGGGCTGGTCCGAACTCGTCGCCGTGCACAACTGCGAGGTGGTGGACGGGGCGATCCACATCGCGCCCGGCGCGCGCGGTGCGACCTTCCGGGGAACCACCGACGTATCCACCCATCCGGTACGGGCCGTGTTCAGCGGACTCGTCGTGGAGCTGCGCACCGACAAGGGGGTCCAGGCATGAAGGTCTATCCGTACAAGCGACTTCCCGGTGTCGTGTCGCTCCGGGTCGAGGCCGTCGAACTGCGGGGGCCGGGCGAGATCCGGGAACCGCTGGACACCAACGCGTTCTCGACCGTCGACCAGGTGGTCGCGCCGGGAGCGGCCGGGCGGGACGACTGGGAGAGCGCCCGGCTGAAGCTCTCCGCCACCGTGCCCGGCAGGGCGACCGAGCCCGACGGCCCCTGGTCGGACGTGGCGGTCGTCGTCGTGCTGAGCGAGGGCGCGACCAACACGAGGATCACGGCGTCCCTGAGGCCCGGGGCCGAAGGGGGCCGCCAATGGGCGGGCCATCTGGATCTGTGGCGTGAGGACCATCTGGACCGGGCCACGATGTCTGTCCATGTGGTCGCCACTGTCGACGGCGTGCCGGGACGGGAGATCGCGACCTCGGACAGGGACTGGATCATCGACCTGAAGGCCGATGCGCCCCTTCGTGAGCGGGAACTCGAAGTCCATGAGGTCGGATTCCGCGAAGGGCCGGAATGGCTGCGCGGCTTCCGTGAGGTGCCGTGGATCGTCGACACGTCCGGCGACCTCCCGGCCGTCCACGTGAACACCGATTTCGAAGGCATCACCGAACTTGTCGGTGGCAACGGCACCTCGGTCGACAACCTCGTCCGCGATCTTCTGATCGCCCAGATGTGCACGGATGTGTGGACAGCCGTCTTCCACACCGCCATCGGCGACCTGGAGATCGAGGAGGACGGAACGCCGCTCTTCCCGCGCGACTGGCGCGGTGAGGTGCTCCGCGAGATGCTGCCCGACGTCGTGCCCGACCGCTCCCTGGAGGAATCCCTGCGGGAGGTCCACCGGCGACGCACCGGAACGGCCGGCTGGACCGACCTCCAACCCCGCATCCACTACGCGGCGACGCGCAGGGCGGAAGTGCCCAAGGCCCTGACCGCCACCATTCGTGGCCTCGAAAGCATCCACCGGGGGACCGACGCATGACCGAGAAGCCGAGCCACCTGCCCGAACGTCTGGCCCTGCTCGCGGACCTCAACGCCGCGCGGTACATCGGTGAAGGACTGCTCACCGGTAAGGAGAACGTCCCCTCCATCGGGCTCAACAAGGTCACCGAACCTCTGCCGTACGCGGAGGCGAGCCGTGCCGAGCTGGGGCCGGTCCGTGGTCTGGTCGACGACGCCATGCACGCCTTCGGTGACGGGAAGCCGACGGCTGCCGACGCCTGGCTGGCCCCTCGGTTGCACGCGACGCTGAGACTCAGCCGACGCGAGGCCGCCGACCGGCGGTTCTGGAACTACCTGGCGCTGGGTGTGGCCCCCGACTACGTCGTCTGGCGTCACACTTCCGAGCCGAAGAAGGACGAGCTGCCGAGGGCCACCGCCGCACGGTTCAGCGGACCGGCGTACACACAGGCGTTCGCCCGGCTGTGGTGGGCGGCCGAACTGTTCCGCGACGGCCCCGACTACGCCCCGGTCGAGACCGTGTGCGCGCACCAGGACATGCTCAACACCGTCCTGAGGCTCGACGCGATCGACCACCGACCCACGGCGCAGGCGATGGTGCGCCTGATCGATCGCGGCACGGTGAGGACCGGCCGGGAGATCAACGCGTTGGCGGCGGTGATCAACGCTTCGGCGGCCACGCTCATGTACGACGTCATCGCTCCGGACATCGAGCGGGACGGCCGGCCTCTGCGGGGCTGGATCGAGGCGGCGGAGTGGTCGGCCGCCGTGCCGCGCCGGACGCTTCCGGAGGGTCCCCCCGAGGAGAAGACGCCCGAGGCGTCCGTGGTCGCGCTGGCCGACCTGTTCGCGAGCCTCTTCGCCGAGGCCCCCGTACGCGGAAGGGGCACCGCCGACGCGGCGTGAGGGCGGGCCGGGGCCTCAGGCGTCCTCGGCCCCGTCCTCGACCGGGGACGGGGTCTGCGGCTTCCAGTCCTTGAGCTCGTCGTACCACTCCTTCCTCGGCTTCTCGCGCAGGAGAGCCATGCTCAGGATGTGGAGGGAGAGACGGGGCGGGATGGCGTTGCCGATCTGCTGGGCCACATCGGTGGACCGCCAGGGGTACGCGGCGGGGAAGGACTGGAGGAGCCCGGCCTCTTCGAACGACAGCCGTTCCAGTTCCTCACCGACCTCCTTCGCGCCCGCCTCGCCCTTGAGCAGGTAGAGCCGGTTGCGTCGTACCTTGCCGGTGATCGTCGGCGCGGGCTCGTCGGAGGTGCGGCGTCCTCGGTTCTTGGGGTCGCCGCCGGAGCCGTAGTTGGAGACCATGACGAAGTCCTCGGGACGGGTCGCTTCGAGCGCGTCCCCCATGGACACCCAGGGCTCGATGGGCGCGTCCTCCTCCTCACCGTCCGGCAGGGTCGAGAAGAGGGAATCGTCCTCCTGGTCGCCCGCCGTCGTCAGCCTTTCGGCGCCCTTCACGTACCTCTGATGCGTCGCCTTCGGGAAGCGCACCTCACGCCGCTCGTTCCCGGGGTCGTACTGCGCGATCAGCACGGCCCGTCGACGGGCCTGGGGGACACCGAAATCCTCGGAGTGCAGGATGTGGGCGTCGGCCGCGTATCCGGTCCGCTTGAGGATCTTGACGTAGTGCTTCCACACCGGCAGAACGGTGGGTACCTGTTCCAGGACGACCACGTCGTACGGTCGACCGCGCCTGAGCTTGGCCTCCATGATCCAGCGCAGGGGCTGGAGCACGAATCCGGTGCGCTCGTCCGACATGAGGTCGGTCTCGGCCTTGACCTCTTCCCACGCCTTGTCGAACGAATCGATGTCCTCGTGGTCGGCCAACCGCGTGGCCAGACGCTCCACGTCGTCCAGCGCCTTGTGCCCCTTCCGGTTGCCCGCGACGGAGAAGGACTGGCAGGGCGGCCCGCCGGTGAGCACCGTCGCCTCGACGACCGACGGGTCGCACGGGCCCAGCGCGGCGACGTCCTTGACCTCGGTGGTCAGCAGACCGGCCGCGTCACGTGTCCGGCGCGTGGCGTCGTCCCACTCGACGCCGATGCTCGCCACACCCTCGCCCGCCATGATCGTGGCGGCGATGTCGAGACCGCCGGGCCCGGCGAAGAGATCGACGATCCCGAATTTCGCAGGCGGAAGTGAGGGGTGTGCTGGGCGGGTCATGGTGTGAAAGTGTAGCCGGCGTTCAACCTCTCTCCGTCCAGCGCTTCGGGGTCGGTCGACCCGCTCGGGATCACGCGTCCAGGGCCGCCGCGACGGCCCGGCCGAGTGCCGTTCCGACGGGCGGGGGTGAGGCGTGGCCGATCTGGCGGTAGCGCGCGGTCTTCTTCCCGGCGAACGACCATTCCCGGGGGAACGACTGGAGAAGCGCGGCCTGCTCGACCGTGAGTTTGATCAACCCTGAGGGGGAGTCGTCCGGTCCGGGGACCTCGTCGGCCAGCGCCCCACCGTTGACCCCCATGCGCTCCCAGGCCTTCTTGGTCCCCGTGAGCCCCAGGTCCGCGCCTCCCCGGTTGTCCGAGCCGCCCACCAGGGTGGGCGCGACACTCAGCGCCTGTGCCGCCCACGCGTCCGCACCGGGCCAACCACGAGCGGCCATGGAGCGGTGCAGCGCGCTGCCGACCGGGACATGACTGTCGACCGTGGGCGCCGGCGGGCGGAACGCGTCGAAGTACCGCTCCTTCAGCGCGACGAGCACGCCCTGCTTGCGGTCCTGCGGCACGCCGAAGTCGGCCGCGTTCAGGACGAACCAGCGGAACCGGTACCCGAGGTGTTCCAGCTCCTTGCGGATGAACTCCCGGACGCCCTCGAAGGACGGGGAGTCGACCAGTCCGGGCACGTTCTCGATGAGCAGTGCCCTCGGTTGGACGGAGTGTGCGAGCAGCACCGCCGCCTCCAGCAGGCGCAGTTCCTCCTCCGTCTCCACCCTGGCCGCGGTCGCGCTGGACTTCACGCGCGGCAGCCCGGCCGACAACAGATCGACGTCGTAGGTCCGCGGATGCTCGTCCGGAACGAAGTCCAGCAGATCCATCTCCAGGACGTTCCACCCGGGCCGGTTCCGGCGAAGCGTCTCGCAGGCCACCGGCTTCCGGTCCAGAAGCAGGACGGGGTCGAAGCCCGCCCCCTCCAGCCCCAGCGCCAATCCGCCCGCGCCCGCGCACACATCGACGAACCGCAGTTTGCTCATAGGTCCCCACCCTTGTGTCGTTTCTGCCGTGCCTGTCGCTCCCGCTCGACGGCCGCCGCCACCTTCTCGGCGGCACCGGCCGGAGGTTCGTGCTCCCAGAACCGCAGTACGGTCCAGCCCGCCGATGCCAGGTGCTCGGTCGTCTCCAGGTCCCGCGCCATGTTCCGGTCGAGCTTGTCCCGCCACCACTGGGCGTTCGACTTCGGTTGCGTCGCGTGCACGGGGCAGCCGTGCCAGAAGCAACCGTCGATCATCACGGCCACCTTGGCCCGGGTGAACGCGATGTCGATGGTCCGCCGCGGCATGTCCGGCACGCGCACGTTGACCCGGAAGCGGTACCCCTCCGCGTGCAGCAGCTTTCGCACCGCCACCTCGGGCGCGGTGTCGCGGCTCGCCTGGCGGCTCATGCGGGCGGAGACGCCGGGGGACGAAGGTTTCGCCGTGCTCATCACCACCAGTCTCCTACGTTCCGTCCGTCCCGCGTTCGATGATCGCCGAATCTCTCCTGGTGGAGTCGATGGTCCGGAAGCGCACCAGGCTCTGCTGCGGGCCGGTCGACGACCTCGGCGGAACCAGGGAGAAGGCCATGACGAGGTGCTCGGGGTCGATCGCTCCGGCGGCGGAGATACGGGGTGCCCGGTCCTCCACCACGGGATACAGGACGAGTACGCCGCGTCGCTCGCGTACGAGCGATTCCACGATCCCGTTCCCCGTCCCCTTCTCCGTGTCCCTCGCGCGGGCGATCCGCAGCGCGGCCCCGCGGTGCTTCGGTTCACTGATGGCGCCGAAGAGGTCGCCCCGGCGCCTCCTGCGGTGGGCGAGGGAGAGCGGGCGGGAGCCGAGGACCGTGGCGGCGACACGGCGGGAGGACATCTGCTGCGGAGCGATCACCAGCCAGTCGTCGATTCCCGGGCCGTGCTCGCCCGCGGTGAGCAGGGCTTCCAGGTGCGGAGAGAACTGTGCGGGCGCGGACCACCGCAGATCGCACAGGACCCTGATCAGGGACTCGTGGTCGAGCGTGCCGAGCAGCGCCTCGTAGCTGTCACGGCCACCGTGGGTCAGGGTGACGGGGGTGGGGTCGAGCGTGTCCAGGACCGGTCGCCACACCTGCGCGTTGTGCCGCAGGTCGGCGGTGTCCGTCGGGTAGGCGGTCGGCTCGACCCATTCGCCGGGGGAGCGGATCTCCACCAGCTCCGCGTTGAACATCTTGTTGCGGGCGGACGGTTTGATCCAGGAGAGGTGCTGGGAGACCAGGGGCGGGATCTGGGCCGGGGTGACCTGGGGTTTGCCGTCGATCAGGGTGGCGTAGCGGGTGAGCTGGGCGCGGAACGTCTCCTCGTCGCGGCAGATCGCCTCGAAGGCCTCGTACAGGTCGACCGTCTTCGTTCTGCCCATCGGCTCCTCGCGGCCGATGTAGAGGCGGACCAGGTCGCGGTAGCCGGGGCGGAAGCCGAACCAGCGGCCCATCTGCATCAGGGTGTCGGCCTGCTGGGTCTTGCGGCGGTAGTACGTCACCGTCAGGCCCTCGACCGTGAAGCCCCGGGAGAGCTTCGTGCCGCCGACCAGGATCTTCCATACGTTCGGGGTGCGGTCGAAGTCCAGGTCCGGCTGGGCGTAGTCGCGTTCGGAGTCGCCGTTGACGACGAGCACCGGGGTGCCGCCGGAGTTGATCAGCTGGCGGGCGCGGAAGACGTGCGGCTTCAGGTCCTCGTACGACGTGGGCGTGGGCAGCCCCTCGTCGGCGAAGCGCCGGAAGTCGGAGACGAGGAGGGCGGCGAGGCGGTCGTGGCCCTCCTGGCCGGTGTAGGACGCCTTCTCCCACAGCGTCCTGATGCGATCGGCGAGGATCTTGTGCTCGGCCATGCGGACGGACTCGTGGACCAGCATCGTGTGGTGGCGGAACGGGCCGTCCGGGACGCCCCGGGCCGCGCGGTACAGCTTCAGGGCCCCGGTGAGGAGGAAGGCGTCCAGGGCCTCCTGGAGGCGGTCGCCCCGGGCGTCGTCGTGGATGCCCCGGATGTGGGACTCCTCGGCGCCTCCGGTGGCGGACTCGTCGGTCCGGTCCAGGTCGTGGAAGTCCTGCACGCCCATGTAGCCGGTCGGGCGCGGCAGCGAGATCAGGAAGTCGCGCGGGAAGATGTCCTCGCCGTCACCGGGGTCGACGAAGACGTTGGCGAACGGGGTGGCCGTGTAACCGACGTACTGGGCCCGGGGCAGGAGGCCGAGCAGCTGGGAGATCTGGCTGTTGATGGCCGTACGGGCGACCTTGCCCTCCTCCCACTTCTTCGGGTCCGTCGTGTTCACCGAGGCCTGGTCGGACTCGTCGTCGATGATCAGCGCCGGGATCTCGGAGAGGATCATCGGGCCGATCTTCTTCAGGTCCGTGATGAGCTTGCCCAGTACGGACTTGTTCTTCTTGACGACCATCACGCGGGCTGCCGCCCGGTGCAGGTTGTCCGGCGCGTACAGCGGCTGTGTGCGGTCCTGCTTGTCGATCTCCAGGGCCCGGATCCCGGTGGCCAGACTCTGGTAGTCGTCGTCGCGCGTGGTGAGGCGTTCGATGTCGAACGCGCCCCGTGTGGACGGGCGTCCGCCGTGACTGACGAATTTCGCCGGCCAGTCCTCGTCGTCCTGGTAGTCGACGCCGATCAGCGCGTCCAGGTCCGTGGGGTCGGCGCCGCGCAGGATGTTCTCCTGGCCGATCAGCTCCATGTCGAGCCGGCGCTGGGTCTGGCCGCGGAGGAGGTTCAGCGTGCCGCCGAGGACGATGACCAGGCGGTAGCCCGTGTCGATGGCCTTCGCCGTGACGCCGGTGAAGTTGGCGGTCTTGCCCGATTGGACGTAGCCGACGACCAGGCCGCGGGCCCCGTACGCCTCGGTGCGCGTGGGGTCGGCGAGGCGCTCGACCACGGCGTGGCTCGCCTCGTCCAGACTGGAGACCGCCGCGTCCGACCAGCCCTTGCGGCGCAGCAGCCGCTCGTACGCGTCCCAGTAGAAGGAGCGGGCGGCAGCGGTGTCGCGGGAGTACCAGGCGGTCGGCGTCGTGCTGATGACGGTCGGGCCGGGCTCCTTGAAGACCGGGACCGCCCCGTCGAGCGCCTTGCGCAGGTCGGCGCCGAAGCCCAGGCGGGTGTACGTGTCGGCGCGGCGCTCGTCGGTACGGGGCGGGGCGGACGACCACTCGGCCCGCTCCGCCAGGTCCCAGCCGGTCAGGGTGCGGTGCCACAGGGCGGTGAGTTCGTCGCCGGGGCCCGCGCCGATGACGCGGTCCGCGAAGTGGCTCAGTCCGGTGTCGGCGGGTTCGTCGGCCTCCGCGAGGGCGAAGGCCAGCTTGGCGAAGTGCTTGGGACCCCGGCGCATCGCGCCCAGGACATCGCCGTGGAGGTTGAACAGGTGGTCGGTCATGGTGTGCTCACGCTTCCTCGGGTGGGTACGTCCGGACGCGGCCGGTCAGCGCGCGAGTTCGCAGCGCGCGGCCGTCACCAGGACGCTGTTCCACAGGGCGACGTTGTCGGTGTGGACGGCCCGGACCCGTTCCTTCTGGAAGATCTCGTTGACCATCAGATAGAGCATGCTCTTCACCACCGGGGCGTCGTTCAGGCCGCCGCGCCGCCCGCCGTTGAAGACCTGCCGGTACTCCTTGTTGAGCCTGATCTCCCGCTCCTCGCGGTCGAGTTCGAAGAACACGTCCGAGGGCAGCGCGTCCCAGCGGAAGGTGATCGGGTCCTCGCCCTCCAGCTCGGGCAGCTCGTCGCGCAGGGTGCGCTTCAGCCGGGGGTCCAGGCCCTTGCCGGGCGGGATGACCGCCTTGCGCTGCGGCTCGGTGGCCCGCCGCGCCGCTTCCCGGTACGTCGTCTCCGCCTCCTGGAGATACGTGGCGAAGCTGTGCCCCGTGCCGTCCACGGCCTTTTCGAGACCGCGGGCGAAGGCGGGAGTGACCGTCACCCCGTCCTTCTTGACGGTGAGGCTGAAGACGTCGTTCGGCCCGGACGGCAGGTCGACGGCGATACGGGCCAGGGCGAGGTGTCCCTCGGCGCTGCGGGTGCTGTTCCAGCCGCCCGCCTGGACGAGCCGGTCGTTGCGGTAGATGTAGAAGCCCTGGCGTTCGGCGAGCGGGCCGATGCCCCGGTAGCTGACCAGCGGGGACTTCGGCGGCCAGATGTGGGCGGCCAGCTCCACGTCGCCGACGCCCTCGACCGGGGCGGTGAACGTACGCGGGTAGCCGGGCCGGCCGGGGAGGCGGTAGCCGAACGGGTCGATCGGCTCGACCCCTCGGTGGTCCAGCTCCTCCTTCGTCGTCACGTCCTCGACGACGATGTCGACGTTGAAGTCCTCGCGGGCGAGGAAGCGGTGGAGATAGAGCCCGAGGTGGGTCTCCAGCTTCTCGATCGCGTCGTTGAGGAAGCGGTCGGCCTGGCCCGCGGTGACGGTCTCGAACGCGCGGACCCGGTCCCAGCGGACGATCGTGCCGTGCCACTCGATCAGGCCGTCGTACCGGTCGACGAGGTCCTGGCAGTAGCCGGGGTCGACGATGTCGCACGTGAAGTCGGCCTGGGCGCGGGCGGTCAGCCAGCGGCGCCCCGCCGACGGGCTGCGCTTGGTGCGGCTGATCACGGTGAGCGAGTCGGCGTGCGAGAGGGACGCGGCCTTGAGACCGGCGCCGAAGTGGCCGAGCGCGCTCTTCCCGTACTCCTGCCGACCGCCGACCGTCATCGCGGTGTCGAGCGCCTCGTCGTTCATGCCGGTGCCGTCGTCCACCACGAGCAGGCTGACGAGCCGGTCCTCGTCGCGGAGGAAGCTGATCACGACACTGCGGGCGCCCGCGTCTATGGAGTTGTCGACCAGGTCGGCGATGGCCGCCTCGAAGCCGTATCCCTGGTGGGTCAGCGACTCGACGTAACGGGCGGCGGGCGGGAGCCGCTTGCTGCCGGTCGTCGGGATCTCGTACTGCCAGTCCGCGGACGGCTGGTAGGGCGGCATGAAGACTTCCTCGCGCACACGGAACGGGGCCCGACGGGGAGGCGCGGCCCCAAGACGATTGTTGAATTGTGATCGTATGGCAAAGGTCGGACATCCGTGAATCCTCACCACTCGTTCCACGGGGCGTGGCCGGAAGTGAACCTTGAGTGAGAGGGGGTGTCGGCGCGGCTCCCTCGCCGTTGTGCGGAACAAAGCAGTGCCTTGTGTCAACTCCCGTGAAATAATGGCTTGTTCGGTGGAGTCCGGCAGGGCGGGCGGCAACGGTGCCGATGGGGGCGGGCGGATGACTGACAGCGGGAACGCCGGTGGGCGGGGCGACGGGCAGGTCACGGGGGGTGGGGAGCGGGGCGGGACCGTCGCGCTACGGATCACGGTGAGCGGTACGCACCGGCGCAGGGAGGATCTGGCCGCGCTCTGCGCCTGGCTGGAGAACGCGCCCGCGCTGACGGAGGCGCGGGGGTGGGCCGGGCTGGAGGTGGAGCGGGGGGACTCGCTCGCCCAGAGCGAGTCCATGAGCGGCGAACTGGTCCAGGACATCCTGCTCATCGTGGCCGCCGAGGCCGCCCGGCCGCTGGCCGACATCGCGTGGAACTCGGTGACGACCTGGCACCGCAACCGGCGCCGGCTCGCCAACAGCGAGGAGGATCCCCGCGTCAGCCTCGTGGCGGACGGCTTCGAGGACGACCCCGCGCTCAACCGGGACACGGACGACCCACCGGCTCCCGACGACGATCCGGACCCCGGCGCGGGGGAGCACGGGCACGGTGGTGAACGGCCCGAGGGGGTATAGCCGTCGTGTCGCCGTACAACACACGCGGCGCGGGGAACCGCGGCAAGCGGCACCGCGCGGTGCTCATCGGCGTGGACTCGTACGACCACGAGATCGACCTGCCCGCGGTGACGCAGAGCCTCCGGCTCATGGCCGAGGCGCTCACCCACGTGACATCCGGCGTGCTCGACGAGTCGGATCTCGTCATCCTCCCCGACCCCGCCGAGAGGGAGGGGAGTCCGGGGGCGGCGCGGCCGGTGGATCCGTTCCAGGCGCACGCCGCGCTGCGGGCCGCCCGTGACGAGGTGGACGGGCTGCTCGTCGTCTACTTCGCCGGCCACGGGATCGTTCGCAGCGACGGCAGCGATCTGCATCTGCTGTTCACCTCCTCGCGCGTCACCCAGGACCCGCTGCACCCGTTCGTGGACGCCCTGTCCTGGCGGAACGGCGTGATGGCCGAGCTGCGGAAGGCGAAGGCCGACTGGGTCGTCGCGATCCTCGACTGCTGCTTCGCGGGCAACGCGCTGAACGAGTTCACGCCGGAGGTCCGGCAGAACTTCGCCGTGCTCATGGCGGCGGAGCCGGGCGTGGAGATCCCGCCCGGTGCCGAGGGCATCGGCACCGATTTCACCGTCGCCCTTCACGGGCTGCTGACCGGGCGGACCGCGGCCGACGAACCGGTCAGCTTCACCCGGATCGTCCCCGAGATACGGGAGGCGATGGCGCCCTTCAAAGCCGTCGACGGTCACCGGTGGGTTCCCGAGGAACGGCGGCACGGCGATGACGTCCTGCTCGCCCTGACACCGGCGAGCCGGCGGGTGAACTGTGTCCTCCCGCCTCCACCCCATCTACCACCGCCCGTGCCGCCCGAGGCCGACGGTCCGGGTGAGCCAGAGCACGGGACCGCCGAGTCGGGTGAGCCCGGACCGGAGGCCGTCGCGCCGGACACGCCCGAGCCCGCGCCAGCCGAGCCGGGTGAGCCCAAGCCCGCGCCAGCCGAGCCGGGTGAGCCCAAGCCCGCGCCCGTCGCGTCGGACACGCCCAAGCCCGCGCCCGTCGCGCCGGACACGCCCGAGCCCGAGCCCGTTCGCGCCGAGCAGGGCGGTGCCCTCGATCGGGTACGTCAGCGTCTGCGGGCCCTCCGCCGGAAACGGGCCATCGCGCTCACCCTCGCCCTCGCGGTCGGTGCCGGAGCGGTCCTCTGGGCGGCCCCGGACTGGCCGCCGGGCGGCGGACGCGGCGGCTGTACCCCGCCCATGGAGCTGCGGGTCCTCGTCGACCCCGATGTCCTGCCCACCGTGCAGAAGGCCGCCGACGCCTATACGAACCGGGACGCGGAGGGCTGCCGGACCGTCGGGATCGGTGTCTACGCGGGCAAGTCCACCGACGTGGTGGACGCGTTCCGGTCCGCCGCCCTGTGGCAGTCGCCGCTCCCCACGTGCCCCGTGTCCGGGGACTGCCTGCGGCCCCAGCGGGACCTCGGCGCGCAGCCGGACATCTGGATCCCGGCGGCCGGGAGCACCCTCGCGCGGGTGCGGGAAGGGCAGAGCGGGTCCGCGCGGGAGACGGTGAGGCTCGCCGGGCTGGGGCCGCTGGCCTTCACCCCGATGGTGCTCGCCGTTCCCGACCTCGGGCCCTCGGCGGCCGGTGCGCGGACCCGTGCCCCGCTCGGCTCGCTCATCGCCGGGCTGAAGACCGGCCGGCCCGCCGGTGAGGAGCCGTTGCAGGTGCTGCGGCCCGATCCCGAGGGCACGGACGGGGCGCTGCTGTCCACGGCCGCGCTGTACGACTCGGTCTCCGCCGGGGAGCCCTCCGTCGGGGAGCCTTCGGCCATCGAGGCTGGGATGGCCGACCGGCTCCGGCCGATGCCCGGCACGGCGCGCGACCTGATGTGCGCGCTGTCCGACGGGTCCCGCAACACCCTGGAGAACCGGGCCGCCGTGCTGGTCCCCGAACAGACCATGGCGCTGTTCAACCTGCCGTCCAAGGTCTCCGTGCAGGGCACCCGCCCCTCCTGCGCCAGCGACACCCTCCAGCACCGTACGGCCCGCTACCCCACCGACGTACCGGTGCTGGAGCTGCCGTTCGTCCGGGTCACCTGGACCGACGCCGACCGGGACACGAAGGCGCGCGAGCGGGCGGTGAAGGACTTCTACGACTGGCTGGTGGGGGACCCCGACGCACGGGCGCTCTTCGTGCGGGACGGGTTCCGGGATGTCGAGGACGGCAAGCAGGCGCCACCGGGACCCACCTCGCCGCTGCGTGCTCCCGCCAACGACGGGGCGGTGAGCCTCGACATCCCGGATTCGGACTCCCTCATGTCCGTGGCCTCGATCGCCGGTGCGCTGAGCGACTACCGCAAAGCCCTCGGACCCGGCCGGGTCCTCTATCTGCTCGACAACTCGACGTCCATGGAGGACAAACGGGTCTGGTCCGGGCCCGGCCGCGCCAAGGAGCTGGTGACCCGGTCGTTGCGTTCGCTCGGTGCGTTGGACCAGTACGGGGTGTGGACGCTGGCCCCCGAGAAGAAGGCGAAGAAGAAGACGGATCACCCGGACGTCGTCCGGTACGGGAAGAACACGCTGATCGGTGCGCAGAAAGCGGTCGGGGAGGCGAAGGCGGTGAATGCCGACGCGGACATCGTCACCGGGCTGACCGACGCGCTGAGGACGCTACGGAGCGGCTCGTCGGGCGCCGATCCCCGGCTGATCGTTCTGATCACCGACGACGAGGACTCCTCGGAGCTGAAGCGGAAGGACATCGAGGCGGTGGTGAAGGCGGCGGGTCAGGGGGCGCGTGTCCGTGTGGTCGCGGTCTCCCTGCGCCCCGACGGCTGTGCGCCGGGACGGCTCAACCAGCGGCTCGCCGAGGTCACTGGGGGGCGCTGCCTGGATCCGTCGGACAGCATCGCGACGGAGCTGACGGCCGAGGTCGCGAAGACCGGTACGGGGGACGCGGAATGAGTACGACGGGAAGAGACATCCGAGGGAGCCGGTGGCCCCGGACGCGTCGCCTGCGCCTCGTCGCGCTCGGCGCGCTGTTCGCCCTCGCCGCGCCGGCGTGCTCCGGCGGCTCCGGCGGTGAAGGGCCCGGCCCGGACGCGAGCGGGAAGGGTCCCGGTACGACGGCCGCCGGGCCCATCGTCGTGGCCAGCGGTCTCGATGTGACCGGCTCCGGCGGCGTACGGCAGCAGCTCATCGAGGAGTGGAACCGGCAGCACCAGGACGATCCCGCCCTCCGGGCCAAGCTCGTCGAACTCCCCGGCGGCGCCGACCAGCAGCGCAGCCAGCTGCTCGGCGCACTCCAGTCGGGCAGCGCCGCGTACGACGTGGTCAACCTCGACATCACCTGGATACCCGAGTTCGCCGAGGCGGGTCTCATCCAGGCGCTGCCCGCCGACGAAGCGGACGATCCGGACTTCATCCCCCGGGTGCAGAGCACCACGCTCTGGGAGGGCAGCAGTTACGCCAGGCCCTTCAACAGCGATGTCGGGCTGCTGTACTACCGCCGCGACCTGCTCCAGAACGGCGGGATCACCGAGGACCGGATGCCCAACAGCAGCTGGACCTGGGAGAGCCTCTACGCCTCCATCACCACCCTCGACAACGGCACTCTCGACCGGGAGCGCGGCGAGGCGGGCTGGACCACCCAACTCCGCCAGTACGAGGGGCTGACCGTCAACACCATCGAGGCCTTCGCCGCCGTCGGCGTGGAACTCGTGCGGGACGACGGCACGTACCGGTCCGACCCGGCGGAGCTGAAGAAGGGCCTCAACGAACTGCTCCGGCACGCCGACAACGACCGGCTGCTGCCCGCCGCGCTCTCCTCGGACGAGAACGCCACCCTGGCCGACTTCGCCGCCGGACGCGTCGCGTACCTGCGCCACTGGCCGTACGCCTACGGGGCGTTGCAGAGCCTGCTGAAACCCGGGCAGTACGCGGTCACGGCCCTGCCCGGCCACGCCGTGCTCGGCGGCCAGAACCTCGCCGTCACCGCGGACTCCCCGCGAGCGGAGAACGCCCGCGGGCTGACCAAGTTCCTGACCTCGCCGGAGAGCGAACGCTGCCTGCTCGACGCGGGGTTCGCCGCCACCCGCACCTCGGCCTACGAGCCCACCGCGATGTCCCGGCCCTGCTGGCCGGCGGTCGCCGCGGCCCTGCGCCCGGCCGGCAGCGCCCCCGGCGCGCCCGTGACGGGCGAGGGCAGCGCGCAGATTCCCACGGAGTCAGCCCGCGCCGCCTTCACCCGCACGCTGAGCGAGGCGCTGAAGACCGCGGTGCAGCGGCCACGCACCCCGTACTACGGGGCGTTCACGCAGGTGCTCCAGTCGAAGGCGCACGATCTGCTGACCGAGGGTTCCCCCGACATCGACGCGGCCGAGGAACTGGACAAGGCCCTCGAAGCCGCCTTCGAGGGCCGGTAGCCGGGGCATCGGGGAATACGGGGATTCGCCGGGCCCCGGCGGGTCACGGGGTCACGCGGCCCCGTGGCACTCCCGGTACGTGTTCCCCGAGCCGCACCAGCACGCGGCGCTGCGGGCCGGCGGCCAGGGGACGGCTCGGCCGCGGGCGGCGAGGGTGGTGGCGTACTGGGGGAGCAGATCCGGATCGGCCGGGGACGCGGCCTCCGACGCGGCGAACGCCTCGTACGAGGGCACCGTGCCCGTGACGATGCCGAGATTCGGCGTGCCCGCCGCGTGCAGATCGCGCAGGGCGGCCTCCAGCCGGTCCAGATGGGCCTCGTGCGTGACGTACTCGGCCGCCAACCCCGGGTAGGCGGTGAGCAGTTCGCCCAGCTCCTCGGCGGTCCAGCGCAGGACGGCGACCGGGAACGGCCGGGACAGCGCCGTGCGGTAGGTGCCCAGTTCCACGCGGAGCCGGGTGATCTCGGCCTTCAGCTCACCGGGGTCGGAGGAGCCGAGCGCCCACACCCGCTTCGGGTCGTGCAGTTCGTCGAGCGGGACGGCGGCCGTGTGCAGGGCGTCGGCCAGCTCGTCCCAGGGGTCGTGTCCGACCCCCATCAGCCTGCGGACGCGATGGCGTCCGGTCAGCAGGGCCTGGGTGGCGTACGGGACTTCCTCGCCGGGCGTCAGCAGCAGGGTCAGCGCGGCCGAGAAGACGTCATGGGCCGACTCCAGCTCGTCATGGGCCTCCAGCGTCTGGGCGGCGATGTCCCACGGTGCCGCCTCCGGCGGGCCCGCGGCGCGGATGCCGTCGATGATCGCGCGGGCCTCGGCCTCGTGCCCGTACTCCCAGAGGTTGGCCGCCTTGAGGGCCTTGACCAGGTGCGGGTTGTCGACGGTGGCGTCGGGGGCGGCGAGGAGTTCGTCGTAGAGGGTGCTGGCGCGGGCGCGATCACCGGCGAGTTCCAGATGGGCCGCGGCCTGGAGGACCAGCGGCTCGCGGTCCTCGGGGTACTGCGCCGCGGTGCGCAGCAGGCGCTCGGCTTCGGTGGTGTGGTCGGCAGGCGTGTCGGGGCGCATGAACCACACGGTACTGCCGTACGGCAACGGGAGGGAGGACGGGGAGAACCCCGCCGGGTACCGGGAGAACCCTGGTGGGTTACGGGGATTGCCCCTATCGTGCGGCCCGTGCGGGAGCGGGAGCGGATACCGGTCGTGGTGCAGGGGAGCGCGCGAGGACGGCTGTCGGCCGTGCTGCGGCGACTCCCGCGGCAGACGTGGAACCCGCGGAACCGCTGGGGCCCGCGGCGCTCGTCGAGCGTGCGCGGGACATGGCCCCCGCGGGGCGGTGTGCCGCCCGGCTCGCGGATGCGGGGCGCCGCGGTGCGCGGACTGTGGACCGGGGCCGAGCTGGTGGTCACCCTCGGCGTCCTGCTGCTGCTCCTCGTCGCCCATCAGCTGTGGTGGACCAACCGGCAGGCCCGCGAGGGCGCCGAGCACGAGGTGCGCGCGTTGCAGCGCGACTGGCGGCAGGACCGGCGGCAGGACCCGGACGGCATTGGCGCCGCAACCCTTCCCGATGCGGCGCCCGACGCGGCCCCGGGCACCGCCCCGGACGAGCCGCGCGACGGGCGGCCCGCGCGCACCGCCCCGTCCGCCGCCCCGCGCTGGGACCAGGCGTACGCCGTCCTGCGCATCCCGCGCCTCGGCCTCACCGCCCCGGTCGCCCAGGGCATCAGCAAGGGCGGCGTCCTCGACAAGGGATACGTCGGGCACTACCCCCGCACCGCGCAGCCCGGCCGGCCGGGCAACTTCGCGGTCGCCGGACACCGCAACACCCACGGCGAACCGTTCCGCCGCATCGACCGGCTGCGGCGCGGCGACCGGATCACCGTCGAGACCCGGGAGGCCGTGTACACGTACACCGTCGACAAGAGCCTCGCGCGCACGACGGCGTCGGACAGCGGGGTCATCGCCACCGTGCCGCGCAGCAATGTGCGCACGTCGGCCGGATACAGCACCCCGGGGTACTACCTGACGCTGACGACGTGCACGCCCGAGTTCACCTCCCGCTACCGGCTCATCGTGTGGGGCAAACTCACCGCGATGCGCCCGAGGTAGCCACGGGGGCCAAGGGGCCGGGGATAGGGTCCCGGAGTGCTCAGAGTCCTCAAGACACGTCCGCAGTTGCTGTGGCTGCTGGTCCCCTATGTGCTGTACCTGGGGGCGCTGCCGTTCGTGAACCGGGTCCAGCCGGTGGTGTTCGGGCTGCCGTTCCTCTTCGTGTGGCTGCTGGGGGCGACCCTGCTGACACCCGTGGCGGTATGGCTGACCTGGCGGGGGGACCACCGGTGAACGCCGCCGTGGCGACCTCCGTCTTCGCCGTCTTCATGGTCGCGACCGTCGCCCTGGGCCTGCTCGCGATGCGCGGGCGCGGCGGCGGCACGGGCGGCCTCGCCGAATGGTCGGTCGGCGGCCGGAGCCTGGGCCCCGTCTTCATCTGGGTGCTGATGGCCGGTGAGGGCTACACCAGCTTCAGCTACCTGGGCGCCGCGGGCTGGGGCTACAACTACGGGGCACCCGTCCTGTACGTCGTCGCGTACATGTCCTGCGGATACGCCATCGGCTATGTCGTCGGCCCGATGCTGTGGGCGTACGCGCGCCGGCACGGTCTGGTCGGGATCACCGACATGGTGGCGCACCGCTTCGGGCGGCCGTGGCTCGGCGCGTTGGTCGCGGTGCTGGCGACCGTGTTCCTGCTGCCGTACATCCAGCTCCAGATCACCGGCATGGGGGTCGTCGTCTCGACCATCTCCTACGGCGCGATCAGCCTGAACTGGGCGTACTTCGTCGCCTTCGCCGTCACCACCGGCTTCGTCGTGGTCAGCGGACTGCGCGGCAGCGCGTGGGTGTCCGTGCTGAAGGACGTCCTCGTCATCGCCACCCTGGGCTTCCTCGCCCTCTACGTCCCCCTGCACTACTTCGACGGGTACGGGCCCTTCCTCGACCGGCTCGTCACCGAGAAGAGCGAGTGGCTGACCTTCCCCGGCCACGGCGGCAGCGGACTCGGACAGGCGTGGTTCATCAGCACGTCGTTCCTGAACTCGCTGACCGTGGTCATCTTCCCGACCACCGTCGCCGGGTACCTGGGGGCGCGGAACGCCGACGCCCTGCGCCGCAACGCGATGTATCTGCCCGCGTACAACATCCTGCTGTTCGTGCCGATGCTGCTCGGCATGGCCGCGCTGTTCGTGGTGCCGGGGCTGGTCGGCGCGGAGTCGAACCTCGCGCTGTTCAAGCTGGTCGTGGACTCGCTGCCCGCCTGGGCCGTCGGGGTCATCGGGGTCGCCGCCGCGCTGTCCTCGATCGTTCCCATGGCCGTCTTCATGCTGGTCATCGGCACGATGTGGGGGCGCAGCGTGCTCTCGCTCGTGCCGCGCTGGGAGCAGCGGCAGAAGGGCGCCGCGCAGGTGGTCGTGGTGGTGGCGGGCGGCCTCGCGCTGCTGCTCACGTACACGGCGCCGAACACCCTCGTACGGCTCTCCCTCATCTCGTACGAGGGGATGGCGCAGCTGCTCCCCATGGTGCTGCTGGCGCTGGTGTGGCGGAGGCTGACCCTTGCCGGGGCGTTCAGCGGGCTGGCCGTCGGGGTGGCCGCGGTCTGTGCGCTCGTCTTCACGGGGAACGATCCGGTGTGGGGGGTGAACGCCGGGCTGGTCGCGCTCGCCGCGAACCTGGCCGTCGCGCTGGCCGTGACGTTCGCGGGACCGCGCGAGCGGGACGAGCGGCCCGATGACGACGTGCTGGCGAAGGACGAGCTGGAGCCACCGGCGGCCCGTACCGTCGCGGCGTGAACCGGTCCGTACGGGCGGGGGCGTGAACGTCCGCGCGGTCCGGGCCCGGACGTCCGCGTGGCCCGGTCCTGACACCCGCAGGCTCCGGTGCGACGGGTGCCATCGTGTATAACGAACGGAGTAGCGGATACGCGTACGCGCGTCCGGACACGTCAGGCAGAGCGACGAGAGGAGGGGCCGATGCGGGACACGAACCGTCTGCGCGGCGCCTTCCCGCGGCTGCTCCGGCCCATCGGTCTGCTGGTCCTCTTCCTCACCGAGGTGCTTCTCGCCGAAGGCGGCAGCCTCTCCGCCGCCGTCGCGCTCGCGGCCACCGCCGCCGCGGGCTCCGCACTCCTCGCGTGCTCCGTCATCAGCGCCCGCTGCGCCGCCCCGGTGCCCCGCACCCGGGTCCGTACCGCCATCAGGGACCGGGAGAAACGCACCGCGTTCCTGCCCCAGCGGGACCCCGACGCCAGGGGCCGCACCAGGCCCCGAGCTCCCGGCCGCGCCCTCCTGACGGCCGCCGCGTAGGGCTTCCCTTCCTCTTTTCCGCAACGGACGCACCCCGCGCGGGCCGTCATGCCGAGTTCGTCTCATCCCGGCACGACGAGACCCCCGGAGGGCTCACCCATGTCCGCTTTCATGTCCGCCTTCGCGAGCCTGGTCGGCTCGCTCGCCGATCTGCTCCAGCCGCTCTTCCAGGGCGCGTCCGCAGCCGCCGCGATCGTGCTGTTCACCGCCCTCGTACGGCTGGCCGTGCACCCGCTGTCGAGGGCCGCGGCACGCGGGCAGAAGGCCAGGACCAAGCTCCAGCCGCAGATCGCCGAACTGCGCAAGAAGCACGGCAAGAACCCCGAGCGGATGCAGAAGGCCCTCATGGAGCTGCACGCCAAGGAGCAGGTGTCGCCGCTCTCCGGCTGCCTGCCGAGCCTGCTCCAGATGCCCGCGTTCTTCCTGCTGTACCACCTGTTCTCCAGCCGGAACATCGGCGGTGAGCCCAACGAACTGCTCGGCCACCAGCTCCTGGGGGCGCCGCTCGGCGAACGCTGGCACGACGCGCTCTCGGACGGCGGGGCCTTCGGCGCGTCCGGCCTCGTCTACCTGGGGCTCTTCGCGATCGTCGCGGCCGTCGCCACCTTCAACTACGGGCGGACGAAGCGCCAGATGGCCGCCAACCCCATGACGCCCGCCACCGGCCCCGACGGACAGCCGGTGCCCGGCATGGGGGCGATGACCAAGCTGATGCCGCTGATGTCCTTCGCGACGCTGTTCACCGTCGCGGTCGTCCCGCTCGCCGCCGCCCTGTACGTGGTCACCAGCACCACCTGGACCGCCGTCGAGCGGGCCTGGCTCTACCGCGACCAGCCGGCCGCCGGTGCCGCCATGGCCCCCACGATGTAGGGCGCGGGGCGGGTGCGCGGGCAGGTACGCCGGTCCGGCGCGAACGGGGCGCGCCGGTCCAGTGTGTGAACAGGGTCTTGCGGAGTGATCCGATGTCTTGGAGGATCGGCCAAGCCTTTCGCTGGCCGCAACCCACCGACGGGCTCGATCTCGACCAAGGGGAGTTGGACCGTTGAAGCTGCTTCGAGTCGGTACGGCGGGCGCGGAACGACCCGCGCTCCTTGACCGCGACGGGACCCTGCGCGACCTTTCAGGGATCATTCCGGACATCGACGGCGATATGTTCGCCGACGACGCGTCGCTCGCCCGGGTCCGGGAGGCCGCCGCCGCGCCCGGTGAACTGCCCGCGCTGGACGCGGAAGGGCTGCGGGTCGGTCCGCCGCTCGGCCGGATCGGCAAGATCGTGTGCATCGGGCTGAACTACCACGACCACGCCACCGAGACCGGCGCGTCGATCCCGGACGAGCCGATCCTGTTCTTCAAGGCACCGGACACCGTCGTCGGACCCGAGGACACCGTGCTGGTGCCGCGCGGCAGCCGCAAGACGGACTGGGAGGTCGAGCTCGCCGTGGTCATCGGGCGCACCGCCCGCTACCTGGACTCCGCCGAGGAAGCGCTCGGACATGTCGCGGGCTACGCCACCGCGCACGACGTCTCCGAGCGGGAGTTCCAGATCGAGCGCGGCGGCACCTGGGACAAGGGCAAGAACTGCGAGACGTTCAACCCGCTGGGCCCCTGGCTGGTGACGGCCGACGAGATCCCCGACCCGCAGGCGCTGGCGCTGCGGCTCTGGGTCAACGGCGAGCTGAAGCAGAACGGCACCACCGCCGACCAGATCTTCCCGGTCGGCGAAGTGGTCCGCTACCTCAGCCACTTCATGACGCTGTACCCGGGCGATGTGATCAACACCGGTACGCCGGCCGGGGTCGCCCTGGGGCAGCCCGAGCCGAAGCCGTATCTGAAGGCGGGCGATGTCGTCGAGCTGGAGATCGAGGGGCTGGGGCGGCAGCGCCAGGAGCTGAAGGACGCCTGATCGGCCCGTGGCGGACGGCGGGGGGCGGGTGCCGCGGACACATCGCGGCGCCCGCCCCCCTTCCCGGTCCGGCTGCCCGCCCTGTCCGGTCCGCCCGTCCCCTTTCCCGGTCCGGCCGTCCGTCCCCTTCCCGGTCCGCCGCGCTCCCGGTCGGGAAGGGCGTCCGGCCGCCCGCCCGTTCAGGCGCCCAGCGACGAGACGAACCGCTCCAGCGCCTCGGTGACCAGCGCGTGGTCCTCGGCCTGCGGCAGACCGGAGACCGTGACCGTCCCGATCACGCCCGCGCCCTCGACCGCGATCGGGAACGAACCGCCGTGCGCGGCATAGACGTCCGGGTCCAGCCGCGAGGACTCCTCGAACGTGGTCCCCTTCGCCCGGAACCGGGTGCCGACCAGGTACGAGCTCTCGCCGTACCGCTCCACGACCCGGCGCTTGCGGTCGATCCACGCGTCGTTGTCCGCGCTGGATCCGGGCAGCGCGGCGTGGAAGAGCTGCTGGGCGCCGCGCCGGATGTCGATCGCGACCGGGGCGTGCCGCTCGCGGGCCAGCGCGACCAGGAGACCGCCGAGCGCGTAAGGGCTGTCCCGCAATTCCTGGCGGGCGCACGACGACAGCTACGGCACCTCGCCGCGTTGTCGAAACGCCCGAATACATCCAGTATGCGGGCG
>NZ_JBEOZE010000014.1:0-215325 GCF_040297465.1 Streptomyces sp. NPDC001787
GACGCAGCCAAGGAACTCCTCTTCCGCCTTCGCCTGATGCACCCAGAGATCACCCTCGTCTGTGCAGACTCCGCCTATGCCGGCAAGCTCGACTAAAGCGTGTTGCAGAAGGCTGGGATTGGTCGGGTGAAGCCGCGTTCTGTGCCCTTGGGGATCATGCGGCCAGGGCGTGGTTGTGGAGTGTGGCGACGGCTTGGACTGCGTAGTGGAGGCCGTTGCCGGCAGTCGCGGAGGATCTTGTAGTGCTTCATGCGGGCGAAGGCGTGTTCCACGCGGGCCCGCACGTGTCGGTGCTCCGCGTTGTCTGTTTCCTCGCCGGGCAGGAGTGGGCGGCCGGGGCGTTTGCGGTGCGGGACGACGAGTCCGGTGTTGATGTAGGCGCCGTCTCCGAGCACCGTCACTCCCTGGCACATGTCGGCCAGTCCGGACTCCCGCCATGCCTTGGCGTCCGCGGTGTTGCCGGGCACCGGGCGGGCCGTCGCGATCACGAGTTTCGTGTCCGCGTCGATGATGACCTGCACGTTCGCGGAGAACCGGTAGTTGCGTGAGGAGGCGCCGACCTTCCGGTCCCGGACCGGGATCAGGGTGCCGTCCACGATCCACAGCCGGTCCACGGCGTCCGCCGGACGAGCGGCGGGCTCTATCGCCAGGAGCGGCCGCAGCCGATGGATGACCCGGCACACGGTGGCTGGCGAACAGCCGAACAGCGGCGCGGGCTGCCGCATCGTGAGGTTGGTCCGGTAGTAGACGGCCACCAGCAGCACCCGGTCCGCCAACCGCAGGCACCACGGCCGACCCCCGCCGGGCCCGTTCCCACCCCGCTCACGCACGACCTTCAGAAGCCGGTCGAACTGCCGCATCCGCAACCCGGTGAACGTTTCCACCCACAACGCCTCAGCTCGCAACACCCCACCCATACAGGAGAAATACCCATCCCGCAGCCTTGTGCAACACGCTTTAGTAACGGCGCAATCGATAGCGTGCCTGCGGGTGGCCGGGACAGCGGGTGGAATGGCTGGCGGGAGGACGGGACCACCATCGGATATCAGCCGATGTCCGATTGTGGAGGATTGCTCGCGGCGGACCGGGCGGGCGGGCAAGGTTGGTAACGGCGTGCGAACCCGGTGGCATTTTCCGGCCGGGTGGGGACCTGCCGGCAAACACGGCGAGCTCCCGCACCACGTCGGTCGGCTCATCGGCGCTGTGCACCATCGTCAGCACCCGGTTCACCGCGCCCGCAACCTCACGCAAACTCCCCTCCCGCCTGCGCCGTCCCCCTTCGCGGCCGTCATCCGCGACGACGCCGGCACCGGGCTGCCCGTGTCTTGGTCGGCCCACAGCACCACCAGCCCGGGTCCCAGGTTGACGACCGCGTCCAGCAGCCACAGCCGCTCGACCGTTGCCCACCGGCACATGTACGCCCATAACGCGCGGGCCCCCGCAGGCTCCACGCGCACCGGCCGTGCAGCGAGAACCCTGAACCCCCGCCCCGCGACGGCACTCAGGACCCGGCGGGCCGAGCCAGGTCACCGCGACCCGTCCGGCGAACCGGTAAGCCTCCGCCTCGCCCAGGGCCAGGCGCAGCGACGACCAGCCCTCACGCGTCCAGATGTCCGCCGCGAACACGGCACCCTTGCCCTCCAGTCCCGTGAGCCGGTCCCACGCGTGGCTTTAATCACGAGTCGTGACGTCAGTTGTTCACGAGTTTGGGAGTCACCCGGAACCACGGACGGGTGATGTTCACGAGTTTCGACGTCACCGGGGTACTTGCCGGGCCAGCATCGGAGTGCTCCTGGTGAAAGGCCCTGGTCATGCCGCAGATGTCGAAGGTCGAGCTGTACGCCGCGATCCGGCGTGACCACCGCGACGGCATGACGATGCGGGAGATCTCGCGCAAGTACAACGTGTCGTGGCGGACGATCAGGAAGGCCGTGGACTCGGTCTGGCCGGAGCCGCGGAAGAAGCTCCCGCCCCGGGCGACCGCGCTGGATCCGTACAAGGCGGTGGTCGACGGGATCCTGCGGGCGGACCTGGACGCGCCGCGCAAGCAGCGGCACACGGTCACCCGGATCTTCCACCGCCTGGTCGAGGAGCACGGTGCCGAGGTCTTCTACCAGCAGGTTCGCCGCTACGTCGCTGACCGCAAGCCGCAGATCCTGGTGGAGTCGGGCAAGGCTCCGATCGAGGCGTTCGTTCCGCAGACGCACCAGCCCGGCATGGAGGCCGAGGTCGACTTCGGGGACGTGACGGTGCGGCTCGCCGGCGAGGTGGTGACCTGCTATCTGTTCTCCTTCCGTCTGTCCTACTCGGGCAAGGCCGTCCACCGCGTCTTCGCGTCCTGCGGGCAGGAGGCGTTCTTCGAAGGCCATGTCCACGCGCTGCAGACGCTGGGCGGGGTTCCGCGGAGCAAGGTCCGCTACGACAACCTGAAGGCGGCCGTTGCCCGGGTGCTGGGGCTGAGCCGGGCACGGGTGGAGGCCGACCGGTGGATCGCCTTCAGGTCGCACTTCGGGATCGAGAGCTTCTACTGCCGGCCCGGCATCGAGGGCGCCCACGAGTAGGGCGGGGTCTAGGGGCAGATCGGCTACTTCCGCCGCAACCACTTTGTGCCGGTGCCGGAGGTCGAGTCGCTGGCGGAGCTGAACGAGCTGGTCGAGCAGTGGGACCGGCACGATGGACGGCGCCGGATCGGGCCCAGGGCACGGACGATCGACGAGTACTTCGAGGACGAGCGCCCTCGGCTGCTGCCGCTGCCGGAGGACCCGTTCGAGACGGGGCGGGTGTTCACCCCGCGGGTCGACCGCTACGGCCAGATCGCGGTCCGCACCAACCGCTACTCGGTGCCGGTCCGCCTGATCGGCAAGCGGGTCCGGGTGCTGCTGCACGCCTCACACCTGGTGGTCTACGACAAGAACGTCGAGGTGGCCCGGCACGAGCGGCTGATCGCCAAGGGCGCCTGCCGCCTGGAGCTGGACCACTATCTGGAGGCACTGGTCCGCAAGCCGGGGGCCTTTCCCGGCGCGACCGCACTCGACCAGGCCCGCTCCGCTGGGAAGTTCACCCCGGTCCACGACGCCTGGTGGGCCGCGGCGGTCCGGGCCCACGGCGACGCCGAGGGCACCCGGGCTCTGATCGATGTGCTCCTGCTGGGGCGCCACCTCGCGCACGAGCACATCGTCGCCGGCCTGGCCACCGCGCTACGGGCCGGAGCCCTGACAGCGGACGCGGTCGCGCTGGAGGCCCGCAAAGTGGCCCAGGCCGAGGACGAGCCCACCGACGCCGATGTCCCGGCACCGCGGCCGGCTGCCGGGCTGGGAGCGGCGACCGTGACGTTCCTGCACGAGTGGAGGCTCAATCATCTTCCGCCGGACACCAGGCCGCTGCCCTCGGTGACCCACTACGACCAGTTGCTCCGACACCGTCGCGTCGGCGGCGGTGACCTGCGAGAGGGAGAAGCGCCATGACCCTGCCCCGCCAGCGAAACCTGACCGAGCAGGCCGCGACCACGGCCATCGACACCGCCTGCCGACTGCTGCGGTTGCCGTCGATCCGCAGCGAGTTCGCTGAGATCGCCGACCGGGCGGCGAAGGACCAGATGACCTATCGGGGCTTCCTCGCCGAGTTGCTGATGACGGAGTGCGACGACCGGGCCCGACGCCGCTCGGAGCGGCGGATCAAGGCCGCCGGGTTTCCCCGGGACAAGTCGCTGCGGGCCTTCGACTTCGACGCCAACCCGAACATCGACCCCGCCGTGGTCAACACCCTCGCCAGCTGCGAGTGGATTAAGAAGAGCCAGCCGCTCTGCCTGATCGGCGACTCCGGCACCGGTAAGTCCCACATGCTCATCGCCCTGGGCACCGAAGCGGCGATGCAGGGCTACCGCGTCCGCTACACCCTTGCCACGAAGCTGGTGAACGAGCTGGTGGAGGCTGCGGACGAGAAGCAGTTGAACAAGACGATCGCCCGCTACGGCCGCGTCGATCTCCTCTGCATCGACGAGCTCGGCTACATGGAACTCGACCGTCACGGCGCCGAGCTCCTCTTTCAGGTGCTGACCGAACGCGAGGAGAAGAACAGCGTCGCGATCGCCTCCAACGAGTCCTTCGGCGGCTGGACCAAGACCTTCACCGACCCCCGCCTCTGCGCGGCCATCGTCGACCGCCTGACCTTCAACGGCACCATCATCGAGACCGGCACCGACTCCTACCGCCTCGCCTCGACCCGGGCGCGGACCGAAGCGCCCGCCAAAGCCGGCTGACCGCTGCATGGTTCAGCTTCATGGTCCTTCACCCCAAGGATCGTCAAGCACTGTTTCGGAGATGTTCGCCGTGAGCATTTCGTCGATGCAACTGCGCAGCCCGACGCCGGTGGGGTCGATCCAGGTGAGCCATGGCACCGGCTGGAGCAGGCCGTCGTATTGACGGGTGCCGGGGTCGGTGAGAAGGGCACGGAGCTCGTCGGGGGCAGGGTCGGTGACCAGGCACAGCCAGGCCAGGCCGGCGCCGATGCGGACCTCGGGCGGTCGTCCGGGATCCGACCACAGGCCCCGGGCCCACCTGGGAGCGTGTTCCTCCTCGTGTTCGCGGGCGAGTTGGGCGATCGCCAGGATCAGGCTCACCCGGACTACCGCATCGTCTTCCTTCGCCAGCCTGGACTGCAGAGCAGAGGAGACCTGTGAATGCTCGCCGGTCGCCGCCGCCAGGACATAGGCGGTCACGGAGCGGACCTCGGGGTCGGGGTCGGAAAGAAGCGGGAGCAGAAGGTGAAGGTCGTCCGTGACGGTCTGACGGGCGGCCTGGATCGTCCAGTCCACCGGGCACATCGTGCTGCCCTCGATCATCAACGGCTCCTCAGCGACCTGGAGCAGGCCTTCCCGTGATCCGTCCCCCATGTGCTGACACCGGCCGATCTCGGCGACCAGGCGAAGGGTTCGGGCACGGAGTTCGGGGCGCGCGGTCGCCGCGATCCGGAGCAGGAACGGCACCGCCAGTGCCCCCACCGCGATCGTGCCGCCCTGGTGGTGAAGACTCGTCCAGAGCCGCCCCAAGGCCCTGTCGGCAGCTTCGGCGTCTCCGGACGCGAGCGTGGCGAGCAGGCCGGGGATCTCCTCGCCCGGGCCGTAGAAGTGCGGGAACCGCTGCCAGGGGACCTCGTCGTACCTGAACCCGTTCTTGACCTCCCGCGGGATCGCGCCCATGGCCGCCCGCACGTCGCAGTCCGTGCCGACCCACCGTTCCGGCCAGTCGGCCCAACGGTCATCGTCCATGGCTTGGCCTTCCAGTCCACCGACAGCATCCGAACCCCGGGAGTCTAACGACCGGTGATCAAGAGACGGACCTGCTTCTGCCGCACTCCGGTGGCACCGCACCACGGCGACGTCATTTCTCGTGAGCATCTGCTGCACTCAAGATCGCCAACTGCTGCCCAAACGGCTGATCAAACGCTGCTACTTCACGTGAACGAAGCCACACGCGCAGCCCGCCAGGTCCCACCCGATGTCGCGCGGCGCCTTGCCCGGCGCACCCACAGCCGCTTCTGCCATCGACGCATCCCCTCGTCCCCAGGACCGGCACAGCACCGGCCCGGCGCACAGACAACCCGCCCCGCCCCCACCCGGACCAGAGGTGTACGAGGTGTATGAGGTGGATCCACCAACTCGGTGTACGTACACCGGTCGGCGTCCGCCGCCCGGTACCGGGCCGGGGCCCCGGCTGCTAGCGTCCGGCCAAGGTCCGCCTTCCCGAGGGATGACGCATGGAGCCACAAGCCGCCGACAACGCGCTCGCGGACTTACTGCGCAGGCTCGGCTGGAACCCCGAGTATCTGATCGCCCGCATCAACGAGGTCCGCGCCGGCCGCGGCTGCGGACCCCTGGACCCCAAGAGCGGCTACTCATGGGTGCGCACGAACCCCGCGCGGCCGCACCCCGACAACCAGAGCGACGCCCTCGCCGTACTGGGCAACCGCGCCGAACGTCCGGTCACGGCCGCGGAACTGGGCTGGGACGGCCCCAGAACCCGCGCCACCCGACGACGGCACCTGGACGCACCGGCCGACGCCCCCCTCGACGCGCTGACAAGGTCATCGACAACATCGACCACGCCATCCAGGACCTGCGCGACCTCGACGACACCGACGGCAGCGGCACCAAAGCCCTGGAGTGGGCCGGAGGCCTGTGGCAGGCCACCGCGCGCATCGTCAACGGTGCAACAGGCGACAACGCGAACGTCCGACGCCTGCACACCGCGTTCATCGAACTCTCGGAGCAATACGGCTGGATGGCCTTCGACAACAACCTTCACCCGCAGGCTCAGCGCATCTACCACACCGGAATGCGCCTGGCCGCCGAAAAATCACCCCACCCCGCCGCCCGCCACGCGACGAGCAACCTCCTCGCGTCAGCCGCCTACCAGGCCGCATGGCTCGGACAGCACGCCGAAGCCACCGTCTTCCTCACCGTCGCCGAACGCACCAACACCGCAGCCGGCACCACCCCCGCACTGGCCGCCGTCATCGCCGAACGTCGGCTCTTCGCCGCCGGCCGCTGCGGCGACACCGAAGACCTCCGCCGCGCCAGCGACACCGCCCACGAACAGCTCGACAAGACCGGTCTCGGCTCCGGAGCACCCTGGTGGTGCCAATGGCTCTCCCACACCGCGATCGACGCCGCCACCGGCCGCGCCTGGCTGGCCGCCCGACAGCCTCACCACGCCGAGCCGTACCTCACACGCCGCGTCACCGCCACCTCCCTCGGCTATCCCCGCGATCACATGCTCGCCGTCCTCGACCTCGCCGACGCCCACCGCCAGAGCGGCGACACCGACCGAGCCACCCAGCTGCACGACACGGCCACGACGCTCGCCGAACACGTCGATTCACCTCGCGCCCAACTCCGGCTCCAACAGCTCGCCACCGCACTCACCCACTGAACCCGAGACGGGGAACCTATTGCGACGGCCCTTGACCTGCCGAGAGGGCGGGAGGTCAAGCCAGTTCCCCCTGCCGCTACCGCGGCGGAAGCACTGCGGGGGAGGCGGAGAAGCAGGGGCCCTTCTGAAGGACGGGGAAGGCAGGCCAGTCACGGCCGCACCATCCCTCGGTACACGCAATCCAGTCCCTTGGTCCCTGCTGGCCCACGACAGATGCGCTGGTCAGGGCAGTCCCTTGTAGCGTGCAGGGACTGAATTCCCGGCGTCAACGTCCCGACGATCAGCTCCCTGGCCGTCGTGGCGCAGGCGACCGGCGGGGTCTGAGGCAATCACGTAGCCACCGCGTAGCGTCATGCCCTCGGGGGATGGTATGAGGACATCGGCGCGTGGAGGTATGTGGGGTGAGCGGTTCTTGTTTCCTCGGGGTCGGCGGAGCGGGACGCAGAGCGGTGGTCACCAGGTGGTAGAGCCGGTGAGTTCGGTGACGGGCTGAGGGACAGCGTGGGGGATGCCGAGGTGCTTGCGGGCTTGGTGGACAGCGGCGAGTTGGTTTGCGGCCGTCGGCCCCCAGTCGAAGAGTTGTACGGCTTGTTCGGGGGTTGCCAGCACGCGGGCGTAGGTGGTGTCGGTGGCTGGATCGGGCCGTGCGGGGCCGATGCTGGTGAGTGCGGCGGCGTAGCGGTAGTAGCCGCGACGGGCTGAGGGATCGGTGACGTGCCCGAGGAACAGCGGCCTTTCCAGCCGGGCGGCCGCCTCTTCTTCGGCTTCGCGTAGGAGGGTGGATACGGGGTTGTCCTGGTCCTGTGCCTCGGGCTTGCCGCCTGGCAAGACGGCAACGCCGGTCTCGGGGTCGAGGAGGACGAGGACACGTCCGTCCGGCGCGAACAGCCATGCCCATACCTGGGCGACCGCGAGCCCGTCCGGGGCGGGACCCTGATGCCAGGGGTAGCGGTAGGTCGGACGGGCGGTCTGTAGAACGCCGAGGCGGTCGAGGGCACTGGGGGCGATGGGTTGACCGTTCTCCAGGAGTGCCGTGCCGGCGGAGTTGATCCGGGCCCGCAGCGCGGACAGGGCGCGTCGGGCGTCGGGCGGGGAGAGCAGCTCGGGCAGCCGTGCGGGTTCGACGAACTCGACCGCGGTGATCTCGCTGGGCGGTAGACGGATTTCGCCAATTCGGTCGTCGTCCCAGACTCCGCCGTCGAAGACATGGAGGAGCTCGCCGGGAAACCGCATGGCCGCTGGCGCGCTGGTGCTGCTGGCGGCGACCCAGTCGACGGCCAGGCCCTGGTTGGGGGCAGCCGTGATCCCGAGTTCCTCGCCCAGTTCACGGGCGGCGGCGCGAGCGGGGGACTCGCCCTTGTCGACGGCACCGCCTGGCAGGAGGCAGGTGTTGAGATAGTCGACGTGCTGGACCAGGACCTGCCCGAACTGGTTGGTGATCAGCACGGACGTCCCGACCCACAGGGCGGCCGAGGCGCGTAGAGCGCCGTACGCCTCGTCGGTCATGGCGCTGCCGGGCAGCTCGCCGGGAACGGATGTGGTCGTCATGACTCTCCAGATCAGAAGGGGCTGCAGCCCGGGGAAGAGCGAGGCGGTTGCCCGCCGTCAGGCGGTGAGCCGATGGGAAGCATCAGGGAGTGGCCCGGTCGCGAGCCGGGTGAAGTGCTCGGTCGCGATGATGCCGCGCCGAATGTCCTCAGGCAGGCGGGCGAGAATGCCGGGCAGTGGCCGTTCGCGGGCGACTTCCCCGCGGTGCGCGAGGACCGCTGCCCACTTCTTTTCCAGCCAGGGGGTGACGTCGACGGTGGTGGTGGCGTACGCATCCGGCACCGCGAGCACGGCTTTGCCGACGGCCTCCAGAAGCGGCCCGAGCTCGCCGACACCCGACTCGGGGTGCGTGGCGCAGTACACGGCGCGCGGGTTGCCAGGGCTCACCGGCCTCGTGGTGAAGGTGCGGGAGCCCCGCGTCGTGAACGGCGAGGAGAGCGGCCTGGTGGGTACGGCGGTGGTCGGGGTGACCGGTCAGCTGGCCCAGGGCGTCGTGCGTGACGACGATGTTGGGGCGGAACGAGCGGATCTGCTGAACCAGGGCGGCGACCACCTCGTCGAGCGGTGCGTCGACGAGCCGGGGACGGCCTGGAGCCGCCCGCTCGTTGCGGGCATCGCCGTATCCGAGCATGCGAGGGGGACCCGCGCCGAGCGCCCGCAGGGCGTCGGCGAGTTCGGGAGCCCGCGAACTGTCGGACGCCCACGTCATGGTGACGACAGCGGTGCGCGCGTGCGCGGCAGCGTGCTGGGCCAGGACCCCGCCGGCGAGGAGGCTTTCGTCATCGGGATGGGCGAACACACCGAGCAGGGACGGCCAGGCGGAGGACGCCGCCTTCTCGGGGGTCAACTCGTGGGGGTCAGGCACGCTGTCCCCCTACGGTCGAGAGGCTCAGTGCGTCCGCCGGGGTCCGGCCCGGCCACTGGAGGACAAGCCGTGCGCTGGGCTTGTCGAGCACGTCGCCCGGCGGCAACTGGTCGTCGGGCGTTGCGGCCGGGTGGACGATCAACGGCGGGTAGCCGCTCTCGCGCACCTCGCGGTCCCACACGCGCACGCACTCCGCGAAGCGCTCCGCCACCTCTTCGGCTGCTGGGCCGTAGGCGTGGATGAAGAACTCCGTCATGCGGTCGGCCGGCTCCGGGGCGTCCTTGACCTTCCGGTAGGTCAGGTAGGCGAGCGAGCCGTCCGTCAGGATCGCGGCCGCGTCCTGCTGCTCCACGAGCGTGGACCCTTCCGGCGCTGACAGGCGGCAGAATCCCGCCAGGGTGGTCGCGGCATAGACCTGCAACGTCTCGAAGTTGAAGATCCCCTGCACGACGAGGCCCGTGGAGTGCTCGTGCCGGGGCCCGCGCAGAGCCTCGTCGAGACAAGCGGTGTCGCCGGGTGTCCCGTCCTCCCACCGCACCGTGACCTCGCCGCCGGCCAGAGGGACGGCCGGGGCGGTACGGGCGGCGGCACCGCGGTCGCGTACGAATCCGCAGTACGTCCAGTGCTCGCAGTGCAGCACGTCGCCGCGCCGGACCATGGTGAGGGAGCGGGTGTAGCCGCCCATCTCCAGCGGCACGACCAGCCGGGCTCCTTCGGCGAGTTGCTCTCGCCATGCTGGTGCGATGTCGGACGCGTTGTGCGTGATCACGATCCCGTCGAACCCGCCGGCCGGGACGTGGCCGGGCACGCCGAGTCCGCCGTCACCGAGGACGGCGGTGACCCGGCCGCTGCCGGCCTCCGCACACAGCCGTTGTGTTCGGTGCACCACGTACGGGTCGACGTCCACGGTCACCACCCGGCCGCGCTCTCCCAGGACGTGCGCCAGGAGCTCCGCGTTGTATCCGCCGGAGCCGACCTCCAGCACGGTCATCCCCGGCTCCAATCGGAGTTGCTCGATCATGTCGGCCTGCAGCCAGGCCGCGGAGACGGAGCTGAGCGCCTTCTGAGGTGACTCCCGGACCGTCACCACGGCGAGGTCGTCGTGGTAGGCCGTCTCCAGCCGGGTCTCGGGGACGAACCGGTGCCGGGGCACCTCGCGCAACGCAGCTTGGACCCGCGGCGAGGATGCCCAGCCCTTGCTGATCACGATGCCCGCCATCCTCTCGCGCAACCGGACCGCCTCGGCCGGCTCCCCCGGCACCGGCGGGACGGCGGCGGAGCACGGATAGGAGTGGACCGGCGGAAGCCCCGGCAGCACCCCGGGCCACACCGCAGTCAGGGCGGCGGCGCTGGGCGCGAAGATCTTCCCGAGGGTCGCCAAGGAGTTCAGGTCGTGGAACTCCCAGCGTACGAAGCGGTGTGGCTCGGGCAGAGCGAGTTCACCGGCCCACCGGGAGACGCGGACCACAGCGGTGACGCGGCGTACGTCCAGCCGATCGTCGTGCAGCACGGTGATGACGTGCGCGTCCTCCACGCGCGCCGTCAGCCCGGTCTCCTCGTTCAGCTCCCGCACGGCGGCCGCTGGCGCGGCCTCGCCGGTCTCGATCCGGCCGCCCGGCAGCTCCCCCATGCCCCGGGTGGAGCGGCCCAGCAGAACCCGGCCGAACGCGTCGGTGACCACCACTGCGGCACCGAAGACGGCCTGCGGCTCGGGCCGCCCCTTCTCCACCGCGCTGAACGATGCGGCCGGTCCGCGCAGCACCAGCACCGCCAGGCCCTCCGCGTCGAACAGCTCGACGTGCTCGAACCCGTCGGTGAGCGAGGCGAGTTCGTTCTCGTCCAAGGCGATGTGGCGCCGCTCTTCCGGCGTGCTCTCCACGATCGGCGTGATGATGACGAGCACCCCGCCCTCGCGCAGCCGCGCGGCCAGAGCGCGAAGGACACGGGCGCGATCACGGATGAACGCGATGGACAGCCGCAGGACGATCAGGTCGTAGCCGTCCTCGGCGAGGGCGGCCAGGTCGTCGCGTTCGACATCCACACTCAGCCAGCGCACCCCCTCCACCTCGGCGTGCTCCTCGCGAGCCCGATCGAGCGCGCCTGCGGCGAAGTCCGCTCCGTCGACGGTGTAGCCGAGCGAGGCGAGGTAGACGGTCAGCTCGCCCGTGCCACAGCCGATGTCGAGCGCGCGGCCGCCCTCGGGGGCCGGGGCGTGCTCGACGAGCAGGCCCTTCTCCTCGTCCCCGAGCCGCCGGAAGCCGCGCCCGTCGTTGTAGTGCTCGGACCAGTCAGTCCGGGTGTATCCCACAGGTCGCTCCTCGTTCGTGAAAGGCGGGGTTGTGGTGCGGTGTCAGGGCAGTTCGACGGGCCGTAGAGGGCGGCCGGCTGCTGGGTCTGCAGTGCCCAGTACCGGGCGCCGAACGACCAGTGCCACCACTCGGTCCCGTAATTGATCAAACCTGCGGCGGACAGGGCACCGCCCAGGGTGGCCCGGTTGGTGCGGGCCCGGGCGCTCAGGGTGGGGGCGTCGGTGTAGCAGGCGCCGTCGGACTCCTCAGGGGAGGCGTTGACGCGCGTGCCCATGTCCAGCTCGCGGCCCTGGTGGTCGATCAGGGTCACGTCGACGGCCGCGCCGGCGGAGTGCGGCGCGATCTCCGGAGGCGACACGAAGCGGCTGGCCGCCTCCCGGATCGCGGCGGCCTGCCAGTCCGGATGGGCGCGCGAGCTCGTCGGAGTACTCCTCGAAGTACCGGCGCTGCAGGGACGGGAAACCGGTAGCCCTCAATGAACAGCAACCGCACACCGCCGGGGAGCAGCGCTTGCGCCTGCTGGAGCCGTGTGAGCACACCCTGGCGGACGTGGGCCCAGGCGCCCGCCGCGTCCTGCTTGCGGTCGTCGACCGTCAGGCCGTGCGCGCGGGCGTCGAGGAGGGCCTCACCGCGCTCCTGGACGGGGATTGCGGCGACTCTCCGGTCGGACATCAAGACAATGCTGCCAGCGCTCATGCGTTCCCCCAGGTGTCGACGTATGCGGCCACGCCGGTGCGGCGCGCCTCCTCCACGGCGCGCAGCCGCACGAAATCGCGGGCCGGCATCAAGGCCTCCCACTCGGCCAGGGGCAGGATGCGGGCCTCGTCGTGCTCGCGCGGGTTGAGGGCGAGGCCCCGGATCTGCTCAGCGGTCAGGCGCCCGCCGTCGAAGATCAGCTGCAGCGTGCTGTAGGGACGCCCTTCCCGGGGCTGCCCGTACACGGTGGCCAGCAGCCGGGGCGGGCCCGCGGCGGTCATGCCGGTCTCTTCCCGGCACTCGCGCACCACCGCGTCCCAGGGCCCCTCGCCCAGATCCATCGCTCCGCCGATCATGTGCCAGGGGTGGCCGGGGGAGTAGACGGAGCGCAGCTGGAGCGGCCGGTCGTCCTCGTCGGTGACGTAGAGGCACACGTACGCGGCCGCCCGGGGCAGTGAGTCGGCGTACTGCTGCGGCGGCACCCACGTCGATTCCGGCTGCGCACCGGGCACGGCACCGGCCAGATGGTGGTGGCGAGTCATCCGCATCAGTGCCGGGTTGCCGCTGAAGCCGAACTCCCGGTACAGGGAAGCGGCCTCCGGGCTGGTGTGCAGCTCGAACAGCGTCACTTCCTCGACGTCGGCGAGGTGGTCCAGGAGTGCGGACACGACGGCCCGGGCGTAACCGCGGCGCCGGTGGTCCGGGTGCGTGGCGACCAGCTGTACGCGGGCGGCCCGGCCTCGGGGGTAGGCCGGGGCCGGGAGCACGGGGTGGATCAGGCCGAGGGCGCAGGCGGCCATCGTGCCGTCCGGAGCGTCGATGACGAAGGCCCGGGCGTCTCCACCCGGCGTGAGCCGTGGCGCCAGCTCGTCCGTGCACCGCCGGACCCAGTCCTCAGTGAACGGTGTGGACAGGACATGTTCGGAGCGCATCCGGGTGATGGTCTCGGCGTCAGCCGGGGTTGCCGCGCGGACCGGCGGCCGTCCGTCGGCGTCGCGCGGCTCGGCCGCGGCAGTGGGGGCCGTGTCGGCGTTCACGGGGCATCTCCTGTCGGTGAGAGGGCTGCACGGTGCTCGGCACGCAGGCGGGCCAGCGTCCGCCGGCCGCGTTCGACGAGCTCGGGGTCACCGTGGGCAGCGCCGTAGGCGATACCGCTCACGGAATCGAGAGCTGCGTCGATGACCAGCCGGGCCTGTTCGGCGGCGGTCAGGGTCCTGCCGTACCCGGCCAGAAACGCCTCGAACAGGTCGTCGCGGCCGGCCCAGGCGTCGGACAGACGGACCAGATCCCGTACGGCCGGGCCCGGTTCACTGCGCTCGAAATCGATCACCGCCACGAAGACCTCACGGTCATCCGTCTCGGCACCGGCGTCAGAAATGGCGAGGACGTTTCTGAGCTGGAAATCTCCATGGGTCTCCACCCACTCCAGCGGTGGCAGGGCCTCGGCCTGCCGGACGAGCGCGCGGATGAACTCCTCATCACCCGGGCGAAGATGAGACTGCGCCCCGGCCAGGTGCCGGTCGGCCTTGGCGACAGCTGGGCCGCTGCCGGCGGGAGCGGGCCGTGGGGGAGAGGCCTGGTGGATGCGGCGGGCCAGCGCGCCGATCCGGTGGAAGACCTCCCTCTCCCGCTCCGGGGCAAGGACGGTGCCGTGCAGCGGCTGGCCCGGCACCGCGGTGAGGACCACCGCCCGCAGGGTCTCGTCGGCGGCGACCAGCCGGGGGGCGGCCGCCCCCAGCTCCCGCGCCCACGTCCGTAGCCCCCGCACTTCCCGGCCGTGGAACCGCTCGTTCTGGTGCACCTTCACGTACCAGGTGCCACCCTGGACGCCGTGGACCCGCCATACGCGGCTCTCCTCCGCCCATGACGTATCCGTCCACTGCGTGATCCGGCCGACCGCCTGCTCCGCGAACTTCACGACCGCGGCGTCGGGACGGGCGGTGAACGCCTGGCCGGTCACGTCCGGCACGAGACTCAGCCGGTCGGCGCCGGGGTCGAAGGCGATGCTGTCGCCCGGCAGTTGGAAGTGCACGGCCAGGCACGCGCCGGCGATGTAGGCGTCCAGGCCCGCACGGCAGTACGCCACCATCTGGGCGGGCAGTGCGTGAAGGGGTGCCCAGTCCATCGCGTCGCAGACGTCCGGCTCGGCGATCTCGGGCTCGCCCTTCCACCGCCGGACCTCGAAGAAGTGCCCGGTACGGGAGGCGCCTCCGGGGCTTCGGTGGTGCACGGTCACGGCAGCCCGCACATCGGCCGGGTCGATGACGACCCCGGTCTCCTCCCGCGCCTCGCGGATCAGGGCGGTGACCACGTCCTCCTGCGGACCGTCCAGAAGCCCCGACGGCAGGTGCCACAGACCTGCGGCGTACACCTGCCCGGCCCGCCGGGACAACAGAACCTGAGGCCCGGCGGCAGTCTCCCGGCGCAGGATCAGGTGGACGTCCACCGGCTCGGTGTGCCGCTGCCCGCCGCTCATCGCGCTCCCTCCGGACGCCGGGCGAGCAGAACCCTGAACGTCGCGTCCTCGACCAGAGACCCGTCCACCGCGTGCGCGTGGAGAAGGGCAAGGGCCTCGTCCTCGAACGCCTGGTGCCGCTCTCCGAAGAGCTCAGGCCCGGCGAAGGACGTGGTGCGCAGGTAGCCGAGCACCTCCCGCGGCGCCCACGCGCGGGTCACCGGGAAGAGACGTTCAGTGACGTCGTTGAACGCCGAGGCGGCGAGGTCCTCCTCGTACGAGCGGCGAGGCTCGTCGTAGGAACGACGGGCGCCCGCCCGGCGCTCGGCGCCCAGGTAGCGCTGGATCAACTCACGCAGCACACGGGTCCAGTCGGCGTCGTGGGTCCACAGGCTCCCGTCGCCCATGATCGCCACTGAGGCGCCCGGTGTGGCGACCCGGTCGGCCATCTCCAGGACCGCCTCACCGTTCATCCAGTGGTAGGACCGGCAGAAGGTGATCAGGTCCGGGCCGGAGTCCGGCTCTCCGGGCAGCGTCGCGAGCGGCTCATAGGCGTCGGCCGCCGCGTGGACCAGGGTGAGGGTGCAGTGGCCGAGCACGGGGGTGAGTGTTTGCCTGGCCTGATGCAGCATCTGCGGGCTGACGTCGACCGCTTCGATGTGCGTCAGGTCAGCGCCGGCGGTCAGGAGCGCGAAGGGCACCTGCCCGGTTCCGGTCCCCAGATCGAGCAGCACCGGGGACGGCCGGCCCCGCAGCGTGCCGGCGAGCAGGCGCACCGCCGTGTCCGGCAGGCCGGGGCGGTGGCGGGCGTAGCTCAACGCCGCGCCCTCGAAAATGGTCTCCTGCTCCGGTGAAAGGCCCGGAAGGGGCCCGTCGGGGTAGGTCACGAGGTGGCTCCCTCATCGAGCGGGTGGGGGGCGGGTAGGGGCCAGGACAGGCGTCCGCACTCGGACGCGGCGCGCTGCCCGCCGTCCGCGTCGAAGGAGAGTCGGTAGCGGTCGGGGGAGCGTGCGGCCCGCCACCGATCGGCGAGGTCCTGGATCTCTTTCCAGATGTCCCGCGGGCCGTTGACGGTGACGCTCCAGAGCCGGTGGCCCACCGGCTCTGCGCGCATCCAGGATCCGCAGCCGGGTGCGCCGATCACGTGGTGCTCAGCGCCGAAATCCCGCACCAGACCTCCGAGGAGGTGGTCGGCTGCCAGCCAGAATCCGCGGTCGCTGTCCGCGGGCGGCGCCAGCATGCCCCGCTGGGTCCACGTGCCGGGCTCGGTGGCCATGGGCTGCCGGAACTCCTCGTTGAGCCAGATCCGGTCCAGGCCGTGCCCGGCCCGGTGGGCGAACTCCACGCCACGCAGCTCCGCCCTGAACTCCCCGCCGACGGTGCGCTCGACGACGGCGAGGCCGTGGTCACGTGGGCCAGAAGACGGCCCCCGGGGGCCAGCTGCTCGACCAGGGCGCAAGGTACACGCCGCACCGCGTACGAGACGAAGATCCGGTCGAACGGCGCCTGTGTGGGACAGCCCTCGTCCCCCGTCCCGCACACCACGTGAGGCCGGAAGCCGAGACCCGCCAACCGCACCTTCGCCGCCTCGGTGAGATGCCGGTCGCGGTCGAGGGTGACCACACCAGAGTCGCCGCAGACCTGGCAGGCCAGCGCAGCGGTCACCCCCGCGCCCGTGCCGACATCCAGCACCCGCAGACCGGGGCGCAGATCCAGCTCCTCCAGCAGTGCGACGGTCAGGCCCATCACCGTGGACATCGACGAGATCGCCCCACCCGACCGGGATCCGCGCACCCGGTCCAGCAGCGGCTCCCCGTCGTGCTGCACGAGCACACTGCCACCCCCGTAAAGCAGGCCAAGCAGTTCCGGGCGGTCCCGCCATGCCGCCCAGTCCAGCAAGTCCCACCGCGGCGGCGTCTCTGCCGGGGTACTGCGCCGGACGTAGGCCTGCGGCATCAGCACCTCACGGGGGAGCGCCAGCAGTGCGTCGCGGACAGGGCCGGGCCCTACCGCTCCGGCCGCCTCAAGGCGGGCGACCATCGCCCCCCGGGCCGCCGCCGCGTCCGGGGTGCTCATCGGGTCCAGCCCATATGCGAGTAGAGGCGGCGGACCAGGACCGGGCCCGGTAGAAAAGCTGGATCCTCGGCCTGGCGGCCCGGGCCGGGAGCGGCGGTGTTCACTGCGGGCCGCCTTTCACCGGGTTCGCATCCGGGGCGGGGGAGTGGCCCGGCTGCGAGGGAACGGCCCGGGAAGTGGCTCCGTACTGGGCTGCCTGGGCGGTGTACATCGACCGGTAGATGCCGTCAGGTACGGCCATGAGCTGTTCGTGGGTGCCCTCTTCGGCGAGTCGGCCCTGGTCGAGGACGTAGATGCGGTCGGCGTTGGCCGTGGCCGCGAGACGGTGCGTCACGAGGAGGACCGCGTGGCCTTCCTCCGCGAGGGACCACAGGCTCTCGAACGCGGCGATCTCCGCGTGCGGGTCGAGGGCCGAGGTCGGCTCGTCGACCAGGAGGAAGGGGGCCCCTCGGTAGAGACTCCGCGCCGTGCCGAGCTTCTGCCACTGACCGCCCGACAACTGGACTCCTCGCTCGTACCCCTTGAAGACGATGGAGTTCCAGCCGTGGCGCAAGCCCTCGATCAGCTTCAGGACACCGGCCGACCGGGCGGCGGACTCCACCCGGTCCATGTCGCGGACACGGTCGCCTGCCCCGATCGCCACATTCGCGGCCGCGGTCATCTCCCAGCGGGGGAAGTCCTGCGCGAGCAGCCCCACCAAGGCGAAGACCCCGGCCCGGTCGGCCTCCCTGAGCTCCACCCCGTCACCGCCGTCACCGGCCTGCCACCACACGTTGCCGGCCGAGGGCAGCAGCAGCCCCGACAGCACCCTGGTCAGGGTGGTCTTGCCGGATCCGTTCGCGCCGACCAGCGCGGTCACCTCACAACGCCGGACCCGCAAGCTGACGTCCCGCAACGCAGGGGAGTCGGCCCCCGGGTAGGTGTACGACACGTTCTCCACACTGACCTGACGGACACGGGCCGGCAACGGGGCACCGGTGGCAGGGATGGCGTTCGCAGTAGCCAGGGCAATGGCCTCCTCGGTGTCGGTGAGGAACAGCAGTTCCTCGTACAGCCGGTTGACCTGCTGGACCAGCGAGGTCAACCGGGCCGTTGACGCACGGATCGCAAGGACCGCCGTGCCGCCGACCGCGAGCGGCAGTGACCCGTCGGCCAGCAGCCACCACAGCACTCCGTAGCAGGCCAGCGACGCGATGCCCGCGAACCCACCGGCGACCAGGTCCGTAAAGGCCTGCGCACGGGCCAGACGCCGCTGCTCCGCCTCGGTCTGGCGGGACATCTCCTCATAACTCTTGAGGAGCCTCTCCCCGGCGGCGTGCACACGGATCTCGCCCTGCGCGTGCGGGCGGGTCAGGAAACCCAGGAGCGAGGCGATGGCCCGCCGGTGGTCGATCCAGTGCAGTTTCGACACGTACTCGCGGCGTGCCGAGCGGACCGCGCCCCATCCCTTGGGCAGGGCGATCACGAGCAGCATCGGCAGCAGCATCCAGTGCAGCGACGCCAGAACAACGGCGGCCGCCACCATCGCAATGAGAACGTTGCCGACCCCGACGGACAGCCCCAGCATGCTGCGCGCGGAGTCCGTACCGAACCGGCCTGCTTCCAGCACCCGTTGTACCTCCGGGCGTTCGGTAGCCTCCAGCTCGACCCGCGTCACGGCCGTGTAGTAGCGCGCCGAGACCGCCCGCTCGACCTGCGGCTCCAGCCGGCCGGACATCGCCGTCGACCACGCCATCAGCAGGGCCGAGATCACCGCGGTCACCGCCAGTACCGACAACGCGGGCAGAGCCTCACGCAGCTTCTCCGCCGTCGGGCCCTGCGCGAACAGGTTCGTGAGCACACTGTTGACCGCGACCAGCCCCCACGCCGCGGCCACCCCCTGACCCAGCTGCGCGGCCACCACCCCCGCCATCGCCCGCCTGTCCGTCTGCCAGCCGGTACGGAGCACCAGGGCGATCATGCGCGGCAGCGCGGCAGCCATGTGCCGGAAGGAAAGCCTCGTCAGCGGGCCCTCGTGACGGACGTACGACTGGTCGTAGCGCAGCGGCCCGCCGTACAGCTCCCGCTCCGCATCAGAGATGGTCTTCCCTGCCGGTGCCCTCTTCGAGCCCTGCGGGGTATTGCGGCGTGAGCCGGTCGGCATCGAGTGATGCTCCTTCCTGACGGTCCGGGGGATCGCCGGGTTCAACGAGCACTCCGGGACTTCGAACACATGCGTTCCGGCCGAACCTCGAACCCCTGTTCACCACGGTGAATGGCCAGTGCGCGATACACCGGCCCTTGCCTCCCAACGGCGCTTGCAGGCAAACCTGTTGGCCGAAACGCCGCCGGTCGCGGCGGTCGCGCCCAATCTCAGGCAGCACTCGCAGGGCCCTCCGGCATCGTCATGCCCAGGACTCTCACACCCCGTACTGACATCCAGCCCCGCGGGAGTGATCCAGAAGAGTCGGCCTAGTGGTTCTGTCGAGCCTCCGGCCGGACGATGACAGCGGCGGTGGCGTCGTCTCGGTATCCCGAGGCCGTCGGTCGGGCGGCGGCCACCAACGCGGTGGCGAGCAGTTGCGGGTCGGCGGCGTGTCTCTGGACGAGTTGTTCGAACTGCCGTCTGCGCGGATCTCGCCGACGCCGCCAGGACCGAGCTGGAACCGTTCTCGCCTGCGGGAGAACTCCGGTGCCGAGCGGCCGACATGCACGAACACTCGTTCGGTGGATGGGGGTTGGGTGATTTCGGCTGCGGGTTGGCTGGTCGCTACGCTGTCGTCGGCGCCTGCCCCATGACCACGTCGGGCAGGCGCCCTTCCGGCATTCCTGCCCAACGAAGGTGTGCGCTTGTGACCGGTTCCGCGACCGTCTCCGACTTCTACTGCCATCAGGCGCTGGCCGGCGCGGTTCCCATCGAGAGGGTGAAGGAGACCGAACGGGTCCTGGCCTTTCGGCACACCAACCCGTCGTACCCGGTGCACATCGTGGTGATTCCCAAGGAGCATGTCCCTTCGTTCACTGACCTCGGCAACGCTGACGAGGGCCTGCTGAACGAGGTGGTGGCCGTGGTGCGGGAGGTGGCCGCCGGTGTGGAGAGGGAGTATGGGGCGTGCTCGGTGACGACGAACCTGGGCCTGTACCAGGAGTCGAAGCACATGCACTGGCACGTCACCTACCGGGGCGAGAGCGAGGCGGAGATCCGCGACATGTACGGCAACCACGACTGACCCTGCGCTACCGGTCCTGATCCGCCGCTTGCAGGACGAGATCAGCGACGTGCTCGACTGCGGCTTCCGGCCGCGGGGGACGGCGGACAGGGCGGCGCAGGCCTGGACGGGTACACGCCGGTGTCGGTCAGCTGCTCGTCGGCGACGACGCGGCAGCGCTCCGGGGGGCTGAGCGGCGTAGGCGCGCGTTGTCGAGCTGGTCACCGCGGCTGACGGAGGCGGGCAGCGGCACCAGGACGGCGGGCAGTTCCAGGTCGGCCAGGGTGGTGGCCCCCGCCCGGCCGATGACGAGGTCCGCCAGGGCCAGGGCGTGAGGCATGGCGTCGCGCGGCTGGATGCCCAGCTGCCAGTATCCAGGCCGGTCGGGAACTGGGGGTCGAGGTAGCCCTCGCCGACGACGTGCAGCACGCTGTACCGCTCTGACAGGGGGCGAGTTGGGTACGGATGGCGCTGTAGATGCGCTGCTGCCGCAGAAAATCAGCAATACCCGCTTGTCGGCGGGAACGCCGAGACGGTCGCGCAGCGCTTCGGGCTTGGCGTCTGCGCTATTCGGTCCCGCCGTTCCTTGCCGAGTCTGTGAAGCGGATGGGAAGGCAACGTACCCCGCGCCGCCGAGGGCGTCCGGCGTAGCGGCCAACCGCTACATGCCGCTACCTGTGATGCGCGAATCCGCTACAGGCCGCTACAGCGTCCCCTCTGGCGGCGCTACGTGAGAGTGCGGTGCACTCTACGTGTTCGAGCCGGTCAGTCGATCGGCCGCTGATTCCCAATCTGAGGAGCTACCTCATGGTGCCCAAGTCCGAGCCCATCGCCGCGAAGTCCCAGATGACGGAGATGCCCACCGAGGTCCTGGAGGAGCTGGCGCTCGCCGAGGACGTCGAGCAGGAGTGGTAGGCACCTCCACTTCCTGAACCGGTGGGGTGCCTCCCGCAGGCCCAGGCCTGCGGGAGGCACCCCACCACCTCCTTCCCTCCTAGGAGTTGTGGTGATTCACGTCTTCCTCGGGCCGACCCTCTCCCGGTCCGAACCTCTGTTGCGGGATCCGCGGGTGCTGGTACGGCCCCCGGCCCGGCACGGGGACCTGTTCGCCCCTTCGGTCGCCGACGGCGACCAGGTGGTGCTGATCGACGGGGTGTACCACCAGAGCCCGGCCCTGCGGCACAAGGAGATCCTGGCCGCGTTGGGACGCGGAGTGCAGGTGATCGGGGCGGCGAGTATCGGTGCCTTACGGGCCGCCGAACTCGCCCCGTACGGCATGGCCGGTGTCGGGTCCGTCTTCGACGCCTACGCGAGCGGCGAGATCGAGGGCGACGACGAGGTCGCCGTCGGTCAGGCCCCGGACGGGCAGTGGCAGGCGCTGACCTGGCCTCTGGTCAACCTCCGCCACATGCTGGAGCTCGCCCGGAACGAGGGCATGGTCGACCGGGAACGCGCCGCAGTCCTGCTGGAGGCGTTCCGGGCGGTCTACTACCCTCAGCGGACCCCGGCGGCGGTGCACGCGGTCTGCCGGCAGGCGGGCGCACCGGATTTCTCCGAGTGGCTGGCCGACTGGCGCGGCAGCGACCGGTACTTCGGTGACCTGAAACGGGCCGACGCCCTGGCGGCCGTCCGACTGGCCCTCGCCGGCGCCCCGTCACCTGTGGTGATCCCGGTGCCGGACAACCTCTATGTCCGCCAGTGGGCCAACGACTTCGCGCGGAGCCGGGTCGCCGGCATCGACCTGCTGACCATCGACCGGCTCGTCTACCAGCAGGTCTTCGACCCTCGGTTCCCCCGGCGCTGGCACGCCTTCCTGGAACACCGTTCCCTGCACCCCGGCGGTGAGCCCGGCCGGCCGCTGTCCGAGCGTCTCGCCGACGCAGGCGGGACTCTGCCCGCGCACCGGGTCTTCCACCCGCGGTTGGATCTGCGGGACGAGCAGACCGTTGCCCGTCTGCTGACCGGTGAGACCCTGGCGGACCGGCGCGCGGTCGCCCGCTACGCCCGCGCCCGGGAAGCCGACCGGGCCGCGCGACCCGGGTTCTCGATCAGCGCGATCCGCTCGGGCCTGACCCGCACCCTGTTGTCGGAGGCGTGGAAGACGCCCGTCGGCCAGTTGGACGCGCACGCGTCCGCCCGGGGGCTGGGCACAGCCGAGCGTGCGGTGGACGCGGCAAAGCGACTGGTGCCCGGATACCTCGACGAATGCAAGGAGCGTGCCGCCCATGCTGGATGAACGGCTGGTGGAACTGCCTGGCACGATCCGGGCCCGGATGCCCCAGGAGACGTGGGAGGCATTGGCCGGACGGCTGCCGGACTACGGGATCACCCGTCTGGCCCGGCTGACGGACCTGGACGTGATCGGTCTGCCGACCTGGACCGCGATCCGCCCCGCTTCCCTCACGCTGAGCGCGTCGCAGGGCAAGGGACTGACCGATGAACTTGCCAGGCTGTCGGCGGTGATGGAGGCGATCGAGCTGTGGCATGTGGAGCAGCCCCTGCCCCTGACAGCGCGGGGCCCGGCCGCGGAGGTCGCTCCGGACTGCCCCGTGGGGGCGCTGCCGCTCAACGGCCCCGCCGACGACCGGGCGCTCGCCCGGGTGGTGTGGGACTGGACACCGGGAACGGGCCTGGTGCGCGGCACTGCGGTTCTCATGCCGTTGGACCTGGTGCGCCGCCGTGCGCAGCGCGGCGACTGGAGCCCGGACCTGCTGCGGGCCACGAGCACGGGACTGGCCTGCGGGAACACCCGTGACGAGGCTCTGCTGCACGGCCTCTACGAGGTGATCGAGCGGGATGTCCTGCACCGTGACGGGCTCGCCGCGGGGTCCTTGCGTACCTGGATCGACCCGCGCACCGTGGACGACCCAGCCGGCCGCAGGGTTGTCGAGATGGTCTGCCGGGCTGGGATGTCGCTGGAACTGGCCCTCGTGGAGGGCGCGTACGGACTGCCGGTGTGTCTGGCATACCTGTGGTCGGAGGGCCTACCGCCGGTCTTCGCCGGGGGTGGCTGCCACAGCAGCCCGGGTATCGCGCTCACCCGCGCGCTGACGGAGGCTGCCCAGTCGCGGCTGACCTTCATCGCAGGTACCCGCGATGACCTTCCCAGCGACACAGCCCCAGATGCGGCCGCGGTGTTCCGGCCCGCGCGCAGTAGGGGACTCGTTCCCTGGGCGCAGGTGGCGGAGGGCTTCGATTCCCCCACCGGTTCCCTCGCCGCCCGCGTACTCGTGACAGCAACAGCCGTCGAGCAGGTCACCGGGCACGAACCGGTGGCACTCGATCTCTCCCAGCCTCAAGGGCCCGTGCACGCGGTGCAGGTCGTATGCCCTGGCACCGGCTCCCGGGTGACCAGGCAGATGCCCCGATGACGCCCCTCCGTGACGGTGCGGCAGCCCGCGCCTCCCGTGAAGCACGGCTCGCCGGCCGGTTCGACGCACTCCACGACGCCCGGTCCAGGACCACGATCGCTGCCCGCCTGTACGCCGAGGCCCACGGCGAGGAATATCCCGGGCAGGTAGCAGCCTCCGGATCGTGCGACTGGACACTGCTGTCCCTGCTGGTGGCACGGCTGCGGCTGCGCCCCCGGCAGGTTCTGGTGGACGCAGGATGCGGCACCGGCGGAGTCGGCCTGTGGCTGGCCCGCGCTCTGGACTCCGACCTCATCGGCGTGGACCTTTCTCCCGTCGCTGTGCGGGAAGCCGTCTCCCGCCGAGCGGGTTTCGGTCTGGCACCTGATCGGGCGGCCTTCCGGACCGCGTCCCTGGAGGCGACCGGCCTGCCGAGCGTCCACGCGCACGGCATCGTGTGCGTGGACGCGCTCGGTTTCGCCGCCGACCCCGCGGCCGCCCTGCACGAGCTGGCCCGGATCCTGGCCCCCGGCGCGCGCCTGGCCCTCACCCGCTCCACGCGAAGCGGCACCGGGAACGCATGGGCGCACGAGGCGGCGGCCGCGGGTCTGACCCTGGAGCACATCGACGAGCGTCCGGACGAACCGGCCATGTGGAACCGGCTGTACGGGCTGTGGATCGACCACGCCGCTGAGCTGCGGCACGAACTCGGCCAGGAGCAGGCGGCGAGCATGCTCGCCGAGGCCGGGCGGCGCCGCCCCACCCTTCCCGGCCGGCGCGCGGTCCTGCTGACCCTGCGCCGCCCTCCGGCACCACCGGGTGCCGGTGCCCCTACCGATACGATGACCGCGCAGGCCCCCGGAGCTGACGCAGGCCCGGAATCGCCCAAGAGCAACACCCAGTGAGTCACGCGCGTCCCGCCCACGCGGCGGTCCTCTCGGCCGGATCCTGGGGCACCGCCGCGGCGAAGATCCTTACCGACGCCGGCACCGGTGTCACGCTGCATGCCCGGCGCCCCGAGATCGCCGATGCCATCAACACCACCCGCTGCACCCCGGCCTATTTCCCGGACGTCAAGCTGCCCGAGGCGGTGACCGCAACCACCGACCTGGCAGCCGCGATGAGTGGCGCCGACTACCTGGTGCTCTCCATTCCCGCCCAGTCCCTGCGGGCCAACCTCACGGCCGGGCCCCGCACATCCCCGACAACGTGGTGATCGTGTCACTGATGAAGGGCATCGAGCAGGGGACCGGGATGCGGGCCAGCGAGGTCATCGCTGAGACGACCGGCGTGGCAAAGGAAAGGATGGCGGTCCTCTCGGGCCCCAATCTCGCACGCGAAATCGTCAGCGAACAACCGGCTGCCGCCACCATCGCCTGCCCCGACGAGAACGTGGCCCACCGCTTCCAGGCCGCCTGCCACACCACGTACTTCCGCCCGTACACGAGCACCGACGTCATCGGCTGTGAGCTCGGCGGTGTACTCAAGAACGTCACGGCCCTGGCCGTCGGCATCGCCAGCGGCATGGACATGGGCCAGAACGCCATCGGGGTGCTCGTCGCCCGGGGCCTGGCGGCGCCGACGATAGGCGGCGTGCTGCGGTGTCGGCCCTCCAAGCGGGTTCCACCGATGCGTACGCACAGCATCGGACGCTCCGCCGCAGCCTCGGAAAGCAGATTGAGCACCGCCAGACCGACGCTACTCGCCCAAGCAGCCCAGCTCCAGCAAGCGCCTGCGCAAGGCCACCGAGCTGCTGCGGCGGCCTGCGCGATGTCGAGCAGCCGCTGCCCGGTGGTGAACCGGCCGACGAACACCGCCGCCGCGAAGGCCTCAAGTGCGTGACTCAGGCGACGGTTCAGCCCGTGAGGCCGATCCTCCCGTGCTTGTGCGCTGGGCAGATCGGCTCCACGGGCCGGGGCATACTGTCAGACGCGGCTGATCCTGGAGAAGCTGCTGTTCAGGTGTGAAAAGGCGCCGGAGGGCACGTCTCCCTTCCAGTTCGCTCCCACACACGTCAGGCCGCTGTAGAGGCCGATGGCCTTGCCGGAGCGGCTCCACAGCGAGTTGGCGGAGTCAATCCCGATGGGCGAGCAGGAATCCGCGTAATCCGTCGTGCTCTTCGACCCGGAGAAATCTTTCTCTCAGGAACAGATCTTGCCGTTCTCACAGTCGAAGACCCGGAATGACTTGGTGTTGGGGCCAATAATGTTGGTGAAGGCGTTGGGCCCCATCACACCGCCGTACTCGCCTGAGCAGTCGATGCCGTGGGTACCCCACAAGGCACCGGAACGCGCGTTGTGGATGGCCTTGGGCCTGGACGTGGTTCCGTCGGGCCGTGGGGTCTCAAAGCTGAAGCAGGTGCCCCCCGCCGGGCTGGAGACTCGGCGGATCTGCCCCTGACTGTCGGGCTGGTCCCAGAAGCACACGTCCTGACCCCAGCTGTTCCGCGGCGTTCGCGGGCGGGGCGGCGAACATTGCTGTGCCCGCGACTGTCACCAGTGTCATACCCGTCAGGCGGATCCCGCGGGCCGCCCGTGCGAAGCGCTTCGTCATGAACCCCAAATCCTTTGCCGGCGCTCTCCGGGAAGGCGCCGTGCGTCTCCGCACGCCCACGACCTTCGCGCCACGCGGTAACACACTGATGGCTCTCAGTGAAATTAGTGCAGGGTTAGGGGAACTCAGATCTGGTGAAAGTAGATCTTTGGACTGAAAGAGTTCCGGAGCCCATGATGAGAACACGTCACACCACCACCACACTGGAAGACCAGCAGATCCCGGTGAGAGCCAAGCTCGCCGCAGCGTGGACAAGCTTCATGTTCCTGTACGTCTACGTGGACATTCTCGCCTTCTTCAAGCCCGGCGTCATCAATGACATCCTGGTCGGTGTCGTCTGGGAGTTCGACATCAGCCAGACGCTGTTGACCGCCTTCCTCGCGCTCATGGCGATCCCGATCCTCATGGTCGTGCTGTCGATGACGCTGCCCGCCCGGGCGAACCGCATCACGAACCTCATCGTGGCCTCGGTACAGATCCCCTTCGCGGCATTCAACGCGGTGAGCGAGTCCTGGACGTACTTCTACGGCCTTGGCGTCGCACTGGAAGTGATCGTTCTCGCCCTCATCCTGCGATACGCCTGGACCTGGCCCCGCACCGTCGGCGAGCATGGCGACCAGCCCGGACCGTGAAACCGTTCGCGCCCAGCAGCAAGCGTGAACCCAAGAGCAGTCCTCGTCCTGTTCGGATGCCCCGGCGGATGATCCGCAGCAGCCACCGGCCCTCGTCATCATCGATCTCACGTGCGCGAACTCGTTCCGCCACCCGCACACGGTGACCGCCGCCCGTCATCCGGCGAAGGACCCCGGGCGGCGCGTCACATCACAACAGGGCAAACGTGACTGACACGGCACTAGATATTCGGCCGCCCGGAGCCTGCGCCACCTGGGCCCGAGGGCGCGGCTGGCCACACGACATACGGTCCGCACGTTCATGATGTCGACGATCCGCAGGGTCTCCCGCTCGCTGTTGGGTTTGCGTGGCTTGCAGACCTTCGTTGGGGTACGGCCGCACTGTCAGGCGGTGGTCTGTCGGGCGTCGGTGGTGCCGTGCTGCTCGTCCCATTCCTGGGTGCCGTGCGCAGCCCGTGCGGCCGGCGCGGGGCGGGCTGATGTGACACCGCCTGGCGGGACCGGCCGCGCGGAGACCGGCTTCCGCGCCGGCTCAGTGACCGGCATCGGCTGTGTCCCCAACTTTCGAGCGGAGAGACCCACCGGGGCGCTTCTGTACAGGCCGGAGGGTGGTGGAGTTCGCGCCATCCTTCGTCAAGATCCAGCGGGCCCGTCCGGCTGTCGCCATACTCGTTCCGCCCGACCCCGGAAAGCCGGGGGAGGGGTCAGAGGACGAGGGGCCCGGTGGGCGAAGCGCAGACAGGACACGAGGTGCATCAGCAGCACGAGAAGCTGGTCCGTGCTCTGGCCGATCAGCACGCTCGCACCGTCGCCCAGGACCACGACGAGGGTGTTCCGAACGAGGATCACAAGGTTGACCAGGAGGGATAGGCGCTTCCGCAGCCAAAGCGCCGCACCAGCGCCTCCGTGCCCGAGGGGGCACGGACCGGCCATGACCCGCAGCCAGCACTCACGCAGATGATTGCGGAGCGAAGCTGGGAGCAGGCAGTGGCCGGCGAGAGCGTCGTCGACCTTCTCTGCACCATGCCGACAGGTGATCTACTCGGTGTGCAGCACCGAGGCGATGGTCATCCGGGCCGCCGACCGGGCCGGGACCAGTGCGCCGAGGACTGCGATCGCCACACCCGCCAGAAGCATTGCGGCCAGCTGCGGCGCGTGCCACACGTCCTTCATGTACGCGGGGAAGTCGACCACCCCGACGTTGTCCACGACGAGGCGGTGCGCCACGATCCCGAGCGGGATGCCGAGCAGCCCGCCGACGGCGCCCAGCCCGGTGACCGAGGTCACCGTCATCGCCACCACCTGCCGGGGGGTCATCCCGATCGACTTGAGCATGCCCAGGTCCCGGCGCCGCTCACGGGTGTTCAGGAGAACGGTGTTGAAGACACCGAGCGACGCGACGAGCGTCAGCAGCACTGTGAACACCGTCGAGAAGGTGATGACGGTGGCGGTGCCGGCGTTGCCGGAGTCCAGCACCGAAGCGTGCAGGCCCGGGTCGAGCACCGCGACCGCCTCGGCGTAGGCGCGCGCGTCGGCGCCGGGGGCGAGCCGCACCGTGTACTCGGTTGCGTGGGCGTCCGGCGCAAGTTGGGCGAAACTCTCCCAAGCGGCCTCCAGTGCCCGGGCGTTGCCCTCTATGAGCTGGCCCACGACGGTCGCGGTGATCTTCCTGCCGTTCAGCTCCAGCGTGACCCGGTCACCGAGCTTCAGCCCGCGCTGGGCCAGGAACGCCGGACCGGCCACGATCTCGCCCGCCGCGGCCGGCGCCCGGCCCTTGACGATGGTGTGCTCGTACAAGGAATCGTCGCCACGGTAGAAGTCGGCGAAGACGGGCTGGGTCTGCCCGGTCATGTTCGCCTGGGACAGCGCGCGGGCCCGTACCCCCTGCGCACCCGGCAGGGACCGCAGCCCTTTCTCGATCTGCGGGTCACTGAGCCGGGGCGGGGTCCGGTCGTTGCCCGATCCCCCGGTCGTCACGTGGATCCTGGCGCCACCGTCCTCCCGCCCGACATTGCCGTACGCCACCATGGTGCTGGTCAGTCCGGTCGACAGGGTCACCGTGGTGACCCCGAGGACGATGGCCGCCATGGTCAGCAGGGTGCGGCTGGGGCGGGCGAACGGCTGGCCGAGGCCCAGACTGACCGGGCGAGGCAGCCGGGTGGCGCCGAGCAGCCGCTGGACGCGCAGCCCGCGCCCGGCCCGCGGCGCGCCGCCCGCGCTGATCGCTTCCGCGGCGGGCACCCGGTGGGCGCGCAGGGCGGGGACCAGCGCGGCCAGCAGGACGAGGGCGGGTATGCCTACGAGGCAGGCCACGGATACCCACGGGCTGATGTCGCCGACGGAGGCCCGGCCCACGTCGATGCCGGTGAACGCGCCCTTCAGGATCGGCCCGGCCAGCGCGTTGCCTGCCAGCGTGCCCAGCACGCAGCCCACCAGCGCCGGTACGGAGAGCATCGTCAGGTAGACGGCGACGACCTGGTTGGGGGTGAAGCCCAGGGCCTTGAGCACCCCGATGTGCCGGTACCCGGAGACGACCGCCCCGCTGACCACGTTGGCGACGATCAGGGTGGAGACGAGCACGCCGAGGATGCCGAAGAGTGTGATGAATGGGAGGTAGGAGTCGGCCAGCGCGGAGAAGGCCTGCTTGAGGGTGAGGTAGGTCTGTGCGCCGGTCAGCGATTCCTTGGGCAGTCCCGTGGTGGCCCGTGTCAGCGAGGCGCTCAGTTGGGCCTCCGTCGAGGAGTCCGTGAAGCGGTAGAGCATCTGGGCGGAGGTCGGGTGCAGTGCGGCCATCTGTTCGGGCGAGACCCAGGCGCTCGCCGATTTGCTCATGCTGGTGGCGAAGCCGACGACGTTCAGCGTTGCTCCGCCGGGGGTCTCCAGCTCGGTGCCGAGCAGCGCGGTGCCGGGGGAGCCCTGGGAGGACCAGTTGACGACGATCTCGCCGGGTGCGGTGGCCCAGTGGCCCTCAAGGAGTTCGATCCGGTCCACGGTGCCCGCCGGATCGGCCCGGCCCACCACGGTGAGGGTGCCGCCCGCCATCCAGAGCCAGTCCTTGGGGATGTCGACGACGGCCTGCCCGAACGGTCCGGCCGCGGCCTCCACCCCAGGATGCCGGGCGGTCCGTGCCAACTGTTCCTGTGAGACCTTCGTGGTGTCGAAGGCCGCCACCGTATGGGCCCCGCGCTGTGCGGCGTAGGCCTTGTCGAAGGGGCCCGAGGCGGCGCTCAGCAGCGCCAGCGCGAGCAGGACGGTCGTGGTGGAGCAGAGCACGACGAGCCCGATGACGAAGGTCTGGAGCCGGCGGCGCTTGACGGCCGCGCGGGAGGCTCTCCATACGGCGCTCACGCGGTCGCCTCCAGCGTGCTCTCGCGGGCGACCCGGCCGTCGGCGACTTCGATCAGACGGCTGGCGCAGCGGGTAGCCAGCTGCGGGTCATGGGTGACGATCAACAGGGTCTGGCCGATCTGGTTGAGGTCGATCAGCAGATCCATCACCTGCTCGCCCGACCGGCTGTCGAGGGCGCCGGTCGGCTCGTCGGCAAGCAGCAGGGCCGGGCGGTTCATCAAAGCCCGTGCGACGGCGACCCGTTGCCGTTCGCCGCCGCTGAGCGTCGCCGGATAGTTGTTCCGGCGTTCGGCGACACCGAGTTCGTCCAGGAGCTCCAGGGCACGGCGGCGCGCCTGCCGGGCCGGGGTGCCGGTCAGCTGCGCGGCCAGCGCCACGTTGTCCAGGGTGGGCAGATCGTCGATGAGGTTGAAGAACTGGAAGATCATGCCGACGTTCCGCCGCCGGAACAGTGCCAAGCCGGTCTCGTTCAGTTTCCCGAGGTCATGACCCTGCACCTCGACTGTGCCCGAGGTCGGCCGGTCCAGGCCGGCCACCATGTTGAGCAAGGTGGACTTGCCGCAGCCGGAGGGGCCCATGACGGCGACCGCGTCCCCTGCCCTGATCTCCAGCGACAGGCCGTCCAGGGCCTTCGCGTCGCCGTACTCCTTGTGCACGCCGTCCAGCCGCACCACCACTTGCCGGGCACTGCCATGATCAGTTGTCATGGCTCGAACCTAGGACGGAGTCTGCGGACGGGGCGTCACCCCCCGGATGTATCCGTCCGGGCAGGTCATCCCGGGGATGTACGGAGCTGCATCCGGGGGCTGATGCGGGGCGCTTCGGACAGCTGCGAAGATGATCCGGTGTGGGGATCTGGGACGATCTTGCTGGTCATCGCCCTGGCGGCGGCAGTTGGCGCCGCTGGGTGTCTGTGCGTGGTCGCGGTCCGGGCGCGGCGGCTGCACCAGGCGGCCATCGAGGAGCGTGGCTGGCTGCTGGAGCGGGAGCGCGAGGGCGCGGCGCGGATCGCGGTCGACGCCGAGCGGGCCAGGATCGCCGCCGAGCTCCACGACATCGTCAGCCACAACGTGAGCCTCATGGTGGTCCAGGCCGGGGCCGCCCGCGAGGTGCTGGCCACGATGCCGGACGAGGCTGCGGCGGCGATGAGCGCCGTCGAGAGCGCCGGGCGGAACACGATGACCGAGCTGCGGCACCTGCTCGGCCTGCTCGCACCCGCGCAGAATGGCGACGACGAGCCCTACGGTGTGGACCTGTCACCGCAGCCGAGCTTGAGCCGGCTCAGCCCGCTGATCGACCGGATTGCCTTTGCCGGCCTGCCTGTGGAGATGCGCATCTCGGGTGAGCCGCGCCCGCTGCCGACCGGGATCGATGTCACCGCCTACCGGATCATCCAGGAGGCCCTGACCAATGCCCTCAAACACGGGGACGGAGCGAAAGCCGAGGTGACGGTGCGATACGCGGACCACTACCTGCGAGTCGAGGTGCTGAACAGCGGACCGAGCGTCCTGTCGGACAGCCGGCCCGCGCGGAAAGAGCCGGTCCCGGGCCAGACGGACGGAACGGGGCGCGGGCTGCTCGGCCTGCGGGAGCGGGTCGCCGTCTACGGCGGCGACCTGGACGCCCGCCGCCGCCTCGGCGGCGGCTACCGAGTCCGCGCCCGGATCCCGCTGGACCGGCCATGACGGCGCACACCGAACCCGCCCTTCGCGTCGTGATCGCCGACGACCAGGAGCTGGTCCGCACCGGCTTCCGCCTGATCCTGAGCGCCCGCGGCATCGACGTGGTGGGCGAAGCCGGCGACGGAGCCGAGGCCGTGGCCACCGTGCTGAGGCTGCGGCCCGACGTCGTGCTGATGGACATCCGAATGCCCATCATGGACGGCCTGGAGGCCGCCCGCCGCATACTGGCGCAGGCCCCGGACTGCCGGGTGATCATGCTGACCACCTTCGACCTCGACCACTACGTCTATACCGCCCTCGCCGCCGGAGCCAGCGGATTCCTGCTCAAGGACGTCACCCCCGCGCATCTGACTGCCGCCGTACGCCTGGTCGACACCGGTGACGCCCTGCTCGCACCCTCGATCACCCGCCGCTTGGTGGAGCGCTTCGCCTCCAGTGCCTCCAGAACCGGTTCGGGACTCGCAACCCCAGCCGTCCACCGAGACCTGGCCGCACTGACGCCGCGCGAGCGCGAGGTACTGACGCTCATGGGCCGGGGTCTTTCCAACTCCGAACTGGCAAGCGAACTGACGCTCAGTGAGGCGACAGTGAAGACCCACGTGGCCCGAATCTTCGCCAAACTGACTCTGCGCGACCGGGCTCAGGCCGTCGTCCTCGCCTACGAGACAGGACTCGTCTCACCGGGCGACACCGACAACCCCTGCCGATAGCTGGTCGCACCGTGACCTGCTATCGCCGGGCCGTCGCCTGAACCTGTTCCTCCTCAAGGTCGAAGTACGGGCGGGTCACCCAGCGCCGTTTGCCGTCGTCGCCCCACACCTTGGCCCGCAGGCGGTGCGGGCGGGTGGTGTCTGCGCAGATAGCGGTGACAAAGCAGTCCAGTGGGAAGGGGGCGGCCGTCAGTCACTTGCCGTGGCCACCACAAGGGGAGTGGTCCCTCGCCCCCTGGCCCGCAGTTCTCGCACTCGCACGGTCCGCAGTCGGCTTGGTCCTCGCACCACTCGGGTACGAAACGGGCCGCTCCGGCGGTGATCTGAACGGGACCACCGTCGTCAGGCCGGGCGATCTGGACGGAGGGCGCGTTGTCGAGCCAGGGGACGGTCTTGCGGTCGGTGAACCAGCCCACCTCGACACCGGCCGCACGGTATCTGTCGGTGCGGACCTCGATGTCGGTGATGGAGATAGCCGCCATCTGCGGCTCCAGGGCGACACTTCTGGGCGACGACGAGGGCGTCACGCAGTTCGGACACACGGGTGCCGCGTACTGCCTCTACCTGGACCACCTCGGCCTCGGTGAAGACCGTGAGGCCCGGTTCTGGAAGCGGCAGGTCATCACGGCGCTCTTCCGCTCCGGCCCGAGCCGCAGCCCCGACCCCGAGGAGTTCCTGAACGCACTGGACTCCCTCACCGGCTACTTCGCCCGCCACCACACCCGCGGGCCCGTCCCCACCGGACGGCTGGAAGCCGAATTCGAGCGCCTGGTCGACCACCACACCGACGGCCTCGTCTGCCGCCCCGAGGCCGACTCGCCGACCACATCCACGCACTCGCCCTCCGCCGTGCGGCCTATAAAGCAGCGGTCAGGTAGTCGTCGGCTGCGCGGACCGCTGGTCAGGCATCAGCGCACGCCCACATTTTCGGGGAGATGGTCACACTCTTCCCGAGAGTTGAGTACGCCGTGGATCGGTATTCCCTCACCTCTTCCATAGCCTTGCATACTGCACTTTTTAGGGCCAAGCTGTTCTTGCTTAGGTCAATTCCGTACTCTTCACTTTTGCCAAAATCGTCCGCACTGATAATATACTTCCAATTCCTATCCACTTGGAAACCTCTCAGGATTGCGGCGTCTGTCATTACTGCGTCTACGCCACTCCTGGATTCAGGATCCTTACCCTTGTCGAGATCTGCAACGCAAATGTTGTAGTCGCTGCGCGGGATGATCTCGTACGGAAGCTCTCCTTTCTCCTCGCTAAGCTCGTTGACGTGCAACTCTGCGGTGGACCCGCTGACTACGCATACGCGGGCACCATCCGGGAGATCGGTAAGGTCATTCACCACCCTGGAATCGTCGTCAAATAGCGCCTCCTCGGGTTTGTTCGGGTTCTTCCGCATCATTATTCTTTGATCCGTTTCAAGGTACGGTCCGGCGAAAATTACAGCAGGTTTTTTTGCACTTCCCTTCTTCCTGCCGTCCGAGATCCCGTAAGTGCCAATGAACATATCGACCCCCTTCCCGCCCATCTCCTCCCCTCCGCCTCCCCCCTCGGCCAGTTCTTTTTCTCGATCGTCTGTCGCTACGCCTTTAAATTCGTATTGCCAGTCTTCGGCGAGACCCATGGCTTCGAGAACCTTGACCGCGTAGTCAATCTCTGCACCAACCCACTCTCCGCCCACCTTTTCGCTTAGCTTTTTTTGGCTCCTTTTCACGCCGACTACGAACTTGAAATTCCCCTTTCCTTTTTTGCCTCTCTTCGCTTTTTCGAGAGCGGCAAAGGCAGTGTCCTCAGGGGATGGCGAGGCTGAAGGGCTGGGGCTGGTGGGGGCAACACCGGGTGCACCAGCGGTTTGCCTGGCTTCATGAAGGTGGTTCCAGGTGAGCCAGCCTCCGCCGGTGAGGAGGGCGAGGCAGGCGGTGCCGATCAGTGCGATGCGTGGGCCTCGTCCGTGCCCGCCGGGCTGGACTGCGGCAGGACTTGTTCCCGTCCCGCCCGCCGAGGGCGCGGCGCCGTGGTCCTGTGGCTTGTTGCCTTCGGGAACGGCGAGGGGCTCTTCCTCGGCGGTTTCGGAGTTGTTGTCCGCCCCGTCCGTGGGCGGCGCGGGCACGACCCTTCTGCGGACGGTCGGTACGGTGTTGCCGGGAGCAGTGCGAGATTTGGACCTGGCTGCTCTGCGGGCGGCCTCGGCCCGTTCTGCGGCTTCCATCAGTTGTGCCCCGTCGTGCAGATACGCCCGCCTCAGGGTCTGGTCGGGGACCAGGTAGTTGACCAAACCCGTCAGCTGGGTAATGGAGATCAACTTGCGGCCGCTGAGGATGTCGCTCCACTGGCTCTCCCCGGGGCTGTAGGGGAAGGCGTCGTGCAGCATGTGCGTGCTCCGGTCGCCAACAAGCTCACGCAGCCATTGAGCAAGGGCTTTGGCCTCGTAGGTTCCGTGCAGGTTGCCGGACAGCCTGTGGGTAGGCCGGTCTTCATCGTGCACTGATGCTGCCTTTCGGTCGATCCGTCCGCCGCGTCCAGAACCTTCCGGCCGTCTCTCAGTGCTGTTGACCTGCGCGGACACGCAGTGGAGGACAGTGGACAGAAAATGTTCCTCAGATTACCAACTAACCCTGGTCTTTCACTCGTTCAACGAACTGGAAGGCTCCGACATGCAAGAACGTTCGAAAAAACGCACCACACTCCTCTTCCGTAGCAGGACCGTCACTGCCCTCAGCGTGATGGCCGTCGGAGCGGTGCTTCTCAGCCGGGGCTTTCCGAGGGCTGGGACGATCTTGGCCGTCTCGCCCTCACCGCAGAGACGAGGGCACGGAGGACCTGGAGCTGATCGGGGGCGTAGCCGGTCCGGCGTCGCTCGTCCCCCCGACGGCGACACGATGCCGATGACACCGCTGTATTCCTCGTCCCACACCGGCGCCCCGCTGAAGCCGCCTGTCAGCGGAAACGGTGCCTCTTCGTCGCAGGTCAGCTGCCACCAACCGGTACCCTCGCGGCCCTCGACGGTGCCGCGGGTCCAGATCCCGGCGTCCCTGCTGCCACCACGCCCTGGGTACTGAGGGAAGCCGGAAGCCTGCCAGCGGTGCCCGGCCAGGTCATCCGCCTCTACGATCCGCAGGGGCACGGCCCCCGGCGGGAGCTCGTCGATCAGCTGCAGGACGGCCACATCGCCGCTGTTGTCACCAGCCACCGACACGCTGAAGTGCACGGAGGCCGCGGCCTCGGGACGACAGGGCAGCAGCGGGAAGTCGAGAGTGACCGGGAGAAGGTCCGGCAGCGCTTCGTCATACGGGAGGCCTGCGGTGGAGGCGACGACGTGAGCACAGGTAAGGAGCAGTCGGTCGGGGATGAGGAACGCCACTCCGACGGGACGGCCGTCCTGCAGCACCCGGGCCACCCCCCCCGCTCCCACGCGGAGTCCGGCACGCCTGCCGACGTCACGTGCCGCCCTCGGAGCGGTTCCACTCCAGCTCCAGCTTGATGTGCGCTTCTCCAGATCCCTTCGCCACGACCAAGCCCGCCTCCGCTGTCACCCGCAATCCGAATTCCGCGCGGACGTGATCAGGTTTGCGTGGCAGATCCGCCAGACGCTCCAGCATGGCAGCAGCCACCCGCTGCACCCGGGCCATACCCGACTCGAACGTGTCGGCCGACGTCGCGAAGAGTTCGTCGCCACGACTCGCCCGGATCACCCCGGAGCCCTGCTCGTCGGACAACTCGACGACGAAGACTTCACCGTCTTCGAAGGGGACACTCAAGTACACGCGACTACCTCTCCTTCGCTGCACCAACTCACTTACTAAATAGTGCAGTTGTGCCTATCTCCTCGACCTTTCATGGTCGCTGCGATCTTCGGCAGCGGCCCCTTTTCCGGCGTCCATGAGTTGGGTGTACTACCCTCTGTAGGTTTGCGCACCGTGAATCCGCTGATCACGGGGCCCTGCCTACTGCGCTCGGTCGCGGACGTCCCTCGGGAGGTGTCCGTGGCTGCGGGGGATCGCAGCGCAGCGTCTCCCTGCGTCGTGCTGATGAGGATGCGGGTCTGCCAGAACAGCCACCCCATCGTGGCCAGAGTCCATCTTGAAGTAGGAGGTGAACGTCAGCGGCGTCCCGGCCCGGGCTGTCCTGGCCGAGCGCCTGACTCTTTCACTGGTGACGGCATGGCGTTGGGCGCCATGGTTCATCAGAGTGGTTTCCATGGTCACATCACGGACAGGTCATGCAGTCCGCAGGCACCGAGGCCCGCTTCGGCCCGTGCGTGTTCGAGGACGTGGGTTTCGGCGCCGGGTACGGCAAGGGCAGCCCGGAACTGTTCGCGTGCCTCACGGAGGCGCCCTGTCGTCGCGTACGTCTGACCGAGCCGGCAGCGGATGTCCATCTCCAGCCCGTAGCAATACGGTTCCGCCGACGGATCGAGCAGGCCGTGCCGGGCGAGTGCCTCGTGATGGCGGGCGAGCGCGCCGTCCACATCGCCGACGCCTTCCTCCGCCGAACCCAGCCGGGCCAGCAGGAGCGCCTGCAACACCCTGTCGGAGTTCTGGGAGATCAGGTCCAGGGCGCGGCGGAACATGTCCTTTGCCGCGTCGTGGCGGCCCAGGACGAGCTGGACGTCCGCGATGCCGCACAGGGCCCGGCTCACCAGGAGGGGTATCCCGCCGGCCTCGGCGTGGAGGTAGGCGCGGCCGAGGCAGTCCAGCGCTGCGCCGTTGTTCTCCTGGCGGAGGTGCATCATGCCGAGTGTGCCGAGCGACAGTCCGGCGACCCAGCGGTCGCCTTCCGCCTCGGCCAGGGCTACCGCTGCGACCAGGTTGGGGGCCGCGTCCTCATTCCGGCCCAATCCCAGATCGGTGATTCCCAGTCCGGTCAGGGCGAAGGCCTCCTCACGTGCCTGCGCGCCCTGCCGGCTGATCCGAAGGGCCGCGGTGAACCAGGTGCGGGCCTCCGCGAACCTCCCCTGGTAGCAGTCGATCGCCCCCATGCAGTTGCGCAGGGCACCGGCCATCCGCCGGTCGCTCGTCTCATCCGCAAGGGCGAGCGCGGTCTCCACGACGCTGCGGTACTCGTGATAACGCCCGCGGCGCAGCAGGTAGTCGCTCAGGGCCTCGGCGATCCAGCAAGCGTGATCCGCGTCCCCGAGCGCCGCGGCGTAGGCCACGACGTCGGGCAGCTGTGTGCCCGCTGCGTCCAGCCACTTCTCCGCCTCCTTCCAGTCCGAGAAGGGTGTGCCGGACGGCTGCGGTCCGGTGGGGAATCCAGCGGGCCCCAGTCGCTGGCGATGCGGGCCGCGTCCAGGTAGAGACGGAGCACGGCGGTGCGGGCCGAGGCCTCCTCCGCAGGTACGGAGTGGGCTAGCCGCCGGGCGTGGGTCCTGACAAGATCGTGGAGGCGGTAGCGGCCCGGGCCCGGCTGCTGGAGCAGGCTGGCGTCGACCAGACCCTCCAGCACCTCCTCCGCGTCGCCGGCCGGGCAGCCCAGCATGGCTGCTGTGCCCAGCCGGTCGATCTCGGCCGTGGGCGCGATCCCCAGGACACGGAATCCGTGCCGCAACGAGGGCGGGAGCTGCTCGTAGGAGAGACGGAACGCGGCCTCCACGCTGCGGTCCCCGGCGCTGAGTTCACCTATCCGGCCTTCGTCACCGGCCATGCGTTCCACCATGTACGCCAGCGTCCACGTGGGCCGGGTCTGCAGCCGTGCCCCGACGATCCGCAGGGCCAGGGGCAGCCCGTCGCACAACCGGGCCAGTGCGAGCAGCGCCTCCGGCTCGCACTCGGCACGCTCCTTCCCCGCCAGCCGCCCCAGGAGCGACACCGAACCGCCTGTTTCCAACGGCTCCAGGGTGATCCTGAGGTCGGCATCAAGGTCTGCCAGCCGGCGGCGGCCGGTGACCAGAACACGGCAGCCCGGCCCGGCCGGGAGCAGCGGCCCGACCTGCCGGGCGCTGGCGGCGTCGTCCAGCACCAGCAGAAGCCGCAACGAACTCGTCGCAGTGCGCCACGCCGCAGTGAGTTCGTCGAGGTCGTCGGCCTCCTCGCTGGGTTCCCCCAGGGACCGCAGCAGCCTCCTCAGCGCGCGTTCCGGAGCGAGGCTCTGCCGGCCCTCGCTGTACGCCTGCAGGTCCACGTAGAGGCTGCCGTCCGGGTATCCGCCGCACAACTGATGGGCGGCCTGGAGGACGAGCGTGGTCTTGCCGACGCCCGCAGTGCCGTCCACCGTCATGACCGAAACCGACCCGGACGGGCAAGGTGCAGTGAGCCTGCCCAGTTCCTCGGTGCGTCCGGTGATCTGCCCCGCTGCTCCGGGCAGATCGTTCACGACCCGCCGCGCCCTGACGGGGCGGGCCGGTGCGGGGTCGAGGAGGAACGCGTCGTCGCGTCGCAGGACCGCCTCGTGGACTCGCCGCAGCTGCGTGCCGGGACTGACCCCGAGTTCCTCGGCGAGCCGCACACGCGTGGCCTCGAACACCTTCAGTGCCTCGTCCTGCCGCTCGACCGCGTACAGGGCGCGCATGTGCAGGGCGGACAGTAGTTCGTTGAGGGGGTCGGACAGAGTCAGAGCCGCCAGTTCGTCCAACGCGTCGCTGGCGCACCCGAGTCCGATGAGGCATTCCAGTCTCTCGGCCTGGAGCACGCTGCGGCGTTGCGAGAACTGCTGGCGTTCGGCCTGGGCGAACGGGCCGGGCAGGCCGGCCAGCGGCTCTCCCCTGAACAGGGCGAGTGCGGCGGTGAACCTGTCGGTGGCGGTGGCGAGGTCGCCCGTGTCCTTGGCCAGCCGTCCCGCATCCGTGTGAGCACGTAGGTCAGCCGTGTCCAGGTCGGTGTCGTCGAGGACGAAGCGGTATCCGCTGCCGTCACCGCGGATCACGGAGGTCTTCGGGCCGGTTCCCTGCGGGTCGAGCGCCTTGCGCAGCGGGTAGACGTAGCTCGGCAGCACGCGACGGCCGGAGGCCGGCGGGCGGGTGCCCCACACGCTGTCGAGCAGGTGTTCCCGGCTGACGGTTCCGCCTCCTCTCAGGAGCAGCATGGCCAGAACGGCCTGCCTCCGCACAGGCCCGATGTCCAGTGATGCGGTACCCCGCCGCGCGGAGAGTGGGCCGAGCACCTCGACGCGAAGGCGCCCAGAAGTACTGCCGCCCGCTGCGGCGCCGTCGCTCACACTCACTGCCACCTCGCATTTCATCGATACTTCATCCGGATTGCAGTGCCCGGAGGCATGGTTGGTGGGTCAGGGCAGGGCCGGAGGCGGGGGTCGGGTGCATACGTGGGGAGTCCACCGGGGTCGCGTCGGCAGTTGTGGGGAGGAGGGCCACCGGATGCTCCTTCCCCGTCCTGCACAAAGACGCGCGTGGCAAGGACTGAGGTCTGTCACGCGAACGGTCCCGGAGTACCGGGGGCGGAGCCCACGGGCATTCTCTGCCGCTGAGGTTACAGGGCCCTGCAGGTCTCCAGCCCCTGATTGCAGGGGAGTTGGGGGATTTCGGGTGCGAAGGCGGCTCGGGCCTGAAACGAGGAACAAGTTCAGCATGGCGGAAACCAGGGGTGTGCTGTTGCCGGCCCATGTATGGGCCGGTGAATCGGGCTCGAAGCCCCCGTACGGGAGTGCTGGGTCCAACGGCTTGCTCGCGCTCGATGAGGGTTTGCCAGCTGGGCCGGTGACCGTGCCTAACGGCGGGCGGCGGGGGCGGGTTTCTCGCGCCACCGGTCGCGAGCAGGGAATACATGACCGTGGGGACGCCGGGCCACGTGTTGCGAGGCCTGGTCGCCGAGCTGGGCTGACGACGCAGGAGTCCGATGGGGAGCGCCCGTTGTCGGATCGTGACCGCACGGACCGGTTCTGACGAGAAAGACCTGTACGGACACAACCCGGCACGCAATCTAGCGTTCGGTACGAGTTGGGGACCGCGGCCGTCAGGGCAGTCGTGGTCCGGGGGACATCTGACGGTGTGGGGGCTCTTTGATGACTGTTCGGCGCAAGTTCCGCTGCAGGGTCGGCGTGATCCTCATCCTGGCCATGGCGCTCGTCATGTCCGCCATGACCTCGATCGATCGATTCCGCAGCGTCGTGGCTGGCCCGGACGCGGGGACGGCGGCCACCGGACCGGAGGGACCGGAGGGCACGTCGTTCAACCCGAACCAGATCAAGGACATCAAAGCTGCTGACCCAGGCGCCGGAGTGAACCTGATCGAGGCGCCCGGGGCGAACAGCGCGGGCGACGCACGGCTGGCGTACCCGTTCGAGGTGCCCAAGGGGCGCAGTGGCATACAGCCCGATCTGTCGATCGCCTACAGCTCGGCGGCCGGCAATGGCTGGACCGGAGCCGGCTGGGACGTCAGCACACCCTCGATCACGGTGGACACACGATGGGGCGTGCCGCGCTACGACGCGGACAAGGAAACCGAGACGTACCTGCTCAACGGAGAGCAGCTCACCCCGGTGGCGCACCGCGGGGAACTTAAGGCACGGTCTGCGGAGAAGGTGTTCCACTCCCGTGTCGAGGGCCGCTTCGACCGGATCGTCCGGCACGGCGGCAAGCCGTCGGACTACTGGTGGGAGGTCACCGACCGGCAGGGCACCCGCACCGTCTACGGAGGGGCCGAGAACACCACGCTCGCCGACACGGCGGGCAATATCGCGGTGTGGGCGGCGCGCGAGGTACGCGACGGGCACGACAACCTGCTGCGCTACCACCACGTCCGGGTCGACGACGGCGGGGTCGCCAAGTCCACCGTCATGGGGTACACGCTGTACCCGAAGCGCATCACCTACACCGGGCGCGGCGAGACCGAGGGCCGCTACTCGGTCACCTTCGTCCGGGACCGTGAGCGGGACGAGCCGCGACGCGGCGACGTCCAGATCGACGCACGGTACGGCTTCAAGCGGGTCACCGCGGACCTGCTGCGCCGGGTCGAGGTGAAGCTCGACGACCAGCTGATCCGCGCCTACGAACTCGACTACCGCACCGGGGCGTTCGCGAGGACGCTGCTGGAGTCGGTATCGCAGTTCGGTGAGGACAACAAGCTCTTCAACACCCACCGGTTCGACTACTTCGACGACGTGCGGGACCAGGCGGGCGCCTACACCGCGTTCGCTCCCGCCGCCGACTGGACGGTCCCTGACGACGGCCTCGGCGTCAACATCCGGGAGGGGGAGGCGAGCGCCCTGTCGTCGAGCACGACGGTCGGCGCGGGCGGGTACCTCTACGTCGGCTACAACCCGGTCGCGCCCGTCAAGTCCGGTTCCGCCGGGGTGAAGGTCGGGGCGAACGCGGGGGTGTCCGACGGCCTGCTGGCCCTACAGGACGTCAACGGTGACAACCTGCCGGACAAGGTGTTCCGCAAGAACGGCGACGTGTTCTACCGGCCGAACCTGTCCGGGCCCGGCGGCCAGCGGAAGTTCGGGGACAAGCCGGTCAAACTCACCGGACTGCCTGGCATCACCCGGGAGACCACACTGTCGGGCACGGCCGGCATCGAGGCATACGCCGGCGTCCCCCGCAGTTCGTCCGCACACTACGCGCGCACATCGAGCGCTTCGGCGTGGCAACGGACGGGCGGTTGTTCCGGAACGGGGCAGGGAACTACGTGGACGCTGCTGCGTACGGCATGACGTGGTCGAGAGCTCGGAAGAACGTCTTCACCCGGGTCGAACTGGCCTCCGGTCTGGCCAAACGACCGTATGACCTGCGGCACGCTGGAATCTCCTTCTGGCTCTACTCGGGTGTGGATCCTGCGGAGTGTGCTCGTCGAGCGGGCCAGAGCATCGAGGTGCTGTTCCGCTTCTACACCAAGTTCCTCGACGGCCTCCAGGAGCACGCCAACCGCCTCATTGAACAGTCGATGAAGGAGTGGGACCGCGTCAGTCGAGGCGAAGCTCCGCTCGAGTGAGCCAGCTTGGACCGGGAATAGACCGGAACACCTGGTCTGCAGTGGGATAGGTGTGGGATGAACTGGGAGTTTCCACGTGAATCACTCTTGGTTGTTTCCCTGCCGAGCGACAGGTGCCTGACCGGTGAAATCCCAGGTCAGGCACCTTTTCTCATGCCCTTAGAAGAAGCCCAGCTTCTTCGGCGAGTATGACACCAGGAGGTTCTTCGTCTGCTGATAGTGCTCCAGCATCATCTTGTGGTTCTCCCTGCCGATGCCCGACTGCTTGTATCCGCCGAACGCGGCATGCGCCGGATACGCGTGGTAGCAATTCGTCCAGACCCGGCCCGCCTTGATGGCGCGGCCCGCCCGGTATGCGGTGTTGACGTCACGGGTCCACACGCCCGCGCCGAGGCCGTAGAGCGTGTCATTGGCCGTGGCGATCGCGTCGTCGAAGTCGGTGAAGGACGTCACCGCGACGACCGGGCCGAAGATCTCCTCCTGGAACACCCGCATCCGGTTGTCACCCTCGAAGATCGTCGGCTGGACGTAGTAGCCGCCCTCCAGCTCGCCGCCGTGCTCGATACGCTGACCACCGGTCAGGATCTTCGCGCCCTCCTGCTGCCCGATGTCCAGGTACGACAGGATCTTCTGCAACTGGTCGTTGGAGGCCTGGGCGCCGATCATGGTGTCGGTGTCCAGGGGGTGCCCCGGCACGATCTGTTCGGTCCGGGCGATGCCGGCTTCCAGGAACTCGTTGTAGTGCCCGCGCTGGATCAGCGCGCGCGACGGGCAGGTGCACACCTCACCCTGGTTGAGGGCGAACATGGTGAACCCTTCCAGGGCTTTGTCCAGGAAGTCGTCGCTCGACGAGGACACGTCGTCGAAGAAGATGTTCGGTGACTTGCCCCCCAGCTCCAGAGTCACCGGCTTGATGTTCTCGGAGGCGTACTGCATGATCAGCCGCCCCGTCGTGGTCTCACCGGTGAACGCGATCTTCGCGACACGGGGGCTGGACGCGAGCGGCTTGCCGGCCTCCGCGCCGAAGCCGTTGACGATGTTGACGACGCCGGGCGGGAGCAGGTCGGCCACCAGTGCGAGCCAGAAGTGGATGGACGCCGGGGTCTGTTCGGCCGGCTTGAGCACGACCGCGTTGCCGGCGGCGAGCGCCGGGGCGAGTTTCCAGGTGGCCATCAGGATGGGGAAGTTCCACGGAATGATCTGTGCGACCACGCCCAGCGGTTCGTGGAAGTGGTACGCGACGGTGTCGTCGTCGAGCTCGCTGAGCGAGCCCTCCTGGGCGCGCAGCGCACCCGCGAAGTACCGGAAGTGGTCGATGGCCAGTGGGATGTCGGCGGCCAGCGTCTCGCGCACCGGCTTGCCGTTCTCCCAGCTCTCGGCGACCGCGAGCTCCTCCAGATGGGCCTCCATCCGGTCGGCGATCCGGTTCAGGACCAGGGCGCGGTCGCCCGCGGAGGTCGCCCCCCAGCCGGGTGCCGCGGCGTGCGCCGCGTCCAGGGCCAGCTCGACGTCCTCAGCGGTACCACGGGCGATCTCGGTGAACGGGCGGCCGTTGACGGGGCTCGGGTTCTCGAAGTACTGGCCGCGGGTCGGCGGGACGTACGCGCCGCCGATCCAGTGGTCGTAGCGCGACTCGTACGAGACGATGGCGCCCTCGGTGCCCGGCGCAGCGTAACGGGTCATCTCTGTGGCCTCCCGGATCCGGTGCCGCCCGCCGTTGGACGGCCCTCGGCGCGAGGCTAGGGAACGCGACGTTGCAGGGTCGTTGCATCCCGCTCCGGCAAGCGACGGGGCACCACCCCACGACCACCGGGGCCGGGCACCCCGCGGCGGCCGGAGGCGGGCCCCCGTGCCGGGGGGAGACGATCTCGGCCGTCACCCGCCCTGCTCCGTGTCGAGCCCGCGCACCCTGGCCAGCAGCGGGGCCCGCCGCTCGGCCGGCACCGCTTCGGCGAGGGCCCGCCACACCGGCAGGTCCTCCTCGCCCCACGGGCTGTACGCCCAGTCGGCGAGCAGCCCCGGATCGCCCCGGGCGATCAGTGCCGCCCGCAGCTGGTCGGCGAGCCGCCGGCGCAGCCGGACCACGGCGGGGGACTGCGAACCCGGCAGCAGCGGTCCCGCGTACGCACCCAGCGCGGCGGCCACCGCCCCGGAACCCAGCAGCCGCGCCACCGTGTCGAAATCGGCGTCCATAGGGGCGGCGATCCGGTACGGCCGGGAGCGCAGCAGATCGGGCCCCAGCAGCCGCCTCAGCCTGGAGAGTTCGGCCCGCAGGGTCACCGGAGTCACCGACTCGTCCTCGTACAGCTCGACCAGCAGTTCGTCGCCTCCGACGCCTTCGGGATGGCGGGCCAGCGCCACCAGGATCTCGCTGTGACGCCTGCTGAGACGGATCTTCCGGCCCTGGGAGACGAGCACGGCCTCGTCCCGTCCCAGTGCCCCGAGCCGCACGGACTCGCCGGCCGGCGGCGGTGCCAGAAGCGCCAGTTGCGACTCGGCCGCACGCGCCACGGCCTGGACGAACGCCAGGCTGTGCGGGTGTGCCAGCCGGTCTCCGCCCGTGATGTCCACGGCGCCCAGCACCCGCCCGGTCCGCGGGTCGTGCAGCGGGGCCGCGGCACACGTCCACTGCTGCACCGGCCGCAGAAAGTGCTCGGCGCGGAACACCTGGACCGGCCGGTCCAGCGCGATGGCGGTCCCCGGCGCGTTCGTCCCCGCCACGGACTCCGCCCACCGGGCGCCCTCCGCGAAGTCCATCAGCCCGGCGCGCCGTCGGGTCGCCGCGTGTCCCTCGACCCACAGCAGCCTGCCGTGCGAGTCGCAGACCGCGAGCAGGTGCTCCCCGTCCGTCGCGTACGTGCTCATCAGCTCGCGGATCACCGGCATGGCACGGGCCAGCGGGTGGGCCTCGCGATAGGGAATCAGCTCCTCGGCACCGAGTTCCATCAGGGCCGCCCCGTCCGGGCTGACCCTGGCCCGCGCCGAGCGGCGCCATGATTCGGCCACCACGGAACGTACCGGCCGCTCCATCCGGCCCGCCGAGGTGAACACCTCGTGCGCACGGTGCAGTGCGCCGAGCCGTTCGCCGGGGTCCGTGTCGGGTGCCAGGGCCGCCCAGGGGTCCGTCAACTCACCCTCCCGTCCATGGGTGTCGCGCCCCATCGTTACCCCGGTCCACCTCCGTGACAACCTCGGCGCGGAGAGTCATTCTCGCGGTCCGCCGGACAGGTGGGCCGAGGCGGGGAGGCTGTGGGGCAGGTGGGTCAGGCGAGATTCACGAGGCGGATGTAGCGGACCCAGTCCCAGTGGGCGCCGGGATCCGTGTGGCCGCTGCCCGGGACCTGGTGGTGGCCGATGATGTGGGCCCGGTCCTTCGTGATGCCATGGCGGTCGCAGATGTCCGCGGTGAGCTTCGCCGACCGCTCGTACATCGCGTCGGTGAAGTAGGCGGGCTGGTCGACCCAGCCCTCGTGCTCGATGCCGATGCTGCGGGTGTTGTAGTCCCAGTTGCCCGCGTGCCAGCCGATGTCCCGCTCCCGTACGCACTGGGCCACGTACCCGTCGCCCGAACGCACCACGTAGTGGGCGGAGACCTTCTTCGCCGGGTTCTGGAAGATGCCGATCGTCTCGTTGAACGTCTCCTGCGTGACATGGATGACGACGAAGTCGACCGGATATGCCGAAGGCCGTGTCGAGACGGTGTAGTTGGACGTGGAGGCGGGAGCCCAGTTCGCCCCCGGGTAGTCCGTCTCGGCGGTCGAGGCGGCGACCGCCCGGACCGAGGCGGGCAGCAACGCCGCCGCGGCGGTGACGGCGGCGCCCTGAAGAATCCTTCTGCGGTGCATCGGCACTCCTGGGGAGGACGGGACGGTGACACAGGATCAGGACCGTGGCAACACCGAGGCTGTCTCCCGGAGATGACGATGGAGACCGCGATTCGGTTCCCCGGCGGGCAGCCATTCCTTGCGGATCTTGGCCACGCAGGTGTAGTTGGTGTCGCAGACGTTGGCCAGCGGTGCCTCACCGGCCTGGCCGACCAGTTGGTACGCGTCGAGTTCGGAGAAGCCGTAGTCGCGGGCCAGCCATCGTACGAGGTCCAACTGGGAGATCCGGAAGGCGTCTTCGAGCGGCCGGGCGGAGCCGGTGGACATCAGATGGGTGTCGGACTCGATCCGCGGCCACGGGGTGGCGAGACCCTTCAGCAGTTCGACCAGTACCACGGTGTTCATCGCGCACTCCACGGCGACTCCGCAGGTCTCACCCTCTCCCTGACGGGCGTGCCCGTCGCCCAGACTGAGCAGCGCGCCCTCGACGTTGACGCCCAGATAGCAGGTCACCCCGGCCCGCATCTCCGGCGTGTCCATGTTGCCGCCGTGCGCGTCCGGCACCAGGGCGGAGCGGACCTCCAGGTTGGCCGGGGCGACACCCACCGTGCCGTGCATGGGGTCCATCGGCAGCTCCACCTGGATGTCGCTGTCCCTGGCGCTGAACAGGCAGGTCCGCCGGGCCCGGTCCAACTGCCACATCCACACCACCTCGGGCAGCGGGGCCTGGAGCGAGGCCGTGGCATGCGTGGAGGTCAGCGCCCCGAACAACGGCACGGTCGTCGAGGCGGCCCAGTCCCTGGCCGGTTCGATCGACACGAAGTGCACCGCCACGGTGTCGCCCGGCTCGGCCCCCACCACGTGGAAGGGGCCCGTCTGCGGATTGAGGAACGGGAACTCGCACACCTGCGACACCAGGTCCCTCTCGGAGCGCACCCGACCCGCGAAGCAGTCCTCGGTGTACAGGTCGAGGAAGGTGCCCGGTTCGATCCGTGCCACCGGAGCGGCGCCGCCGAACGTCCAGGCGTACTCGTCCTCGCGCGGTCGTACGGTCAGAATCCTGGGGTCACTCATCGCTGTGCGAGCTCCTGTCTCGGGCTGACTCGGGCTCGGGCGTGGGCTGGGTCCCGGACGGACGCGACGAGCACCCCGTGACGTCACCCCTGGTGAGTCGGCACCCCATGAATCCTCGAACCTCATGCCCGATGACCGCGAGGCGCTGTCCGATGTACGGCCGAGCGTCCGGCGGGAGCCTACGGTACGGCCGTTGCGCAGGTGGCGGAAGACGGCGCGCGTGGGCCGGAGGGGGCGGGCGGCAGCACGGCGATCGCCGGGCGCGACCTTCAGCAGGGATACACCTGCTGAGAGTCGGGCCCGGCGATCGCCGCGCGTTGAGCGATCCGGCCGTTCGGCCGGTCAGCTGTGCGAGTGGTTCAGTCGTTCATCCGTTGAGCGGGCGAGGCAGCTTGAGGGACGTCACCGATGTCTCGATGCCGCTGTCGACCAGCCGTCCGTTCGCGTCGAAGGCTTCGGCGCCGTCCGTCATCCCGAAGTCGTTGTCGTTGATGAGCGCGAGAGTGCTCCGGCCCGTGACCGCCACACCTTCGATCTTGCCGGGGATGCCGGGGACCGTACCGAGGTCGACGACCAGGCGCTTGCGCAGCACCCGCACCCCGGCCGCCGCAGGGTCCGTCAGTTCCTCGTACGAGGGCGAGCTCTTCGGGTCGTCCCAGGACGAACCCAGGATGCCGGAGCCGCGGGGGAGCGTCACCCGGTGCAGCCGGGCCGCCCTGTCGGTGCGCTCCTCGACCAGAAGCGTGTTCCGGTCCAGGGCGACGACCGAGGAGATTTTCAGCTCGGAGGTGTCGTCCTCGCCCGGGTCGACGACCTCGACCGGGTCGAACCTGTAGGCGTATTCGGCGGTCACCGCGTGCTTCTTCGTCGAGAAGCGCAGCAGCCGGACATTGCGCGAGCCCTCGCCCGCGTCCTCGTCGGGCAGCGAGAGCGGGCTCTGCACCGCCATCACCAGATCCCCGCCGGGCAGCAGGGCCAGCCCCTCGAAGCCCCGGTTGACCTTGCGGTGCAGCAGCACTCCGGGAAGCGCCTCGACCACCGGGTACTCGGCGCCCCTCAGCCGCAGGCCCTCGGGTACGTAGCGGGCCAGCACACGGCCGCGCGAGGAGACATGGACGAGCGAGGGACCGTACTCGTCCACCAGCCAGAACGAGCCGTCCGCCGCACGGACGATGCCCTCGGTGTCGAGACCGTTCGGGTTGTACGTCAGCGGCGTGGTCGCGTCGTAGGTGTAGGGAGCCTCGTCGCGGCTCCGCTGGTTCGGCAGCCCGGTGACCGGGGCGCCGGACCGGGTCGTGAGCGGGATGGCGCTCAGGACCTCGACCCGCTTGCCGCCGACCCGGATCTTCACGATCGCCGGATCGAACCCCGGCACGGGGAACGTGCGGCGCTTCTTTCCGTCGACCTTGATCTGGCCGTTCGGCCCGCGGTCCGTCACCGTCCAGAACTCGCCCTTGCGGCCGGCCGGGTAGATGTCGCTCCCGATGCCGCCGAGCCGCACATCGCGGTCGTCCCGGACCGTGCCGGGCAGCAGACCGTTGCTGAAGCCGGCGAGCGGGATGTCGCCCAGCACGGCGCTGCCGGTGATCCGCGCGGTCCGGTCGGGACGCTCGTGGTGTCCGTGGCGCTCCTGCGGACCGGCGGTGGCGGTGGCGGCGGTGGCGGCGACACCGAGCGTGGACAGCAGGGCGAGCGGCAGCCCGACGGCAAGGGTACGACGGACAACACGCGCGGACATGGGGCCTCCAGGGGCACAAAGGTTCTTCGGCGACGTCAGGTTCTGCCCCCACGCGCAACTCCCGGTGACATCGAGCTGAACGCGGGGGCACCACATGACGAACCTGGCCCCGCGTGCCGCCGGCCCCGTGTACGTCCGCAGGGGCGGCGCACGTCCGCCGGGGCGGTGCACGAAGGAGCGCGCCCCCCCGCGTCAGGCGTCGGCCCGGGAGGCGGCCAGGGCCCCCGCCGGGTCGTCGTCCGCCGGACCGGCCGGAACCCAGCGGCCCCGGTCCTTGCGGTACGGCCACCAGCGTCCGTCCCGCCCGTACCGGAGCTGGACGTCCGCGCCCGTCACCGTCCACCGGGCACGCCCGGCCCGCAGCGGTGGCCGTTCGCCCTCCTCCCAGGCTCCGGCGAGCTGCGCCTGAGCCCGTGCCAGGGACTCCGGGTCCGGGTCCCACTCCTCCTCCAGCACCGCGAGCGCGGCGCTCCCGCCGTACCGCCAGGCACGTACGGCGGCGTCCAGCTCCGCCCGCCGGCGGCCGGAGCCCGTCGCGAGCCGGGTGGCGATCCACGACTCGGGCGCGGTCTCGGCGGCCAGTCGTACGGCGTCCTGGTGCGGCGTCAGCTCGGCGGGCAGCGGCTGGTGTTCGTGCCCCGGCGCCAGGGCGTCCAGCAGCATCCGGTGGGCCCGTGCGGCGCTGTCCGTCGCCAGCAGCTCCAGAGCCGTCGGATCGAGACCCGGTGCCGGCTCGGTCTCCGTGTCCAGGGAAGGCGGAAGGCCCGGTTCCGAGGGGACCGGCGGGGGCTCCGGGAGCGGCGGGACCACGCCCGCGTAGGCCTCCTCGGCAGGCACGCCCCGGCGTGCTCCGGTGCCACCCCGGTCCGCGGTGTCCGACGGCTCGCCGCGGGCATCGCGGACCGCGCGTGCGGCACTGCGCACCTGGAGCTCGTCCAGCAGCCGCCGCTCGTCGCGCCCCCGCATCAGCAGCAGTACGAACGGGTCCTGGTCCAGCAGCCGCGCCACCTGGTAGCACAGCGCACCCGAGTGCGGGCAGTGGTCCCACGCCTCGCAGCCGCACTCCGGTTCCAGGTCGCCGATGCCCGGCAGCAGGTCCACCCCGGCCGCCGCCGCGTCCTCCACCAGATGCGGGGGCATCTCCCGGTCGAGCAGCGCCGCGATGTGCCCCGCCCGGTCGACGGCCATGTCCAGGAAGCGGTCCCACTCCTCCCCGCTCAGCTGCTGGAGCAGCACATCGCTGCGGTACGGCGTCCCGTCCCGGTCCTGGACCACGGCCGTGATCCGGCCCGGCCGTACGGAGACCGCACCGACCTTGCCCTCCCTGGCCAGCCGACGTCCCTTCTTGAGCTGCTCAGCGTCGAGCGCCGTGTCCTCCAGTGCCTTCAGCCAGGCCTGGCCCCACCAGGACGACGCGAATCCGCGTCCCTGCGCCGGCGGCAGAGCCGCGAACGTGCGCTCGGGACCGCCACGTCCGTCAGCACCCTGTCCGTGTCCGGCCCCGTCGTGGTGCCCGTAGGGCTCACCGTGGCCCTGACCGTCGTTGGGCTCGTCGCCCGGTTCCTCGCTCAGTTCGCTGCTCCGGTCCTCGTCGTAGGCGTCGTTCCCGTACACGTCGCTCCCGTACGCGTCGTTCCCGTAGGCGTGGCTCATCGTGCGCCCCCTCGCAGCTGGACCAGATCGGCCAGTTCCGCATCGGTCAGTTCGGTCAGGGCCGCCTCGCCCGAGCCCAGCACCGCGTCCGCGAGCCCCTGCTTGCGGGCCAGCATCTCGGCGATCCGGTCCTCGATGGTGCCTTCGGCGATGAGCCGGTGCACCTGGACCGGCCTGGTCTGGCCGATCCGGTAGGCGCGGTCCGTCGCCTGTGCCTCGACCGCCGGGTTCCACCAGCGGTCGAAGTGGACCACATGCTCGGCCCGGGTCAGGTTGAGGCCGGTGCCGGCCGCCTTCAGGGAGAGGAGGAAGACCGGGGCCTCGCCGGACTGGAACCGGCCGACCATCTCCTCCCGCCGCGCGACGGGCGTACCGCCGTGCAGGAACTGGGTGGGCACCCCGCGTGCCGCCAGATGCTCCTCCAGGATGCGGGCCATCTGTACGTACTGGGTGAACACCAGCACGCTCGCCTCCTCGGCCAGGATCGTGTCGAGGAGTTCGTCCAGCAGCTCCACCTTCCCCGAACGGTCCGCGATCCTCGGCCGCTCCTCCTTGAGGTACTGCGCCGGGTGGTTGCAGATCTGTTTGAGCGACGTCAGCAGCTTCATGACGAGCCCACGCCGGGCGAATCCGTCGGACCCGGAGATCTCCGCCAGGGTCTCGCGCACCACCGCCTCGTACAGTCCGGCCTGTTCCGCCGTCAGCGACACCGCACGGTCGGTCTCCGTCTTGGGCGGCAGTTCGGGCGCGATGCCCGGGTCGGACTTGCGGCGCCGCAGCAGGAACGGGCGCACGAGCGCCGCGAGGCGGTCGGCGGCCGCCGGATCGTTGCCGCCCTCGACCGCCGCCGCGTACCGGTTGCGGAACGTGCCGAGGCGGCCGAGCAGCCCCGGCGTCGTCCAGTCGAGGATCGCCCACAGCTCGGAGAGGTTGTTCTCCACCGGGGTGCCGGTGAGCGCGACGCGGGCCCGCGCGCCGATCGTCCGCAACTGCTTCGCCGTCGCCGAATGCGGATTCTTGACATGCTGCGCCTCGTCGGCGACCACCATTGCCCAGTCCGTTCCGGCCAGCCGGGCGGTGTCCAGTCGCATCGTGCCGTAGGTCGTGAGGACGAACCCGCCGTCACCGAGCCCGTCCAGCGAGCGTGCCGCGCCGTGGAAGCGCCGTACCGGGGTGCCGGGGGCGAACCTCTCGATCTCCCGCTGCCAGTTGCCCATCAGGGACGTCGGGCACACCACCAGGGTCGGCCCGGCCGCCTCCGGGTCGCTCTGGCGGTGCAGGTGCAGCGCGATCAGGGTGATGGTCTTGCCGAGCCCCATGTCGTCGGCGAGGCATCCGCCGAGTCCGAGCGAGGTCATGGTGTTCAGCCAGTTCAGCCCGCGCAACTGGTAGTCGCGCAAGGTGGCGGCGAGCGCGGCCGGCTGACCGATCGTCCGCTGTCCGCCCGACTCCGGATCGGCGAGCCGCTCCCGCAGCCCCTCCAGCCACCCCGTCGCGGCGACCTCGACCCGGCGGCCGTCCACCTCGGTGGACCCGGTGAGCACGGCCCCCAGCGCGTCGATGGGGGTGACCTTGCGGTCCTGGGACTCGCGTGCCCGCCGGGCCTCCTCGGGGTCGATCAGCACCCACTGGTCGCGCAGCCGCACGACCGGCCTGCTGGACTCCGCGAGCCGGTCCAGCTCCGCCCGGCTCAGCTCCTGGTCGCCCAGGGCGAACCACCAGTTGAAGGCCAGCAGCGCGTCGGCGGACAGGAACGAGGGGGTGTCGGACCCGGTGCGGGCGGGGGCAGGTCCGCCGTCCTCGGGCCCGTCCTGGCCGTGCTCCTGGCCGGAAGGTCCGATCACCGCACGCGCGGTGAGCTTCCTGGCCAGTTCCCTCGGCCAGTGCACCTGGACGCCCGTCGCGGCGAGTGCCCGTGAGGCGGGCCCCAGCAGTTCGGAGATCTCCTCGTCGGCGGGCTCGACGGAGTCCGGCACCGCTGCCGACAGCAGGGGGGCCAGCGGCGGCCAGGCTCGGGCGGCGCGGCGCAGGGCGAGCAGGGCGTCCATCCGGGCGCGCGGGCCGAAGGCCGCGGCGGCCGGTGTGCTGCCCGCCCACACCTCGGCCGCGTCGGCGACCAGCGTGGGGTCGCTGACGCTGTGGATCTGCAGAACGGCACGGAACGACGGCCCGGCACCGGAGGAGTCCGTCGCGGCTTCCGGCACGGCCAGCCCCGACACCTCGATCCGCAGGGAGAGCCTTACGCCCGCGTCGTGTCCGGCCGCCACATCGGCCGCCCAGCCGCGCAGAGCGGGGACACGCTGCGGCTCGTCGGCCGCGAAGGCCGGCCCTGCCGCGGCGAACGTGGCGGCGGGCGTCCGGGGCAGCGCGTCGGCCACCGCGTCCAGGAACGCGCGCAGCAGCCGCTCGGGCTCGGGCAGCAGAAGGGGATCGCCCGCGCTGGTGCCGGAGCCGGCGTCGAGCGGCACCGCATGGGCGGTGGGAGGCATGGACGCCGCCAGCGCCCGGATCCGTTCGAGATCCTCCGCCGCGAGCGGCCCGGTCCGCCAGGCGTCGTGGTCCGTGGGGCTGAGTCCCGGCAGCAGCAGCCCACGGGCGGCGAGTTGAAGGGCGAGGATCCCGGCGGCGCCCCAGAAGACGGCCGAGGGGGAGGCGTGAGCGGTCACCCGGGCCCGGGTGAGTACCGCGAGAGCATCCCGGACGGGCATGTGCAGCGCGGGTACGGAGAAGGGCCGGGCGTCGGCTCCGACCACGGTCAGCTCCCGCGAAATCCCGGGAGAGCCGGGCGGGGTGCTACCGTCCGGGTTCCAGAACGCGATCAGGCCGGTACGGGCCGGATCCGCGGGGAGGAAGACTGCGGAGCAGCGGGACAGTTCAGAGATCTCGGAAAGCGTTTCCGCAGGGTGCCTGTGCACAGCGATGTCAGATTCCTCAAATTTGACTAGTGGGTCCGGGGTCGCCGAGGGTACTCCACCCGGAGTCCACTGCGGCAACTCCGTGCCGTGATCCAGGTCTCATTTTCCTGCCTTCCGGAGGTCTGTGGTGCAGCCAGCACCACCTTGGGACACGGGGGCAGCCCCCCGGATGTCCGGGGTGGTGGCGCCATGGCTGCCGCGGGTCCCCAATCCGTACGTTTCATGAGGTCAGCGCACATGCCCAGAGACCGGAGACGTCATGCCCCAGGCGATAGCCACCGTTGCGGAGCACACCCGTGACGGATCGGAGAGTTCCGGAAGCACGGGAAGTGACGCGACCTCCGCAGACGCTGCGAGCACCGCGTGCGAGGTGGGTGTCGCGAGTGCCGCGAACGATGTGAGCGTCGCCGGTGAGGTGAGCGCCGCCGGCTCCCCGGGCGGGGCGAGCGGAAGTCCGGAAGAGCCGGGCGCGGGGGCGCCGGGCCCCGGACCGGCCGGCTCGGGAAGCGACTTCGCCCCACTCCTGCGGGCCGTCCGGGGACAAGGACTCCTGGACCGCCGGACCGGTTGGTACAGCGCGGGTATCGCGGCCAATCTGACCGCCCTGGCAGGGGTGATCGCCGGCCTCGTCCTCCTGGGCGACACCTGGTGGGCACTGCTCCTCACGCTGCCGCTGGCGATCCTGTGGAGCCGCACCGCCTTCTACGGGCACGACGCGGGGCACGCCCAGATCACCGGTGACCGCGGGAAGAGCCGGATCATCGGGCTCTTCCACGCCAATCTGCTCCTCGGCATGAACGAGGCGTGGTGGAACGACAAGCACGTCCGTCACCACGCCAACCCCAACCACATCGACAAGGACCCCGACGTCGGCGTCGGCGCCCTCGTCTGGACCCAGAAGCAGGCGGCCCAGCGCGAGGGATTCGCCCGCTGGCTCACCCGTAACCAGGCCCGGCTCTTCTTCCCGATGCTCCTGCTCGAAGGCATCGCCCTGAAGATCTCCGGCTTCCAGTTCCTGCGGAGTCAGCCCGTCAAGGAGCGGGCCCTCTCCGGTCTGCTGCTGATCGCGCACCTCGCGCTGTACGCCACCCTGCTCCTGAGCACGATGTCCCTCGGCAAGGCCGTCGTCTTCGCCCTGGTGCACCACGCACTGTTCGGTCTCCACCTCGGCATGGCCTTCGCGCCGAACCACAAGGGCATGGAGATGCCCGACCCGGACGGCGACCGCTGGGGCCATCTGCAGCGACAGGTCCTGACCTCGCGCAATGTGCGCGGTGCCTTCCTCACCGACTGGTTCCTCGGCGGTCTCAACTACCAGATCGAGCACCACCTCTTCCCGAGCATGCCGCGCCCTCATCTGCGACTGGCCCAGCCGCTGGTCAAGGCCCATTGCGAGGGCATCGGCATGCGGTACGCGGAGACCGGACTCATCGAGTCCTACCGGCAGGCGCTGACCCATATGCACGAGGTCGGCGAACCGCTGCGGTAGACGCGGGCCGCGATGTGGAACCGATCAGCGCGTACAGGCGTTCACACAGCAGGGAGCGGCTTCGGCCGCGAAGGAGGCGTGGACCATGTCGAACGGTGCGAAGATCGCCATCGGGGGAGTTGTCGCGGCAGCCATCCTGTGGCCCCTCATCGGGTTCTGGTGGGCGCTGCTGGTGCTGATCGGAGTGCCCGTCGTGGGCTATCTGATGCTTGACCCGTCCCAGCGGCGCAGACTGCGCGGGGTCAGCCGCAAGCGGATCGGCCGCTGACCCCCGGGGCCGGGGAGGTCAGGACGGGCGCACGGCCAGTTCGTCCAGGGCCTTCAGCAGACCGGGCAACTCGGGGCCACGGCCCACGGGCAGCACCTCACCGGGCGTCTCGTCCAGCAGGATGAACGCGATGTCGTCCGTCCTCGCCACCAACGACCACCCCGGCCCGTCGGCACGCAGGGTGCGGGCGTCGGCGGTGGCGAAGGCGGACCGTATCCGTCCGGGAGGCGGTGGAGTCCGGATATAGGCGCGTGCCTCCTCCAGTGCCCGGCGCACACCGGGGTGCTGGAGGGAATGGAGGCCCGCCCCCTCTGTTCCGGGGCCCTCGGCTGTTCCCGGGCCCCCGTCGTCCGCTTCCCGGTGTCCGGCCGGAGCGGGCGTCCCCGTACGAGACGCGGCGGCTGCGGCCTCGCCGCTCCGCGCTCCGCCACCCTCCGTCTCCCCGGGCCGCCCCTCCCCGGGCCGGGCGAACGCCGAGTCGTCGATCCGTTCCCGCCAGTCCACCCACCGCGCGGCGATCTCGTCCGCCCCGAGACGCCGCTGCGCCGGACCCCAGGACCCGGTGTCGGGCGGTGTCAGCGGGGCGGGGCCGCCCCCTTCCGCCGCCGGGTCCGGCAGCGGGTCGTGCGGGGCCGGAACACCGGGAGCGGCGACGGCCACGTCGAGCGGCCAGCCGGGCAGCGCGCACACCACGGAGCGGTCGTCGGGGGAGAGGTCGTACTCCATTCCGCAGTCCCAGGCGGAGATGGCGACCGCGACCAGGGAGACGTCCTCGACGACCACGGTCCAGCGGGCGCCCGTGCCGTCCTGGCCGAGCACCAGACCGTAGCCCTCCTCGTACGGTTCGAGGGCGAGCGCCCGGCACGCGGCGACATAGTCGTCACCGAGCACGCTCGGGAACCGCGCGGGGGTGAGCAGCGCCGCGGTCAGCACAAGCAGCGCGTCGTCATCGGCGACCATGTCGTCCGTCCCGGCCACAGCGTCCCCCTCGTCCCTGACGGCTTGATCTGTCGGCGCACCTTAACTACTCGGTAACCCTGTCGTCGAGGCCCTGACAAGTACACGGGAGGGCCGCCGCCCGCGCTCCCGCGCCGGCGGGGACGCGGGCGGACACCGGCGCCGCCACCGCGAGCCCTGCGTAAGGTTGGACCTCCGGCCGAACGAGGGGACAGCGTGGTGAAGAGGTACGACAGGCTGAGGGAGATTCAGCGACTCGACCCGGAACGGGACTTCCTGGAGATCTACCGCCTCACCGCTTGCTACGAGTTCCCCTGGGACATCACCAGAGCACTCGAACTGGCCCTCTACCGCACGTATGCCGTCCCCAGCATCGGCCGGCTCCTCGCGGAGACCGCCGAACTGACGGACCGTCCGCAGAAGCGCTACGACGACACCGTCCTGCTCCTGGACACGGTCGTGGAGCACGGCTTCGACACCGGACAGGGACGCACCGCCATCCGCCGGATCAACCAGATGCACCGGAGCTACGACATCAGTGATGACGACATGCGCTACGTTCTGTGCACCTTCGTCGTCACTCCGAAACGCTGGATCGACAGCCATGGCTGGCGCAGGCTGTGCGACCACGAGATCCGTGCCTTCGTGGCGTACTACCGCACGCTCGGCACCCACCTGGGGATCAAGGACGTGCCCCGCACGTACGAGGACTTCGAGCGAACCCTCGACGCGTACGAGCGTGAGCACTTCGGCTGGGACGAGGGGGCCCGCAGGGTCGCCGATGCCACGCTGGCCCTGGTGGGCTCCTGGTATCCGGCCGTGCTGGCGCCCGTCGTACGCGGAGCCAGCCTCGCGCTCCTGGACGATTCGCTGCTGCGGGCGTTCCGGTACGGGCGGCCGAGCCCTGCCGCCCGTCGGCTGACCAACGGCGCGCTGCGGCTGCGCGCCCGTACGGTACGGCTTCTGCCACCGCGGAAGGCGCCGCACTACGCGCGCCGGAACCCCGAGGTCAAGGGGTACCGGGACGGCTACGAGGTCGCCGGGCTCGGCACGTTTCCCACGCCGGGGGTCCGTGGGTGTCCGGTCCCGCACGGCCGGACACCCACGGCTCGGGGCGAGCGGACCAAGAGCGGTCCGGAGTCCGTGCAGTAGGTGTCCGTCGGCCGTTCGTACGAGGGTGAGGGCGTCCGGGCGCAACGCACCGTCCGGTTCCGCTCGCCGGCCGCGGAGCGCAGGGCCGGCGGTGCCGGCCGAAGGCCTGATTCTCCGCGGGATGAGGCACGGGCGCCGGGCTGTCGTTTCCGGTTCCGGTTCCCGGGTCCGGAGAGCGGACGGACGGTGCGGGGGAGCCTCGTCAGACGTTGACGCCGTAGTCGGAGGCGATCCCCGCGAGCCCCGAGGCATAACCCTGGCCCACGGCGCGGAACTTCCACTCGGTGCCGTGCCGGTACAGCTCGCCGAACACCATCGCGGTCTCGGTCGACGCGTCCTCGCTGAGGTCGTAGCGGGCCAGCTCGACGCCGTTCGCCCGGTTCACCACGCGGATGAACGCGTTGCGGACCTGGCCGAAGCTCTGGCCGCGGCTCTGGGCGTCATGGATCGACACCGGGAACACGATCTTCGCGACCTCGGCCGGCACCCCCGCCAGGTCGACATCGATGGACTCGTCGTCGCCCTCGCCCTCGCCCGTCAGATTGTCGCCGGTGTGACGGACCGAACCGTCCGGGCTGTTGAGGTTGTTGTAGAAGACGAAGTGCGCGTCGGAGAGGACCTTTCCGGCCTCGGAGCAGAGCAGGGCACTGGCGTCGAGGTCGTGATCGGCGCCAGTGGTGGTCCGTACGTCCCAGCCCAGTCCGACCGTCACGGCGGTCAGGCCGGGCGCCTCCTTCGACAGGGAGACGTTGCCGCCCTTCGCCAGGGTCACACCCATGGAATTCCTCCAGTGTCACGTCGATCCGCACGGCTCCGCCGTGCTGTACAGCCGTCGTTCCTGCGAACGTGCGGTGCGGTCCTCATGGTTCCCTGATTGCGCAAGTCATGAAGTGAAGATGGTGGACGAGAGCGCCGGGGGCTCACCGGGCCTCCTCCTCCTTCATGGCCCTGGTCTCGCTCCTGAGGATGCGCATCGACTTCCCCAGGGCGCGCGCCGTGTCCGGGAGCTTCTTCGATCCGAAAAGCACGATGAGCACGATGGCCACGATCAGCAGATGCCAGGGCTCCAGGCCGTTGCGCAACATTCTGGTCCCGCCCTTCTCTCCGTCCGCACGGCAACAGTTGCCGCATTGCGCAACTGTACAACCGTGGTGGTGGGTGGGGACGGCCGCCCCCTCACCCCGGCCGGCCGTCGGAGTCCGTGCTCCCGGATCGTCCGCGCTCGCTGCCGTCCGGCCGGCGGTCGTCCCGGTGGCGGTCGTCACGTCTGCGCGCCGCCGACAACCCTGCCGCGTACAGCCCCAGCACCGTGCCGAGCAGCAGGTAGTAGAGGGGCGGGAGGGCGGACATGCCCAGCAGCGGGCCCACCGGGGTCAGGGGCAGCAGCACTCCGACGGCGGCCAGTCCTGCCGCCGCCGTACGCAACGGTCCACCGGCGCGGCGCTCGGCGGTGGTCCGCCCGGTACGCAGCAGCACCATCACCAGGGCCTGGGTGAGCAGATTCTCGGTGAACCACCCGGCATGGAACGCGCTCTCGTCGTCCGGCGCCGACGGGTCGCCCAGGGCCAGCGCGAGCACGCCGAACGTCGCGAGGTCGGCGGCGGCGTTGAGCAGCCCGAAGCCCGTGATGAAGCGCAGGAAGTCACGGGGACGCAGCACGGTGGGCCGGCGCAGGACCGATGCCGCGGGCCGGTCGAACGCGAACGCCAGCTGCGCCGCGTCGAAGCAGAGGTTCTGTACGAGCACCTGCGCCGGGAGCATGGGGAGGAAGGGCAGCAGCAGCCCCGCGGTCAGCATGGCGATGACGTTGCCGAGGTTCGAGGAGAGCGTGACGCGCAGATAGGTGGCGATGTTCCCGCTGCTGCGGCGGCCCGCGACCACGGCCCGGTCGATGGCCGTGAGGTCCTTCTCGGCCAGGACGACGTCCGCCGCTTCCCGTGTCACGTCGACCGCGTTGCGGGGGCAGATGCCGACGTCCGCGGCGTGCAGTGCGGGGAGGTCGTTGACGCCGTCACCGAGGAATCCGGTGGTGTGCCCGCCCGCGCGCAGGGCCGCAACGATGCGGGCCTTGTGCTCAGGCGTGCACCGGGCGAACACGGTGGTACGGCCCGCCAGCCGCGCCAGTTCCTCGCCCGACAGCCCATCGATCCGGTCGGCCGTCACGACGTCGCCCGGTCGCAGACCCAGGTCGTGGCAGACGCGGGACGCGGTACCGGGATGGTCGCCGGTGAGTACCTTCACGGCCACGCCGCGCGCTGCCAGGACACCGAGTGCGCCGGCGGCGCTGGGAGCCGGGAGGTCCCTGAGGGTGACCAGGCCGAGGAACGTCAGCCCCCGCTCGTCGGCCGGTGTGCAGGCGCCGGTCCGGGCCGGACGGTCGGCCCGCGCCACGGCGAGCAGCCGCAGCCCGCGCTCCGCTTCCCGGGCGGCGAGGGCGAGCAGCCGTTCCCGTTCCCGTCCCTCCAGTGCGCAGCGGTCGAGTACGGCCTCGACCGCCCCCTTCGTGACCAGCGTGTGGATCCCGGGGCGGCCGGGCCGACGGACCACGGCGGTGGCGAGACGGCGTACCGGATCGAACGGCAACGCCGCCACTCCCTCGTACTCGGACAGCGGTGAACTGTCCTCACCCGCCTCCGCGTCGTCCTGCGCCGCGTCGAGAACCGCCTCGTCCAGTGCGTCGGGAGCCGGCAGTTCGGCGAGTTCCAGAGTCCACCGCGCGCCGACCGCGGCCCAGCGCAGCGCCTCGGGATCCGGCCGCCCCGTCCCGTCCACCGAACCCTCGACGACCGGCCGGTCCTCGGTCAGGGTGCCCGTCTTGTCCAGGCACAGGACATCGACCGCTCCGAGATCGTGCAGTGCGGGCAGTCGCTTCACGATGACGCCGCTCGTGCGGGCGAGCCGGGCGGCGCCCCGGGCCAGCGTCGTCGTGACGATGACGGGCAGCATCTCGGGGGTCAGGCCCACGGCCACGGCGACGGCGAACGGCAGGGTCTCCAAACCCCGGCCGCGCAGCGCCGCGTTGGCCATGAGCACCAGGGGCGGTGTCAGCAGCATGAAGCGGATCAGGGTCCAGGAGATCCCCTGCACCGACCGGTCGAAGGCACTGGTGGCCCGACGGCGGGCGCGACCGTCATGGGCGGCGGCGAACCGGGTGTCCCCGCCGGTCGCGACGACGACCGCCGTACCGCTGCCGGAGGTCACACTGCTGCCCTGGAAACAGAGGTGCGGCTGTGCGAACGGGCCGGAGGGGGACACGGGTGGTTCCGGGGCCTCGACCGGGTGCTTCGGCACCGGCGCGGACTCTCCGGTGAGCGCGGACTGATGCACGGTGAGGCCACTCGCGCGCAACAGCCGGACATCGGCGGGCACGAGATCTCCCGGACCGAGCCGGATCACGTCGCCCGGCACCAGATCGGCCACCGGAACCTCACGGGCACGGGGCACGGCATCGGCCGACGTACGGCGCAACACGGTCGCGGTGGTCGCGACCAGCTCCCTCAGCGCGGCCGTCGAGCGGTCGGCGCGGTGTTCCTCGCCGGAGCGCAGCAGACAGCTGACGAGGACGAGGACGAGGATGACGCAGGCCGTTCCCCACGCCGTCACGAGAGCCGACACCAGCCCCAGACAGAGCAGCACCGAGGTGAACGGGTCCCGGAGGCTGCCCAGGAAGCGCCGGGGCCAGGAGATCGGACGCCAGGCGGGAAGGACGTTCTCACCGAGCCGTGCCAGGCGCTCCTCGGCCCGGGTCTCCAGCAGCCCGCGCGGTCCGCTGTCCAGCGAGCGCAGCACCTGGAGCGGGGTGAGCACGTCTCCGGCAGCGCCGGTGCCGTCGTCCGTGACATCGAGGGGCCCGCCCCTCACGGGACCGCGGTAGCCGGTAGCGGAGCCCGCACCGTGGCGGTGGGCCGTCGTCAGGGGAATCACCGTGGCCGAGGCCTCGTTCAGGCCCGCGTGGCCCGATCCAGCGGCTGAGGTGCTGTCAGGCACCGAGCTCACGCAGGCGGACAGGCCGCGCTGCCGGGTGTCCGGCCTTTTCCGCCAGCTGGCCGACCATCAGCAGTACCACGCTCACGACCCCGGGGTCGTCGACCAGGTAGACCTGGCGGCGCCCCTCGCGGCGCGAGCGTACGAGTCCGGCCAATTTCAACTTCGTCAGATGCTGGCTCACCGAGGGCAGTGTGCCGCCCACCCGCTCGGCGAGCCCGGTCACATCGCTCTCGCCCTGGGACAGTGCCCACACGATGTGCAGCCGGGCGGGCGACGCCAGGAGCCCGAACGCGGCAGCCGCCTCGGCCAGCACTTCCGCGGGCGGGTCATCGAAACCGCCGCCGGAACCTGTCGACACGCTTGACCTCTCCGTCCACGGGCCGCCCGCGCGTGTCCATCCCGCACGCGTTCCCTGTACTGACAGGGTCAGTCACCCGAAACGGCCAGTGTAGAGGGCGCGGCCTGCCTGCTCATTGGCCGATCCGGCACTCTTCCGAAGCAAAAGAGGACCCGATATAGGCAAGGAATGCTCATCGCTCGATCGCATCAAGGCAAACATGGCCCAAAAGTGATCACTCTGAACTCGGCCATGACCATCGCCGTCCACTCGGGCCGCGTCGGCATCCCGGGGAAGCAGGCCCCGGTGAGCTGCGGCTCGCCGGCCCCGGCGAGCGCACTCAGTCCGCCACTGCGGCCATGGCGAGCACCTTGTCCACACGGACACGCACGATCAGCTCACCGGGCACGCCATTGCGCCTCCCGAATTCCTCGGCCTTCTCCTCGCCCATGTACCGGGCCGCGATGCGCGTCGCCCAGTGCCTGAGCCGATCGGGGTCCTCGCTCAGTTCGGCGCGCCCATGAAGCACGGCGAAAGCGAAGGGAGGCCGGTCGTCGTCGACGCACACGGCCACGCGGGCGTCACGCGCGAGATTGCGGCCCTTCACGGTCTCCTTGCCGGTGCTGAACACCAGCTCGTCGCCGTCGAGCAGGAACCAGACGGGGGCGATGTGCGGACTGCCGTCTGCCCGGACGGTCGACACCTTGGCGGTACGGGTGCCCTCGGAGAGGAAGGCCCGCCGCTCTTCATCGGTCATGTGGTGTGCCATGGCCCCATCCTCGGACGAACTCGCGCGTGGCGCGAAGCGACGCCCCGGGGAAGGGGACGCTTGCCCGTACGGGAGCGGTACGCAAGGCTTACGCGCGAGCGGGGAACGGGGAACGTATGAGCGGGGAGGACGAGCACATGGCGCTGGACCGGGGACTTGACTGGCTCCTTGACGATCTCACCAGCAGGGTGGAACACATACGGCACGCACTGGTGCTGTCGAACGACGGTCTGGTGACCGGGGCGAGCACCGGACTGGCGCGCGAGGACGCGGAGCATCTGGCGGCGGTCTCCTCCGGCCTGCACAGCCTGGCCCGCGGATCGGGACGGCACTTCAGGGCCGGCCGGGCCCGGCAGACGATGGTCGAATTCGATGAGGCGCTGCTCTTCGTGACGGCCGCGGGGGACGGCAGCTGTCTGTGCGTGCTCACCGCGGCCGAGGCGGATGTCGGCCAGGTCGCCTACGAGATGACGTTGCTCGTCAATCGCGTCGGCGAACACCTCGGTGTCGCGGTCCGTCAGGGCGGCGACACCGATAACAACCACCCCTGACCTGCCTTTTCCACCGCGTCTCGGGAGTTGTCCACAGGCCTCGCGGCAGCAGCCTCCTCCGGGCTACCGTGATTACGGAGAGTATTCGAACCTCACGGGGGAGGACTGGGCATGACCGTTACGGACGTCACCCGCACGCACGAAGAGGAAGCGCGCGACCAGGAGCGCGATGACCCCGCGGTCACGGTGGCCGCGGGCCGGGCCGCCCAGGAACTGGGCGTGAAGCGCGGGGAGTTCGAGCTCGCGGTGCATCTGGGGCTGATCGTCATGACCACCGGACGGGGTGGCGGGCGCCCACGGGTCGGCAAGGACGAGATCGAGCGGCTGCGGGCGCAGCCGGGATTCCCCGACGCCCTCGGGGAGCGCGTACGCACGGTGGGCACCGCGGAAGGGGCGGCGCTGCTCGCCATCGGCCCGGCCCGGTTCACCAGGCTGGCACGGGCGGGCTGTTTCGCCCCGGTCACGTTCTATCTGAACCGCTACCGGGCGGTGGTCTGGCTCTACCTGGCCGACGAACTCGCCGAGTTCGCCACCCGCGAGCCCGCGCTGCTCGCCGGCACGAGCCCGGCGGGAATGCGGACGATGCTGGAGGCCGGAGCCGACTGGCGCGCCCGGAACTGGCGATCGCAGCGGATCGACAGGCTGCTCGACCGCACGGAGGACGCATGGGCGAGGGCCGCCGTGCAGGCGTCCGCGTTGGATCCCGTCCAGCTCGCCGAGGTGGTGGACGATCCCTACGAGCGGGCCTACCTGGCCAGGGTCCGGCCGGAGCCCGTGTTCGGGCGGCCGGGATCGGTGTCCGCCAGGGAGGCCATGGGGGAGCTGATGCTGGCGGACGATCCCGACGAGATCCTGTGGCGGCGGATCGGGCTCGGCCTGGAGCTGGACCGGGCCCGCGAGTACCGGGCCGCGCCGCGCCCCGGTGAGGAGCGGGGTCTGCGGGCGGCCCTGCCGGACGGGCCGTCGTCCGGGCGGGGCGGGCATGCGACTCCCGAGGGGGCCGTGGTCCTGCCGTGGCGGCCCGTGGGGGATGCCGGTCGGTCCACGTCGGCCCCCCGGTTCGGGCCGGTAACCCGCCCCGCGCCCGAACCGGTGTCTCCCTCCGGGGCCGATTCCTGTTCCGCGCCCGCACCGGGCTTCGTGCGTCCGGCCGCCGCCGAGGACTCCTTGCGACGGTGCGAGGGCGCGGCCGAAGATCCGCCCGGGGGCTCCTTCGGCGTATCCGGTGGTGATCTCCCCGGAGCCGTATCCGTTGCCGCGCATCCCTCCCTCACCCGACGCGCCCCCGCGCGGGGGCTCCTCGCCCGGCTGGGATGGCGACGGCGGGGGCCCGATAAGCGGTGGCGGGCGGCAGCCCCGCACAGGCATCCTGTGCCGCATGTTGATCAGGGAAGCAACCGCTGAGGACTGGCCCGCCATCTGGCCCTTCTTCCACACCATCGTCGCCGCCGGTGAGACGCTCACCTACCCGCTCCAGCTCGGCGAGGACGACGCGAAGGACTGGTGGTTCCTCGCAGCGCCCAACCGCACGGTCGTGGCGGTCGACGGCACCGGGACGGTGCTGGGCACGGCGAAGATGAACCGGAACCACATGGGCAACGGTTCACATATCGCCAGTGGCACCTACATGGTCGACCCCGCGCACTCCGGCCGGGGTGTGGGACGGGCTCTGTGCGAGTACTCGGTGCAGTGGGCCCGCGCCTCGGGCTTCCGGGCCATGCAGTTCAACGCGGTGGTCGAGACGAACACACATGCCGTCAAGCTGTACCGATCGCTCGGCTTCGAGGTGCTGGGAACGCTGCCGGAGGGCTTCAACCATCCGACCGAGGGGTACGTCGGGCTGCACATCATGCACAAGGCGCTCTGACAGCGTTCGCGCGTACGGATCAGCGTCGACGCGTGCAGGGCGGCGGCCCGACGAGTACCGCCCACTCTCCCATCGCGCCACCGCGGCCTGGTGTTCTTCCGAGGTTCATGTCCGCCATATGGCAAGTAGCGGAGGTTTGAGGTCAGTTGATCCATCCCGTGATACGCGGGGTGGGCGCGTCGCCCGGTGCCCATGGCAGTACTGTGCGCCCCACCGCCATTCGGGCGATGAGAAGTTCATCTGGAGGAAGAATCCATGACCATACCCAGGAGATCGTGGCGTGGCGCGGGAGTACTCGTGGCCGCTGCGGTCGTCGGTCTGACCGGCGGGGTCATCTCCGCAGGTCCGGCCGCAGCTCACACCCCCACCTGGGTCGTGACCTGTTCCGACGTGAGCGTCGACCTCACCAACTACACGAGCGGTGTCGCCAATACGGTGACGGTGACGGTGGACGACAAGGAACTGCTCCCGACGGAGACGTTCGGGCGGGAGTTCCACAAGAAGCTCACGCTGCCCGCGCACGACAAGGAGGTGACCGTCCGGCTGATCGTCAAGGACGGTGGCGAGGGCGGTACGTACTCGCGCGACCTCACCGAGACGGCCCCGGTGTGCGAGGACGAGACGCCGAAGCCCACACCCAGTGAGACGAAGCCGGCCAAGCCCCCGGTCACGTCGACTCCCGAGCCGAGCTCCACGCCGAGCGAGAAGCCCTCGGAGTCCGCGCCCGCCGTGCCCGCACCGAGCCCCAGCTCGCCGGACCTGGCCGAGACCGGCTCGTCGTCCGCCACACCGGTCATCGGTGGCGCCGCGGTCGCGGTTCTGCTCGCCGGCGGCGGCATCCTGTGGGCCGTCCGCAAGCGCCGCACCCCCCAGAACTGACGCTGTCCGTCCGGCACGCGGGGCCCACGGGCCGCACCCCGTGATCTGTGGGACCGAGCCGTTGAGCGTGTGAGGACGGTCTGCCGGGGGCGTGTCGCACCACTTCCGGTGGTGCGACACGCTCCTCACCCGCCTACCGGTGCCGGCGAGGCAGCTCTCAGCGCGTTCCGGAGCGCGCCTCGCCCGTGGACGGGGGCGCTGCGGCGGGCCCGGGATCCGGGCCGATCTCGCACCAGACGGCCTTTCCCTCGCCGCGGGGTTCGATACCCCAGCGGGTCGCGACCGCGTCGAGCAGGAGCAGTCCGCGGCCCGATGTCGATGTTTCCCCCGGGGTCCGCCGCCGGGGCCACACGCTCGACCGGTCCTGGACCGACAGCCGTACGCGCCGTACCGGCTCGGGCAGCACCTCCAGGGTGAGTACGGCTCCGCCCTCCGTGTGGAGGAGCACGTTCACCAGCAGTTCACCGGTGACCAGTTCGGCATCGTCCGCCAGCTCGGCCATGCCCCAGTCGGCCAGCGCCTGGCGGACGATGGCACGGGCGTCCGAGAGCCCCTCCGGGTCCGCCTGGTGGATGTACTGATGCAGCCGGGGCGCGAGCGACGACCCCACATCGGGGCTTCGGCGCAGCACCAGCAACGCCACATCGTCCCCCGAACCCCACCGTTCCCACAGCCTGTCCGAGAGATGGTCCGCCAGTGCCTCGGCGCCCGCCGGTCCGGCGCTGAGTTCGTGCGAGAGCGTCGACACACCCGCGTCGATGTCGTTCCCGGGCTCCTCCACCAGCCCATCGGTGAAAAGGACCAGGGCTTCACCGGGCAGCAGATCGAGCCGGGTCTCGGGGAACTCCTCGTCCTGGAACTCCGTGGAGATTCCCAGGGGCAGGCCACCGCGTACCTGGGGACTGCCGACCCGGCCGTCCGTGTGCCGGATCAGCGGGCCGAAGTGCCCGGCGCGGACCACCCGCACCGACCCCGAGGCCAGATCGACCTGGGCGTAGGTGCAGGTGGCGAAGCGGTCGGTGTCCAGCTCGGCGAGAAAGCGGGAGGCGCGTGCCAGCACGGTCGCCGGCGCGTGCCCCTCGCCCGCGTACGCGCGCAGGGCGATGCGCAACTGCCCCATGATGGCGGCCGCGTGCGTGTCGTGGCCCTGGACGTCGCCCACGACGATGCCGAAGCGGTTGTTGGGCAGGGCGATCACGTCGTACCAGTCGCCGCCGACCTGCCGTCCGCTCCACGCCGCGTGGTAGCGCACCGCGATCTCCCCGCCCTCGATGTCCTGGATGCGCCGCGGGAGCATGGCCGCCTGCAGGTCGGTGGCGAACTCGCGTTCCTCGTCGAACAGGATCGCCCGCTGGAGCGACTGGGCCACGATCGCGGCGAGCCCCAGGCACAGGATCCGTTCGTCCTGGTTGAAGACCGTGCGCTCCCGGTAGAACAGTGCGAGCCCGCCGATCGGGCGGGCCTGGGCCACCAGCGGCAGATAGGCGGCGGCACGAAACCTCAGTCTTCCGATGCGCGGCTCCAGCACGGGATACCGCCTGGCCAGGGAGGCCAGGGAGGTGATGAAGCGGGGCTGACCGCTGAGAACGGTGTCCGCCAGCGGCAGCTCACGGCTGAGATCGCCGGAGCCGAGATCGTCGAGTACCTCCAAGGACTCACCGGTCAGCGCGATGATGTTGAGCGAGGAATTCTCCACCAGCCCGAGCGCCAGTCCGTCGGCGCCGACCCTGGCCAGGCCGCCCGGTCCGGTCAGCGCGGCTGTCACATCGTCCACGGTCACGGCACGCGACATGGCACTCGTTGTGCGTTCAACGATATTGGTCTGGCGCTGGCGCTGCTTTTCCAGGTCGAGTACGAAGGCCGAATGGGCGACCTCGGCCGTCGCGTCCCGCACGATCCCCACGAGCCGGTGTGCCTTTCTGTCCGACGACCGCAGGATCCGGGCCTGGAAATGGGTCCACTGACTGCTGCCGTCGTCGAGCGGGACCCGGAAATGGATACTGCAGGAGTTGCCCTTACCGCTGATCGCCTCGTCGATCGCGTCGTTCAGACGGTCCCGTTCCGCCGGTTCGAGCCGGTCCATCACCATGCGCGCGTCCGCGTCGAACGTGGCGGGATCGATGCCGAAGACCATCAGCCCCGCATCGTCGATGTCCAGCGTGCGGGCGTCCAGATCCCATTCGAAGCTGCCGGTCCGGTTCAGGGCCAGGCGTTCCGCCGGCCCGAGCTCGCCGTTGTGCCGCCGGTCGATCCGGCTGAGCGGCCGGGTGCCGGCGTCTTGTCGCTGCTCGTGGTCGGTCATACCCCCTCCGGAGGTCGTCCGGCCGGGGCTGCTGGACGGCGCGGCCCTCAGGACTCAATTGTCGAGCCGGTCCGGCAGGACTGCCACAGCGGATCACCCGGCCGGGCCCCGGCCCCGCCTCCACCGTGTTCCGTCCAAGCCCCGGAGACCTGCCGACCCCCTCTCCCGTCTCGTCACCGGCCCGTCGCACAATGGGCAGGGGAATGATCGTCCATGAACGACGGGCGGTCCGCCCACAGGCCCACATTGCCCACAGGCCCACCGACCGGGAGCGCACACATGAACGATGACGGCCCCGTCCTGCTGCACACCCAGGGCCACGCCCTGTACATCACGCTGAACCGGCCACGGGCGCTCAACGCGCTGAACCACACCATGGTCCGGTCCATCGATGCGGCGCTCGCCGGTGCCGAGTGTGCGGACGAGATCACCTCGGTGGTGATCGGCGGGGCGGGGGAGCGCGGTCTGTGCGCGGGCGGTGACATCCGCACCCTTCATGACGACGCACGCGCCGGGGGCCGGTCCTCCTTGGAGTTCTGGCGCGACGAGTACCGGCTCAACGCCCGCATCGCCCGATTCCGCAAGCCGTACGTCGCGCTCATGGACGGCATCGTGATGGGCGGCGGCGTGGGCGTATCGGCTCATGGCAGCATCCGCGTCGTCACGGAACGCTCACGGGTCGCCATGCCGGAGACCGGCATCGGATTCATGCCCGACGTCGGGGGTACGCACCTCCTGGCCGCCGCTCCCGGGGAACTGGGCACACATCTGGCGCTGACCGGCCGGAGTGTCGGCGCCGCCGACGCACTGCTCTGCGGCCTCGCCGACCACTTCGTACGGTCGGAGCACCTGCCGGAACTCACCGCGGCCCTCGCCACGAGCGCCACGCCCGGCGAGGTCGCACGGACGGTGCTCCGGCACACGTCCGAAGCGCCCGGCGGCGAGCTCGCGTCCGCGCGTCATTGGATCGATGCCTGCTACGCCGCGGAAACGGTCGAGGACATCCTCGAACGGCTGCACGGCAGCGGCCTGCCGGAGGCGCGGGAGACCGCCGCGACGCTCCTCACGAAGTCGCCCACCGCACTCAAGGTCACCCTCGCAGCCGTACGCCGGGCACGTGCGCTCGACAGCCTGGAGGCGGCTCTCGACCAGGAGTTCCGGGTCTCCAGCCGGGCTTTCGAGCAGCCCGACTTCGTGGAGGGGGTACGCGCCCAGATCATCGACAAGGACCGGAATCCGCAGTGGAAACCGGCCGGCCTCGCCGAGGTCTCCGACCGCGACGTCGCACGCTTCTTCGCGCCGCTCGGCCCGGACGAGCAGGAACTCGGACTCGCCGTGGACACGGGTACGGACGGCGCCTGACGCGCCGGCCGGCGGTCCCTGACGTGCGCGCCGTCCGGGCCCCGGCGCGAGGCCGACGCGCCGGTCAGCGACCGTCGCCGGACAGGTTCGGCCGCAGGGCCTGTACGAGAGCGAAGAGCCTGTCCTCGTTGCCGGACAGCCCCGCGCCGCTCAGCGCCCGGTCCGCCTCCTCCATCGGAGACGTGAGCAACGGCAGGTAGACAGGCATGTCGTCCGGGTCCGAGAGAGCGGCCCGGGTGGCTTCCAGTAACCTGACATACGCCTGGGCGGCGGCGATTTCGTCTTTGTCCATCACAGCATCTCCTGGTCAGAGGTGTCGTCCGGGCAAGCATCCCCCATGGGTCTGACAACGCCCCGCGGACCGCCCCCGCTCCCGGCCGGCCGGTGTCAGGCGCCTCTCGTGCGCAAAGCGTCGGCGGGCGGCTCCACTTCCAGGAACCTGCGTCGCCGGGGCCCCCGGTAGAGCAGCACCGTCCAGCCGAGGCGTCGCAGTGCGGCGGCGCACCGGGGCAGCGCGTCCTCCTCCTCGTGAGCGGCCCCGCTTCCGGGGGGACCGGCCCACTCCACCCGTACCGTGCCCGGGGATTCGCCCTCCAGCACGCGATACCCGGCCGCCGTGCGCCGGCCGGAGGCGTCCAGGGCGGAGGGGGCCGCTCCGGAGGCCTCCAGGGCCAGTGCGACGGCCCGAACCGGCCGATGGAGCTCCCATGGCGCGGGCACTCCCTCCGGGTCGGCCCGCCCGGTGTTGGTCAGCCTCCGGATCTGGAGCAGCCCCTCGAAGGCGGTCCGCACCGAAGCGGCCCGCACCTCCACCGCCCGCCGGGAACCGCCGGCCCCGTCGTCCGCCCCGGTGAGCGGCGGACCGTCCCCGGTGGCCGGTTCGAACCCGGTCTCCTCCTCGGCGCTCATCCAATTCCCCTTCTCCGGTACCGCACTGCGCTCCAGTGTGCGCCGGACCACTGACAACGCCGAAGCCGTGACCGGGGGAGCGGGCCGGCCGCTGTCACGCGCGACGGGCCGTCACGCCGGGCGGAACTCCCGTGTCACACCGGGGTGAAGCCCCGCAGATAGTGCTCACGCAGGACGCCGCGGTGCCGGGCGTCGGAGAGCTGCTCGGTCACCCACAGGAAGAAGTCGTCCGCCAGGGTGTCCGTCCAGTCGTACGCCGGGTCGAACGGCCCCCGGTCCGGGGCGGGCACCTCCGCCTCCCACGGTGCCGCGCCGGGGCCGGTGACCGTGAGCAGCCGGGTTCCGCCCGGTCGCGGATCGCATCGGACGCGGACCTCGTCGCCGTTCCACCGGTGGCTGCCGTACTGGAGCCAGAGCGCCGAGGACTCGGCGTACAGGGCGGCACAGCCGCCGGTGCCGTGCGACAGGACATGGACGAAGCCGTGACACAGCCGCTCACCGGCAGGTTGCGCGAAGGCGTCGGCAGGGCCGGGGGAGAGACGCCCGGAAGGGGGGTCCAGGACCCAGAGCCCGCCGTGACGGTCGTAGTCCTGAAGCACGGCGGGAGACATCAGTGCCGCGGCTCCAGCCCCAGCTCCTGGTCGACAGCGGCGTTGCTGCGGGTCGCCGCGTCGATGACCTTGGCCCAGCTGCCGTACCTGGCGAACTGCTGATCAGCCGTCGGGCCCAGCGGATTGCCGTACTTGGCGATGTTGCGCGCCTCCAGCATGGCGACCGCCTCGGGCGACATCCCGGCCCGCGTGATGTCCTTGGCCTCATTGCGCATGTCGACCAGGACCCGGGCGATCTCCTCGTCGGAACGGCCCTCGGCGCGCATCTGCCGCTCCACCGCCTCCATCCGGTCCAGCAGTTGGTGGTACCGCACACGGACCTCGCGGGCCTGCGCCTTCTCCTGAGGCGTCATCTCCCGGATCGCACAGACGACCGGATCGCCGCTGGTGCACGGGGCCTCCGGAACGGCCGCGCGGGAGGCGGCGAACGACGGACCGGCCGCACGGGCCGGATCGAGCGACGGGCCCGCGGCACGCGAGAGCGAGGGACCCGCCGCGGGGGCCGCGACCGCGCCGCCGGGTGCGACCAGGGCGCTGCCCATGACGGTCAGCAGGGGGAGCAGCAGGGATACGACCAGCCTGCGCGCGAGCGGACGGCGGATCCCACCGCGATCGGCGGCCGGGCCGGCGGACTCCGGGGCAGTCAGAAGACGTACATGCATGAAGGAAGGCTCTTTCGCCTGGGAAACAGGGCGAGACGGGACGTTACGACGGGCCGCGCGGCGGCAACCGATCATGGGCGCGGCGCGTCCGGGTGATATCTCGCTAAACTCGGCCCCCTCGCACTTCAGAACAGAGGAACCGCACCCCGTGTCCGACAACGATCCGAGCGCCGCACCCGATAGCGAACGGGCCGCTCTGCGCGCGGACTGCGCGAACTGTTTCGGGCTGTGCTGCGTCGCGCTGACCCTGACCGCATCGTCGGACTTCGCGATCAGCAAGGACGCCGGAGAGCCCTGTCCCAATCTTCAGGATGACTTCCGCTGCGGCATCCACACCGCGCTGCGGCCCAAGGGCTTCTCCGGCTGCACGGTGTACGACTGTTTCGGCGCGGGCCAGAAGGTCTCCCAGGAGACGTACGGCGGCCAGGACTGGCGGTCGGCCCCGGACACCGCTCAGCAGATGTTCCAGGTGTTCCCGGTGGTGCGCCAGTTGCAGGAACTGCTCTGGTACCTCACCGAGGCGCTCGCCCTGCCCGCCGCCGGGCCCCTGCGCGCCGAGATCGCGCGTGCCCTGGAAACGACGGAACGTCATACCCGCCGGCCCGCCGCGGAGCTGGCCGTACTGGACGTGGCGGCCCACCGGGACGGCGTCGCCGACCTGCTCCGGCGTGTCAGCACACGCGTGCGGGCCACCGCGCCCCGCCGCAAGAAGCGCAGCCACCGGGGAGCCGACCTCATGGGCGCCCGGCTCAAGGGCGCCGACCTCCGGGGCGCCGACCTGCGCGGGGCCTACCTCATCGCGGCCGATCTCACCGGCGCGGACCTGCGCCTCGCCGATGTCATCGGCGCCGATTTCCGGGACGCCGACCTCTCCGGTGCCGATCTCACCGGCAGCCTGTTCCTCACCCAGACCCAGCTCAACGCGGCCAGGGGCAACGCGGCGACCGGCCTTCCGGGCCATCTGACCCGCCCCGCGCACTGGGGGTGACCCGAGGGTGGGGCCCGCCGTCAGACAGCCCCGCCCGACTCCAGCGCCGACTTGAGGCGTGCCAGCGTGGTACGGATGTTGCGGCGCTGGAACTCCGCGAACGTGTGCCCCCGTGTCGCGATCCGGTCGAAGCCGTTGGCCAGGAAGTCGGGCCACGCGCGCCGGTCGTCGGTCCAGGTCTCGGTGACCCGGGTGGACCCGCCCACCGCTTCGAAGCGGTACTCCCAGGTGGCGATCGAGCCCGGGAGCAGCGGCCGGCGGGCACCTATCGCATGGACCCGGAAGGCGAAGCGCTCACCCGGGTCCGCGGCCGTCACCGTGCACCGCGTCGTCCAGCGCACCGCACCGCGTTTGTTCCGGCCGTCGAAGACCATGCCGACATACGCCCCACGCCGGTCCCCGCGCACCGTGGCCCCCTGGTTCTCCGGGCTCCAGCGCCCCATCGCGGTGGGATCGCTGAGCTGCTCGTACACCACCGCGGGCGGGGCGGCGACGACGATGCTGTCCGACACGGACATGGTGCGGGGCATACGGCGACTCCTCGTCCACGGCCGTCCCGGTCCACCGCCGGGAGCCGGACGGACCGTGGTGCCGGAGTCCCGGGGCGCCACACCTTACCCGCGGGTAGTTCCGTCCGGTCCACGGGCGGCGCCGCGCGATGGCGCACGAGCGGGGTGCGAACGGTTGGCGGCCCCGGTTCGTTGGAGAGTGTGGCGTACACGCAACAGCGTCCAGTGGACCGCACCCGAGGAGCCCCGCACATGCCCAGCCCTACCGAAACCGGCGGCACCGATACGACCCGTACCGGCCCCACCGGCTCCGGCCGTACGCGTCTGGTGGAACAGCTCATGGAACGGTTCCCCCACGTGCCGCGGGAAGCGGTGATCAAGGAGGATCTGCTCCGCGGCGGCGTCGCCTTCGACGAGTCCGCGCTCAGCGACAACGAGCATGGCGACGTCAAGCCGAAGTCGTACTTCATCTTCTCCTTCGACCACGGCACACTGCCCGAGCTCGGCGCCGCCGCGCTGCGCCGTCCCCCCGAGGAGATCGTGCTCACCGGCGGTCCGTACGGGCTGCGGCGCACCGTGGTGTCCGTACGGGTCAACCCGGCTTCCCCGTACCGGGTGGCGGCCGGCCGGGACGGAGTGCTGGGGCTCTACCTGGACGGCAGGCGCATCTCCGATGTCGGTCTGCCCCCGATGCCCGACTACTACCGCCACACCCTGGAGAACGGCAAGTCCGTGATGGAGGTGGCGCCCACCATCCAGTGGGGCTACCTGATCTACCTCACCGTCTTCCGGGTCTGCCAGTACTTCGGCGCCAAGGAGGAGTGCCAGTACTGCGACATCAACCACAACTGGCGCCAGCACAAGGCGGCGGGACGCCCCTATACCGGGGTGAAGGACGTCGAGGAGGTCCTGGAGGCCCTCGCCATCATCGACCGGTACGACACGGCGAAGACCTCCACCGCCTACACGCTCACCGGCGGCGCGATCACCTCGCACCTCGGCGGACGCGACGAGGCCGACTTCTACGGGCAGTACGCCAAGGCCATCGAGGAGCGCTTCCCCGGCCGGTGGATCGGCAAGGTCGTCGCCCAGGCCCTGCCCAAGGCCGATGTGCAGCGCTTCCACGACTACGGAGTACGGATCTACCACCCCAACTACGAGGTGTGGGACCGCCGCCTGTTCGAGCTGTACTGCCCCGGAAAGGAGCGTTACGTCGGGCGCGACGAATGGCACCGCCGCATCCTCGACTCCGCCGAGATCTTCGGCCCGCGCAACGTCATCCCGAACTTCGTCGCCGGTGTGGAGATGGCCGCGCCCTCCGGCTTCACGACGGTCGACGAGGCCATCGGCTCCACGACCGAGGGTCTGCGCTTCTTCATGTCGCACGGCATCACACCGCGCTTCACCACCTGGTGCCCCGAGCCCACCACTCCGCTCGGCAGAACCAACCCGGACGGGGCGCCGCTCGAATACCACATCAGGCTGCTGGACGCCTACCGGTCGACCATGGAGGAGTACGGCCTGTCCTCACCGCCCGGATACGGCCCCGCCGGGGCCGGCCGCGCGGTGTTCTCGGTGAGTTCCTTCATGGACAGCCTGGCCCCGGACCAGGCGGCTCCGGAGGACGGTGCGGCCGGCTGACCCCCGGCACCGTGCCCGCTCCGGTCCCGCCCGTGTCCCGGGGCCGGGCGCCGCCGGGGCGCGGCACGGCTCCCCGCAGTGACGGGGTCAGGCACGCCACTGCGAGGTGCGCTCCGGGGAAGCCTCGGCCAGTTCCTTCACGATGACGTCGGCATCGCCGCGGCTCCCGTAGACGGGGGTTCCGGGCTGCTGCCGCCACGACTCGTCCAGGCCGCCCGCGTCCACGGTGTCGAAGCCGAGCTCGTCGATGAGGTCGCGTACGGCCTGCTTCGCCGCGGCGTCGTCGCCGGCGACCGGCAGTGCCTGACGGCCTGCGGCGCCCTGCGGGCGGCCCCGGTCCAGGATGTCCTGGGCGTACGTCCCGTTGAAGGCCTTGATCACCGGGTGCCCGATCTGCTGCTCGGTCCAGCGGCTCTCGGGCAGACCGTCCTCGATGGCCGCGATCCTGCCGTCGCGCTCCTGCGGGTAGTAGTTGCCGGTGTCGATGACCACGGCGCCCGGCGCAGCGCCGTCGAGGACACCGGAGGGCAGGGCGGGCACCGCCTTGAGAGGAATGGTCACCACGACGATCCGGGCGTCCTTCGCCGCCTCGGTCACGTCGACCGGGGTGGCGCCGGTCTCCTCGGCGAGCGCCGTGAGCGTCTGCGGGCCACGGGAATTGGCGACGGACACCTCATGTCCGAGCGCGGTGAGCCGCCGGGTCAGGTTGCCGCCGATGTTGCCCGCCCCGATGATGCCGATCTTCATGGTCCGACCTTCCGCTGCCGACTGCCTGATGAGAAGTGGTCTCGTCGCATCACCAACTGCACACCGGCGTGCGCTATTCCGTCTCCGGCCGAACGGATTCCCCGTCGGTGCCGAGGGTGGAACAGGATCGCGGCGGGCACATACCAGGACAAGAACCGGAACCATGGAGCCCCACTTGGAGGCAGTGCCCATGCTGCACGGCGTCGACATCAGCGCGTATCAGCCGTCCTTCGACACCGACGGCCTCGACTTCGTGTTCATCAAGGCCACCGAGGGCCGTTCGTATGTCAATCCGGCTCTGGGCGCACAGGTCAAGCGGGCGCGGGACGCCGAATGCGTCGTCGGCTTCTACCACTTCCTGTGGCCGGGGAACGTGGCGGACCAGGCGGCGTACTTCCTGAGCAAGGCACCGGAGAAGGCCGGTGATCTGCTGGCTGTCGACTGGGAGGAAACCGGGGAGGGCACCCGGGCGAGCAATGCGGAGAAGGACCGCTTCATTCGTGAGGTGAAGCGCCTGCGGCCCGGTCACCGCGTCCTTCTGTACTGCAACCGCTCCTTCTGGCTGAATCACGACACGACCTCGTACGCCGGCGACGGACTGTGGATCGCCGACTACGTCACGGCAGGCAAGCCCCGTATCGAGGCGTCGTGGCGGATCCACCAGTACACCGACCACCCGCTGGACAAGGACGTGGCCGACTTCTCCTCCCTGCGGGCGATGCGCGACTGGGCTGCCGGATAGCCGGAAGACCGCCGCGCCGGGCACGTACGTTCACCCATGGGAAGACAGGCCCCCGGGCACTCGGGAAGCGAACCCCTGGCGATCGAAATAGTCTGGCCTGAGGCCTTTGTTCACCCTGCCTCAGGATGCCCGCGTCCCCGACGCGTCTCCCGTGCCTGAGCGAAGCGGAGGAGTGTCCCCATGAAAGCCGCCGTTGTCCGCAGTTTCGCCGAACCGCTCGTGATCGAGGACCGGCCGGTTCCCACCCCGGCCGGCCACCAGGTCCTGGTGCGGATGGAGACATCCGGGCTCTGCCACACCGACATCCACGCGGCCCGGGGGGACTGGCCCGTCAAGCCGAGCCCGCCGTTCGTACCGGGTCATGAGGGCATCGGGATCGTGGAGGCGGCCGGGGACCAGGTGGGCCATCTCGCGGTGGGGGACCGGGTGGCGATTCCCTGGCTCGGTGAGGCGTGCGGGCACTGCGACCACTGTGTCTCCGGCTGGGAGACGCTCTGCCTCCAGCAGCGGAACAGCGGCTACTCGGTCGACGGCAGCCATACCGAGTACGCCCTCGCACACGGCACTTATGCGGTTCCCGTCCCCGACGGCATCGATCCGCTCGACGCCGCGCCCCTGACCTGTGCCGGTGTCACCACCTACAAGGCGGTGAAGCTGTCCGGAGCCCGCCCCGGCACGCGCGCCCTGGTCTCCGGGATCGGCGGGCTCGGGCACCTGGCCCTCCAGTACGCGCGGATCTTCGGTGCCGAGACCATCGCGGTCGATGTCACCGACGAGAAGCTGGCGCTCGCCCGGGAACTGGGCGCCGACCATGTCATCGACGCCCGCGTCCAGGACGTGGCCGAGGAGACCCGCAGGCTCGGCGGCGCGGACGCGGCGATCTCGCTGGCCGTGAGCAATGAATCCTTCGGGGCGGCGTACGGTGCGCTGCGCCGCGGCGGCACCCTGGTGCTGGTGGCGCTTCCGGCCGAGGGAAAACTCGAACTCCCCGTGTTCGACACGGTGCTGAACGGCACGAAGGTCGTCGGCTCCATCGTCGGCACCCGCGAGGACCTCGCCGAGGTGTTCCAGCTCCATCGCCTCGGCCGTACGAGAGTTGTCCGGGAAACCCGCGCCCTCGGCGACATCAACACCTCGATCGACGAGGTCCTGAGCGGCAAGGTCTCCGGACGGCTCGTCTTCGACCTGCGCTGAGGATTCACCGGGCGGGCCGGCCCCGAGCGGGCGTCCCTGCCCGATGGGCCATTTGAGTGTCCTTGGCGGGCGCTCGCGCAGCGCCCGGAGAGATGTCCCACCGAGCCGATCTCCGCGGGTCCATTCTGGTCGCCGAGTCCGCAACGGGCCGTCGACCGAAGGAGCGTCGCAGTGACGACGAGGGACACCTCACAACCGGTGGAAGCCGATGCCGCCTACCAGAATGAATTGCCGGTACGGCGCGAGGAACCGGGAAACGTCGTCATCAAGTGGCTGACCACCACCGACCACAAGACGATCGGCACGCTCTACCTGGTCACGTCGTTCGCCTTCTTCTGTATCGGCGGAGTGATGGCGCTCTTCATGCGCGCCGAACTGGCCCGCCCCGGCACGCAGATCATTTCCAATGAGCAGTTCAACCAGGCGTTCACGATGCACGGCACCGTCATGCTGCTGATGTTCGCGACGCCGCTGTTCGCCGGATTCGCGAACTGGATCATGCCGCTCCAGATCGGTGCGCCCGACGTGGCGTTCCCGCGGCTGAACATGTTCGCGTACTGGTTGTACCTCTTCGGCTCGGCCATCGCGGTGGCCGGCTTCCTCACCCCGCAGGGTGCCGCGGACTTCGGCTGGTTCGCCTACTCCCCGCTCACCGACGAGGTCCGCTCGCCGGGCATCGGCGCCGACATGTGGATCATGGGTCTGGCCTTCTCCGGCTTCGGCACGATCCTCGGTTCGGTCAACTTCATCACCACGATCATCTGCATGCGCGCACCCGGCATGACGATGTTCCGCATGCCGATCTTCGTCTGGAACGTCCTGCTGACCGGTGTGCTCGTCCTGCTGGCCTTCCCGGTCCTGGCCGCCGCGCTGCTGGCACTGGAGGCGGACCGCAAGTTCGGTGCGCACGTCTTCGACGCGGCCAATGGCGGCGCACTGCTCTGGCAGCACCTCTTCTGGTTCTTCGGCCATCCGGAGGTGTACATCATCGCCCTGCCGTTCTTCGGGATCGTCAGCGAGATCATTCCGGTGTTCAGCCGTAAACCGATCTTCGGATACATCGGTCTGATTTCCGCGACGATCGCCATCGCGGGGCTTTCCGCGACCGTGTGGGCACACCACATGTTCGTCACCGGCGCTGTGCTGCTGCCGTTCTTCTCCTTCATGACCTTCCTGATCGCGGTGCCGACCGGGGTGAAGTTCTTCAACTGGATCGGCACCATGTGGAAGGGTTCGCTGTCTCTTGAGACACCGATGCTCTGGTCCATCGGGTTTCTCGTGACGTTCCTCTTCGGCGGTCTGACCGGCGTCATCCTGGCCTCGCCGCCGATGGACTTCCATGTCTCCGACTCGTATTTCGTCGTCGCGCACTTCCACTACGTGGTGTTCGGCACCGTGGTCTTCGCGATGTTCGCCGGATTCCACTTCTGGTGGCCGAAGTTCACGGGCAAGATGCTGGACGAACAGCTCGGCAGGATCACGTTCTGGACGCTGTTCGTGGGCTTCCACGGCACGTTCCTGGTGCAGCACTGGCTGGGTGCCGAGGGCATGCCGCGTCGTTACGCGGACTACCTCGCCGCCGACGGCTTCACCGCGCTGAACACCATCTCGACGATCTCCTCGTTCCTGCTCGGCCTGTCGATGCTGCCGTTCTTCTACAACGTGTGGAAGACCGCCAAGTACGGCAGGAGGATCGAGGTCGACGACCCGTGGGGCTACGGCCGCTCGCTGGAGTGGGCGACCTCCTGCCCGCCGCCGCGGCACAACTTCCTCACCCTGCCGCGGATCCGTTCCGAATCCCCGGCGTTCGACCTGCACCACCCCGTCGTACGCGCCCTGGACGAGGCCGCCAACAGCCCCGCCGACTCCGCGACGGTGGCTCCGGGGGACAAGCAGGTGTGAGGGCGACAGCCCTGGACCAGGACGGCCCGACGACAGGAGGACTGGTGAAACCACACGAGGACAGTGCCCGAGGCCTGGCCCAGTTGGAGGGCTATCTGCTGTGGAACGCCGAGATCGAGGAGGCCCGCAGACAGGCCCGCCGCCTGACCGGACAACTGCCCTGGCTCACCACGGCGCAGCGCGAGGACGTGGAGCGCGTCTACCTGATGGAGCGGATGGCCGGCTGCCGGGAGTCGCTCACCCGGATCACCGGCCGGGCCGCCGAGCTGCGCGGTGAGTACACCGAGCGCTATGTGCAGCTCCGGGCGCGCTGTGTGGCGGCTTCCGTGGTGGCGGTGAGCGCCATGGGCGGCGCCTGCACCGCGCTCACCGTTCTCACCCGGTGAACCGGCGCGCGCCTGTCACCATCCTGTCCACGGCTCGGGGAGCGGTCGTCCATGTGAACGGCCGGCCGGGGCGGCTCATCCGGCGGCGCCGAAGTTCTGGGTCCACACCGGCCCGCTCCCGGTGCTCCGCATCCCCACACCGATCTCCTTGAACGAACAGTTGAGGATGTTGGCCCGGTGCCCGGGGCTGTTCATCCACGAACTCATCACATCCGCCGGGGTACGCTGGCCCTTCGCGATGTTCTCCCCGTACGTGCTCCAGCGATAGCCGGCCGCGGTGAGGCGATCGCCGGGATCGGTGCCGTCGGGCGAGGTGTGCGCGAAGTAGTCCCGGGACGCCATGTCGGCGGAATGCCGCTGCGCCGCCGTGGACATCAGGCCGTTTCCGCGTACCGGACCGCATCCTTGCTTCGCACGCTCGGCGTTGACGAGATCGGTGACCTGCTGCGACACGGAGGGCGGGGCGGGCGGCGCCGGAGTGGCGGGCCGGGGAGAGGGCGCCGGGGTGCCCGGTGCGGGCCGTGCGCTCCTGCTCGCGGTGGCCCCGGCGGTGGGAGAAGGCGTCCGCGACGGTGAGGCGGTGGGCGAGGACGGCGCCGGCGACGCCGGCCGCGGCGGGGTCGCCGCGGGCGCCGAGGACCGGGCGGTGGCATCGGGCGCGCTTGCCGTGACCGCCGCCTCGTCCCGGTCGGAGTCCGAGTCGTCCGTGTAGAGATGTACGGCGCCGCCACCGGTGCCGAGCGCCGCGACGGCGACCAGGGCGGCCACGACCGTATTGCGCCGTCGCCGCCGGAGGTCACGCCGGCGCTCCGCGCGTCCGGGTCGGGACGGACGGACGGCGGTGGTGGCGGACCCGGCCGCGTGACGGGCGGCGGGACCTCCGGCGGCCGTGGTGAGCAGGTCCGGGACGGCTCCCGGGAGGGACGGCGCCAGCGGTACCAGGGCCAGTCCGACGAGCAGGCCCTCCGCGGGGACGAGTTGCGAGCCGAGACCCGAGCAGACGGTGCAGCCACGGGCATGACGGGCCAGACGCTTGCGCCAGAGGGCCGACGGCACCCCGTCCCATTCGGCGACGATCTCCGCCAGCAGGACGCAGCGGGGGATGGACCCCAGCGCGCCCACCACCACCCTGGCCGCCTCCAGCTGGGCCTTCATCCGCTGGACCCGGACCGCCGTGTGCTGCGGGGTGAGTTCCAGAGCGTCGGCGACCTCGGCCCGGGAGACCTGTCCGGCGGTCTCCAGCCACCACAGCGACAGCAGGGCCCGGTCGTCCTCGTCCAGCCACCGCGTCGCCTCCGCCACCTGGCGGCGCTGCCCCGTCAGACCGAGCCGGAGGATGGTCGCGTCGACGAAATCGGCACCCGGGTCGGGCCTGTCGTGAGCGTCGTCCAGACGGTCGGCGGGCATGGCCCCGGACCGTTGCTCCCGCCAGTGCTCGCGTATCTCGTTCATGGCTATGGCCACCAGCCAGGAGCGGAAGCGCCCGGGATCACGCAGCCCGGGAAGACCCCGCAGCATGCGCAGCACGGTCTCCTGCACGACGTCATCGACGTCCGCGTGCCCGTTCAGCGCGCGGCCCACGATGTTGTAGAGCAGCGGCAGATACGACGCGACGAGCCGGTCCTGCGCCTGCTGGTCACCGCTCCGCGCCGCGGTGATCAACGCCGTGCCGTGTTCCTCGCCCATGCTGTGCTCACTCTTCCGGGGTCCTGTTCTGTCTCTTCCCACACCCGGGAGACGCGGTGCGGGCGGGACAATAACAAGAATCCGCCGGACCACCCGAAGTTTCTGCCCTCGGGGGCGGTGGCCGCGCCGGCCGGCGCGGTGAAGCCGTTCGCGAGCACGACCGGTGGCGCACGGTCAGCGCCGGGGCGGCCCGTCCTGGTCGCGGTCGGTGCCGAGCTGCTGCTTGAGCTTGTCCTGCGCGGTGTCGACGTGGCCGCTGTACTTGCCCTTCGTCCGGTCGTCGACCATGTCACCGGCCTTGTCGACGGCCTTGCCCGCCTGGGCCTCGTGCCCCTTGAGCATCCTCTTGAGCTTGTCCAGTGCGGACATGGCTGAGCCTCCTTGCCTCTGCCCCCCACCCATCCAGGGTCACCGCACGGCGCCCGGCCCGCATCCGGGGGCGTATGCCGGGCTGTGGCGCCGTCGTGGCGCCGGAAGGTTGAAGACCGGCTGCGTGGGCAGATACCGGTTGACCAGCAGGAGGTGGTGGCAATGGGCCGCATCAGGATCGTCCGTCGTCCGCCGCCGCCGTCCGGGCCGCCCCCGCTCGATCTGCGGACCCCGTCCGGGCGGCCGCTGCCGTACTGAGCGGATCCGCTGCGACCGGCGGGATCTCACGCGGTGAAGGGCGGTCCCCTGTCCGGGCCGTGGCCCCCGCCGCCGTCGTCGCGCCGCTGAGGCGGAGCTCCCGACAGCGGCGCGAACTGCTCCACCAGCGTCCGCAGCTCCTCGACGGCGTGCTCCGTCCTGAGGCGGATGTTGGTGTGTTCGGCCACGATCGCGGCCAGCAACAGCGCGGTGAGCGCCACACAGCCGTTGAGCAGGGACAGGTTCACCATGATCTCCACCAGGCTGTGGTTCTCGAACGGTCCCACGCCGTCGGTTCCGGCGACGATCGCCAGCACGGACACCAGCAGGGCGCAGGGCGCGCTCCCCGGCAGCTGAAAGCGCAGCGCCGCCCAGATGAGCACCGGAAACACCAGATAGATCATCGACAGCGAGCTTCTCGTCGCCAGCAGGCCGACCGACACAGTCACGACTGCCAGCGCCGAAGCCTCCACCCAGCGATCGGTCATCCGCGGCAGCCTCGCCCTCCGCAGGACCAGCACGAGCGGGGTGACCACCAGCACCCCCATGGCATCGCCCGCCCACCAGGACGACCAGACCAGCCAGAAGCTGCTCGCCGGAAGTTTGCCGCTGAGCAGCAGTTGCACGCTGCCCACCGTCGCACTGATGAGCATTCCCACGAACGCGCCGAGGAGGACGAGCATGATGCCGTCCCGCAGACGCGCCAGATCGACCCGGAAGTCCGCTCTGCGCAGTATGAGATACGCGCACAGCGGTGCCACCGTATTGCCCGCAACGATGCCGAGACCGGAGAAGGTGACGGAGCCTCCGGTCGCGGTGATCGTCAGGAGCGCCCCGAGGGCGATGCCCGGCCAGATCCTCGTTCCCAGAATCAGCAACGCGCCCAGAGCGACCCCCGTGGGCGGCCAGAGCGGAGTGACGATGGACCCGTGGACCACCACTTCCCTGAGCAGGCCGAGCCGTCCCGACCCGTAGTAGACGGCGGCGACGCCCAGCATCTGCGCGACGGCCACGGCCCGATGTCTGGCTTCCTTGCTGCGGATCACACCTGTCATCAGACACCGACCTCATGGGGAGGCGGCTGTGACACGCTCGGCGGGCGCGGTCCGCGCGGTGTCACCGCGGCCGGCGGGCGGCCTCGTGCCGCAGGACGAGCACCGCAGCGTCGTCCTCGTGGCCGGTGAACTCCGCGGCCTCCAGTACCTCGTCGGCCAGTTCCTCGGCGCTCGCCCCGGAATGGGCACCGACCAGCCGGCGCACCCGGTCCAGGCCGTCCTCGATCAGCAACGACGGGCCCTCGACCACGCCGTCGGTGAGGAGCACGAGGGTTCCGGCGGTGTCGAGCGTGCGCCGGGTGACGGGATAGTGCTCCCCGGCCACGATGCCCAGAGGCAGGCCGCCGGGGTCCTCGGTGATGCCGGACAGCCCGTCCACGGTCCCCCATACGCACGCCACATGACCGGCCCGGGCACTGTGCAGCTCCCAGGTGCGCGGGTCGAGCCGGAGGAACGTACAGGTCGCGAACAGCGCGGAGTCCACGGACAGCAGCAGATCGTTCGTACGCGCCATGACGTCGCCGGGATCGGAGGCCGTGGCCGCGATCGCGCGCATGGCGATGCGTATCTGCCCCATGAAGGCCGCCGCCTCCACGTCGTGGCCCTGCACATCTCCGATCGCGAAGCCGAGCGCCCCGTCGGGCAGCGGAAAACCGTCGTACCAGTCGCCCCCGATGTCCAGCCCGTGGCGGGCGGGGGCGTAGCGGGCGGCGCTCTGCAGTCCCGGCAGCGCCGGCAGCGACGCGGGCAGCATCTCGCGCTGGAGGGCCTGCGCCAGCTCGACGCGCGCCTGGTGCAGTTCCACTTCCTGCCGAGCGCGGGCGGTGAGACTCTGCAGTGTGTCGAGCAGTTCCTCGGCGCTTCCTGAGCGGGGAGTCCGACGCGGGTTCATGGGCCGCTCCGCGGTGCGTTAGTTCCTGCATCATATTTCGGGCGTCTGTGCGGGGCGACTTCGGACGGCGGCCGGGCAGGACGGGCGCCGCAGCGGCGGTCCGCCACCGGCTCGCGGAAGCCGGACACCGCCGGATGCCGGATGGCCCGACGCGACGCGCCGTTGTCAGTGCCCGGTGGGATGCTGCCCGCATGGACGAGCTCATGAGGCAGCGCCGGGTGTACGGCACCGACCACGACGACCCGCACCCCGGACCGAAGGCCGGCCACGAGTACCGCGAGCTGGTGGGCGGTCCGCTGGACGGACTGCTCCTGGACGTCACGGGCTGGAGCGACGCGGCGCTGCGCGACGGTGCGGGGCTGATCACGGAGATAGGGGCCTACGGTCCGGGCGGGCGGGCGGAGTACGGGCCGCGTGCCGGTGATGTGGACCGGTGGGACTGGCGGGGCGACGTGCGGTAGACGCGCAGACCGTGCGGACGGCGGCGGGACACCTCCGTGCCGGGGCGTGCTCGTCTCACCGGGGGAGCCGTAGCCACCCGGGCGCCCGTAGATCCAGATGCGGGCGCCCTGTTCCGGCGCGAGGATCGGATTACGGGCGGTGGTCCGGCCGCGCCCTGGCCCTCTCGGGTCAGTTCTCCCTTCCGGGTGCTTCCGGTCCGCCTCCCGGCCGCGTCGTGAGCCGTGTACCGGTCCTGCGTACCGGGCCGCCGAACCTGTCGGTGCGAACCCTGCCCTGTTGAGCTGGAGTGTTTCGCCGCGCGCCTGTTCGATAGGTTGGCGCGTCATGAGGGCATTGAGCGCTGTTGGGTACCGTCGGCTGGGCGCAATCGGATCCGTGGCGGTCGCCGTGGGGGGCTGGGGAGCGGGATCGCTCCCCGCCCGTGACCCGTGGGGGATCTGGCCGGCCTACGGTCCCGGAGTGACCGCGGCGGCAGCCGTGCTCGCCTATGCCGGGCTGACGCTGCTCGTCGTGGCGTGGTGGCAGTACGGCAGGGCCGGGGCCGGTGTGCGCGACACACTCGTCACCCTCGTCTGGTGGGCGGCCCCGCTCGTGCTGACACCGCCCCTGTACAGCGCCGACGTGTACAGCTACATCGCCCAGGGCGCGATGGTCATCGAGGGGCACGACGTCTACAGCGCCGGACCGTCGGTCCTCGACCCCGCCGGGCTCGGCGGTGACGCCGCCGCGAGCGTCGGGAGGAACTGGACCGACACGCCCGCACCGTACGGCCCGTTCTTCCTGATCCTCGCGCGACTGGTGACCTGGGCGACGGGCGGGACGATCGTTCCCGCCGTGCTGGGCATGCGGCTCATCGCCCTGGGCGCACTGGTCCTGATCGTGTGGGCGCTGAGGCGTCTCGCGCGCGAATACGGCAGGAGCGAGAGCGGCGCCCTGTGGCTCGGCGCGCTCAATCCGCTGCTCCTCATCCACGTGGTCGGCGGGATACACAACGACGGGCTGATGATCGGGCTCATGCTCGCGGGCACGGTGCTCGCCACCCGCGGTCGGTGGGTGGCGGGGAGCGCGCTCGTCGGGCTCGCCATGATGGTCAAGTCCCCGGCGGCGCTGGCGCTGCTGTTCATCGGCGTACTCGTGGGCAGGGCGGCGACCGGGCCCCTGGTGCGACGCGTGGCCAAGGGGCTGCTGGCGCCCGGTCTGGTCGCGGGGGCGGTCGCCGTGGCGGCGGCCCTGCTCGGCGGAACGGGCTTCGGCTGGCTCCGCAGCCAGGGCGTCGCGGGTTCCATACACACGGCACTGTCGGTCACCAGCGACCTCGGCCTCGTACTCGGCGAACTGCTGCACCTGCTCATCGGATCCGACGTCGAGCCGGTCAAGAGCGCGGTGCAGACCCTGGGCCTGGCGGCGGCGTTCGGCCTCATCCTGCACTTCGCCTGGCGGGCGGCGAACGGGCGCCTCACGGCGGTGCACGCCCTGGGACTGTCCCTGGTGGTCCTGGTCGTCCTCTCGCCGATGGTGCAGCCCTGGTACCTCCTGTGGGGCGTGACCGTGATCGCCGCCACCGAATGGCGAGGGCGCACGGGGCGGGTACTGGCCGTGCTGTCGGCGGCGCTCGTGTACGAGACCCATCCCTCGGGGAGCACACCGGCGTACGGATTCGTCCTGGTGGGCGTGGTCTGCGTCGTCGGCGCACGTCTCGTGCGCCGCGAGCGGGCCGTACCGGACGGGCCCCGGATACCGGAGCGCCGTACCGAGGGCGACCTCCACGCACGCCTTCACCACTGAGCCGGCCCCGCGTCGGAGTCAGGGGCTTGCCACCGGCGCGGGCCGTGGAGGTATGCTGTCGGGGTCCCATTGTCTCCGATAGAGGTGGACGTTGCGCATCTGAGGTTCGCGATCATCACGCGGTACGGCACCGTCCGTACACCTGTCACGCCGTCGGCACTCCAGCCGCCCGTGACCCCGCGTGGATGCGACCTCGGTGCATGAGCCGTCCCTGACTTCTCGGAAGGCCGCACTCCCTCTTTTCCCGGCCTGGTCGCCGTGTGGTGCTCGCATACGAAGCCCCTGTACACCGCGCTTGCGACTGCGAGGATCTCCATGGCCAACCCCACCCTGCCCAGCGCCTCCGTGACCTGTTCGGGCCTGTCCTTCAGCTGGCCGGACGGCACTCCCCTCTTCGACGGGTTCTCCATCAGCATCGGCCGGGGACGCACCGGCCTCGTCGGTGCCAACGGCACGGGGAAGTCCACTCTGCTGCGCCTCCTGGCGGGCCTGCTCCGTCCCTCCCGGGGGTCGGTGACGGTCGGCGGAACACTCGCCCACCTGCCGCAGGACATCACCCTCGACACGACACTCCGTGTCGATCAGGCCCTGGGTATCGCCGAGCGGCGGGCCGCGCTGAGCGCCATCGAGGGGGGAGACGTGGACGAGGCGCACTTCGCGGTCATCGGCGACGACTGGGACGTGGAGGAGCGGGCACGGGCGACCCTGGACTCACTCGGCCTCGACGGTGTCGACCTGGACCGGACCGTGGGCGAGATGTCCGGCGGCGAGACCGTACTCCTGCGCCTGGCCGCGCTGTTGCTGGAGCGCCCCGACGTTCTGCTGCTCGACGAACCGACCAACAACCTCGACCTGTTCGCACGGCGCCGGCTGTACGAGGCGGTCGACTCCTGGCGCTCCGGTGTGCTGGTCGTCGTCAGCCACGACCGCGAGCTGCTGGAGCGCGTGGACCGCATCGCCGAACTGCGATCGGGATCCGTGAACTGGTACGGGGGCGGCTGGTCCGCGTACGAACAGGCCCTGGCCACCCAGCAGGAGGCCGCCGAACGCGTGCTGAGGGCCGCCGACGCGGACGTACGGCGGCAGAAACGCGAACTGGAGGAGTCCCACATCAAACTGGCCCGCCGTGAGCGACAGGGCCGGAAGGTGGAGGCCGAGCGGCGGCTGCCGAAGATCCTCGCCGGTGCGCGCAAGCGGGCCGCGCAGGAGTCGGCGGGCAAGCTCCGCGGCCTGCACGAGGACCGCCTCCACGAGGCACGCGAGCGGAGGGAGGAGGCCGCGGACGCGATCCACGACGACGCGGAGATCAGGGTGAGCCTGCCCCGTACGGCCGTGCCCGCCGGACGCACCGTTCTGACCCTGGAAGGGCTCCGACCGCGGTACGGCAGACTGCTGGACGGCAACCTCCATGTGCACGGTCCCGAACGCATCGCCCTGGTCGGGCGCAACGGGGCCGGGAAGACGACACTGCTGCGCACCCTCACCGGGGAGCTGACGCCCCTGGCCGGCGAGGCCAGGACGTTCGTGCCGCTGCGATTCCTCCCGCAGCGCCTGGACGTGCTGGACGAGGAGCTGAGCGTCGCGGCGAACGTGGCGCGGATGGCGCCCGGTGTCGACGACAACCACATCCGCTCCCAGCTCGCACGGTTCCTGTTCAGGGGAGCGCGAGCCGAGCAGCCGGCGGGCACCCTCTCGGGCGGGGAGCGTTTCCGGGCCGCGCTCGCGGCGACGATGCTCGCCGCACCCGCCCCCCAACTCGTAGTGATGGATGAGCCGACCAACAACCTCGACCTGGCCAGCGTGCGGCAGCTGACGAGCGCGCTCGACCACTACGAGGGCGCACTCCTGGTCGCGGGCCACGATCTGCCCTTCCTCGAATCCCTCGGCATCACCCGCTGGCTGCTGGTCGAGGAGGAGCTGCGGGAGACCAGCGCCGAAGAGGTCCGCGGCCTGCTCGGAGCGCCGGACGCGGAATGACGGCGCCCGACGCGCCGTCACCTCACGCGTTCACCACCGACAGCTCCGGCCTGTTCGCGGCCACGGACTTCGGCACTCCGGCCGGCCGGCTGTCCGTGGGTCAGTTGCGCGAAGCGGTGGAGCGGTTCACCGGCCCTGCCGTCAGGGGCCCCATGACGGCACCCCGCGCGAACGCCGTCGGGACAGGGTGCTGGAACCGGTGGACGGGCGGCCGGTCCGCCCGGTGCGGCACGACGGACGGAGCGTACGCCGGGGTACGTGAGGTCCGTGCGGGGCAGCCCCGGGACAACCGGGGGCAACCGCTGCTCCCGCCGGACTCTGGCCCCGGCCCCCGGGTCGCTGCCACCATGACCGTATGACCCAACTCCAGCTGGCGGTAACTGCTTTGGCGAGCGCGACGGGTGTCTACACCGTCCTGGCCGTCCTCTGGGCGCTGCGCGCCAGGGCCGACCGGGCAGCCGCCGCCCAGCTGGGCGATGTGGACATCGATCCCTGTCACGCGGCGGCCACCGCGGGCGAGACACATGACGCCGTCGAGCACGCGGCCGCGGCGCTGCTGCTCCAGGGCCGGCTGCGGATCGACGGCGACGGGCGGATGGACGCGGCCGGTGACGGCGATACGGGCCATCCGATCTGCGACGCCCTGCTGGACGCGGTACGCAGCCGCGCCCCCGTCACCCTGCGCCGGCTTCGCCGGGACACCGGACTGCGCGTGCGGTGCGAGGCGTTCCTCCGTGAACAGGATGCCGCGGTGCCCCGCTGGGCAGGCCGCCGGAAGGACGGCCTGGGCGTCATCGCGTGCGCCACCGCGTTCGCGCTGTCCTTCTTCTACGCCGTCCAGCTGGCGTTCTGGCGCGAGCCGGTGGCCTCCGACCCGGCCGACGTGCTCTTCGCCCTGTTCCTCACCGTGACCACCGGCCTGATGATCGCCGTCCCCCTCGTCTGGCTCGCGCTGAGCGCCTGGCCGCAGCGTCATGACCCCTTCCGCGCCCATTGCGCCGCGCTCCCGCAACCGGTGATGACCGCCCTCGACGAGGAACACCGCAGGCGGCTGGGCGAGAGCCGCGTACACGTCGAGCCGTGGGAACGCGAGGACATCACATGGGTGGACAGCGGGGGAGCGTTCTGAGGGCTGCCCCGCAGATCCCGCGCCCGCCGGGGACCACGGCAGAGCCTTGGACGGGTCCCCAAAGCTCCGGAAGCGGAATCGGCCGGGGGCAGGCACGGTGGAAGGGCCGGTGACCGCGAGATTCGGAGGCACCATGGACCAGCAGGACACCGCGACGGGACTTCGCTGCCTGGTGACCGGTGCGACCGGCTACATCGGAGGGCGGCTCGTCCCCGAGCTGCTCGACGCCGGACATCGCGTACGGTGCCTGGCGCGGACTCCCGGGAAGCTGCGCGACCACCCCTGGACGGGCCGGACCGATGTCGTCCGCGGTGACGTCCTCGACCCGGAATCGCTCCGTATCGCCATGCGGGGGGTGGACGTCGCCTACTACCTGGTGCACGCGCTCGGCAGCGGCCGGGACTTCGAGGCCACGGACCGGGAAGCGGCCCGGAACTTCGCCGAACAGGCACGTGCCGCCGGGGTGTCCCGCCTCGTCTATCTGGGCGGCCTCACCCCCGTCGGCGTACCGCGGGACGAGCTGTCGCCGCACCTGCGCTCGCGTGCGGAGGTCGGCGACATCCTGCTGGGGTCCGGAGTGCCGACCACGGTGCTGCGCGCGGCCGTGATCATCGGCTCGGGCTCGGCCTCCTTCGAGATGCTGCGCTACCTCACCGAACGCCTGCCCGTCATGGTCACGCCGAGCTGGGTGTCGACCAGGATCCAGCCGATCGCCGTCCGCGACGTACTGAGGTACCTGGTGGGCAGCGCCGCCATGCCAGCCGAGGTGAACCGCACCTTCGACATCGGCGGCCCCGACATCGTGACGTACCGGGAGATGATGGAGGAGTACGCCGCCGTCGCCCGGCTGCGGCCCCGGCTGATCCTGCCCGTCCCGATGCTGACACCACGCCTGTCCAGCCACTGGATCGGACTCGTCACCCCGGTGCCCCGATCGATCGCCCGGCCGCTGGCGGAGTCGCTGAAGTACGAGGTCGTATGCGCCGAGGACGACATCCGGCGGTATGTGCCCGACGCCCCGGGGCAGCCCTTCACCTTCCGGCGGGCGCTCACCCTCGCACTGCAACGGGTGCGCGAGGCGAACGTGACCACGCGGTGGTCCTCGGCCTCGGTGCCCGGAGCACCCAGCGACCCGCTGCCCACCGACCCGGACTGGGCCGGTGGCAGCCTGTACACCGATGAGCGGGACACGGGCATCGACGCGTCCCGCGAGGCGCTGTGGCGTGTCATCGAAGGCATCGGAGGCGACAACGGCTGGTACTCCTTCCCGCTGGCCTGGGCCGTCCGCGGGTGGCTCGACCGGGTCGTGGGCGGTGTCGGCCTGCGGCGCGGACGCAGGGACGCCGGACGTCTCAGAGTGGGCGACGCACTGGACTTCTGGCGCGTCGAGGAGATCGAGCCGGGGCATCTGCTCCGGTTGCGCGCCGAGATGCGGCTGCCCGGCCTGGCCTGGCTGGAGCTGTACGCGGAGGAGGACGGGGAGGGCGGTGCCCGGTACAGACAGCGCGCGCTGTTCCATCCCCGGGGGCTGCTGGGCCACGCCTACTGGTGGAGCGTCTTCCCCTTCCACTCCGTCGTGTTCGGTGGCATGGCGCGGAACATCACGCGAGCCGCACTGAAGCCGACACGGTCGCAACAGGCCGAGGCGGCCGCGGCCCTCTGAAGCGGTGCGACCTCGGGGCAGGGGCCCCCGGCCTGTTGGCTGACTCATACACATACCGCACGGTCACGCCCTTGCTACGTTCTCCGGTGGAGAGTCGGCGGTATGCGAGCCCGAGGAGAACGTGCTGTGCGGATCTACATCAGCGTGGACATGGAAGGCATCACCGGACTGGTCGATGTCGAGGACGTCCAGCCCGGAGGCCGGGACTACGAGCGCGGGCGGCTGATGATGGCGGAGGACGTCAACGCCGCTGTCCGGGGTGCCGTCGCGGCCGGAGCCACCGACATCACCGTCAACGACGCGCACGGCCCCATGCGGAACTTGCTGCCGGAGACGCTCCACCCCGCGGTCCGCCTGATCCGGGGGAAGCCCAAGAACATGGGCATGCTCGAAGGGCTCGGCCCCGAGCACGACGCGGTGATCTGTGTCGGTTACCACGCGCGGGCCGGAGCGCTCGGAGTGCTCAGCCACAGCTTCCTGGGACACGAGATCGAGGACATGTGGCTGGACGGGTCGCCCGTGGGCGAGATCGGCCTGGCCCAGGCCGCGGCGGCGGCCATCGGCGTTCCCGTACTCGTCCTCACCGGGGACGACAGCGCCTGCGAGGAGATGGCGAAGTGGGACGGCTCCGTGACCACCGTGGCCGTGAAGTACGCGAAGGACCGCTTTGCCGCGGAGCTGCGCCGGGCGGACGAGGCGCGGGCGGCCATCGAGGAAGCGGTCGCCGCCCGTCTCGCCACGCCGCCGACCCGTCCGGCGGCATCGGACAGCCGGGCGACCCTCACCGTCCGCTGGCAGTCGGCCTCGATCGCCTCCATGCTCCAGGGCATCCCCGGGGTGACGGCGACGGACTCGCGGACCGTCCAGGCGCAGGGGTCGCTGCCCGTCCTGTACCGGCTCTTCGGGGTGTGGGCCCACCTCGCGTCCTCGCTGACCGGCCAGGCGCCCTACTGCTGACCGGCCGGGCGGCACGCCGCTCCTCGTCGAGGGGCGCGGCGTGTCTACGCCCGGCGCCGGAGACGTGCCGACAGATGGTGCTGCAGCGACTGGCCGACCGCCGCGAGGTCATGGGCGAACGTCAGCGTGCCGTCGTCGGCCAGCACATAGCGCCGACGGGTGGCGTTCACCTCCTTGGCCGTGGGGGTCAGGGCCACCTCGTGGGTGGTGAGGTCCACCGAGCCGTCGGCCGCGTGGCCGGCCGAGATCTCCGCGATGCCGGTGGGCTGAGTGATCAGTGCCTCCACCCGGCCGTCGGGCTGGAGTCGCCACCAGCCGCTCTCCCGGGCCGACGGGCGCAGGGGCGCGTCGTCGGCGTCGAGCAGCCACGCACGGGCCTCGTAGTGCAGGAAGGGCCGGCCGTCGTGGCTGAAGGTGACCTCCTGCGCGTAGGTGAAGTCCCCGGCGAGCGTGGGGTACTCGCCCTGCCCCCGGCCGTGCCAGCTGCCCAGGAGACCGAGCACGGGCGCGAGCAGTGCGTGTGGCGTGGGGGCTTCGTCCGGTCGGCGGCTGTCGGGGAACGGGTACTCCGGTACGGGGTCGAACACGGTGGTGCGCTCCTGAGGTCGGGGCCGGTGTCTGGCGGAAGCCTAAGGGGTGCGCGCCCGCCCTCGGCCCTCACCGCCCGGCGGCGGTGAGGGCACGGCTCAGCGCAGTGCCGCCGGGGACGACGCGCCGGCCACGGCGACCCGGGGCTTGCCGGTGCCGTCCGCCGGAACGGCCCAGACGTCACTCGACCGGGCGGACGCGCCCGGCAGCGCGTAGGCCACCGTGTCGTCGTCCAGCCAGGCCGCCTGGTCATCGACGCTGCGGGACTCGGCGAGCGGTGTCTCGCGCATGGTCCGCAGGTCGAGGACGTACAGCCGCCAGGGTGCTGCCGGGTCGTCGGACACCTTCTTCTTGAACGCGACCCGGGTGTTGTCGGGCGACAGGGAGGGGCACTCGGCGTTCTGCCGCAGCGCCTTCGCCGACCAGTCCTTCATGTTGCCCTCGACGAGATAGGTGCGGCCCTTGGTGGAGACGGTCGCGTAGAAGCGGTTGTCGTCGCGGGCGAACGTCACTCCCCAGTAGTTGACGTCGGGGGAGTGGTAGCGGGTCCCGTCGATCGTGAGGGGGATCTCCTCGATGGACTTGATGAGATAACCGGTACGCAGGTCGAGGACGGCCGTCCGGGTGGAGAAGGCGGTGGTGGCGTACGAGTCACCGGTGGCGAACACCGTCCAGGAGAGCATCGCCCCGGAGGCCGAGACACGCGCCCGGGTGGGAACACCCGGCACGGTGACGCGCCGCGTCTCGCGCAGTCGCCGGTCGAGGACGACGGCGTACGTCTTGGGCAGCACCCCGGGTTTGGCGCGCAGACAGAGCGCGTTGTCCCCGGCGGCGTAGAACCGGTCGCAGGCGGGGCCGCCGGTGGTGCGGGCCCCGGTGGTGCTGCGGACCCGGGTGGTGGTGCGGGTATCGGGGGCCGCGGCGAGCGGCTGGTGCGCCACGCGTCCCGTGGCCGAGTCCCGGAAGTACAGCGCGGGCCCTTCGAGCGTGAACGAGGCGTCGGCCTGCGCCTGTTGACCCTCCGTCCGGTTCTCGGCGTGCAGCGCGTACCCGAGGGAGCCACCCCCCAGGAGCAGCACCGCGGCCGCCACGACCGCGACACGGGAACGGGGGCCGAGCGGCCCGGCGGGTGTCGGGAACCTGAGTCTCATGCGGTCCGCCTCTCGGGGATCTGGGCTTCCGGCCCCTCGGGGGCCGGGGAACCGGACGGGTTGCGCGGCAGCAGGGCCCAGCCGCCCGCGAGCGCGGCGACCAGGACCGAGAGCGCCGCCCACAGCGCGGGGCGCGGCCCCCACAGGGTCCACGCGGCGCCGAAGCCGGCCGCGGCGACCATCCGGGCGAGCGCCTGGCCGGTCTGGAGCAGGGCGAGTCCGCCCGCCCTGCCGTCCGCGGGCAGCGAGGGCCCGGCGAGGGCCATCAGCACCCCGTCGGTGGTGGCGTAGAAGACACCGAGCAGGACCAGGACCGGGACGAGAAGGAGCGGCGCCGGGCCACCGGCCGGGGCGAGGAGTGTGGCGTACACGCCGAGCAGGGCGAGATGGCCGAACAGGAACGGCAGACGTCGGCCGACCCGGTCCGCGATACGGCCCGCCGGCACCGCGAGCAGCAGGTAGCACGCCGCCGCGCCCAGCGGCAGCAACGGGAACCAGCCGATGGGAAGGTCCAGGCCGCGCTGGAGCAGGAGATAGACGAAGGCGTCGCCCACTGTGGCGGCGCCGAGCAGGGCGGCTGCTGCGAGGATCCGGCGGAACGCGGCGTCGCGCAGCGCGGCGAACGCGTTCCGCTTGCGGGGGGCCGCCTTCGGAGCCGCCTTCGGTGCCGGTTCGAAGGACGGTGCCGCGGGCTGCCCCGGAACGTACAGCACGAGCAGCAGCACCCCGAGCAGGCCGACGCAGAAGCTGACGACGAACACCGCGTCGTAGGCGCCGGCGGTCGCCCAGAGCAGGGCGAACGCGGCGAGCGGACCGAGCAGGGCCCCGGTGGTGTCCATCGCCCGGTGCACGCCGAAGGACCGGCCGAGCGTCTCGGGCCTGCTGCTCAGGGTGATGAGCGCGTCGCGGGGTGCCGTACGGATCGCTTTGCCGACCCGGTCGGTGGCAAGGGCGGCGGCGATTCCGGCGGTCGCGCCCCCGGCGAGCAGCAGGCCGAGCCGTGAGCAGGCGGAGAGGGCGTAGCCGAGCCCCGCGACGCGCTTGTGCCGGTGGCCGCGGTCGGCGGCATGCCCGCCGAGCAGCCGGACGATGGAGGCGGCGCCGTTGAACAAGCCGTCCAGGAAGCCGAATTGGAGAGGTGAGAGACCAAGTCCGAGGACGAGGTAGAGCGGCAGCACCGCGGTGACCATCTCGGAGGAGATGTCCGTGACGAGGCTGACCGTGCCGAGTGCCAGGACGGTGCCGGGGACGCGCCGGCCCGCCCCGCCGGAGCGGGACGGTGCCGGTGTGTCCCGGCGGCCTGTGGTCGCCAGGTACATCAGTGGCAGGTGTACTTCGGGCTGGTGTCCTTGTTCTTCCCGTCGGTGCCGACGTAGTTCCAGCTGTAGCCGGAGTCGGTGAAGTCCAGCTTCAGGACACCGTATTCACCGCTGATCCGCTTCTGGCTGTTGGGCTGGACGTTCTCGATGGGGTAGGGCTCGGCGCCGCCCATCCCGCCGATGATCTCGGTGAGTCCGTCGGCCGTCGCCTTCCCGTCGGGGTTCTGGGGGGCGAACCGCTCGTAGTGGTGGTCGTGCCCGTTGAGCACGAGGTCGGCCTTCGCCCCGTACAGGATCTTCCACACCGGCCTGCTCACCGGGTCGTTGCCGTGACCGCCGGAGGAGTAGAGCGGGTGGTGGAAGAAGGTGGCGATGCACGCCTTGCTGTTCTTGGCGAGGTCGGCCTTGAGCCAGTCGATCTGGGCGCTCTGGTCGAAGGAGTTGGAGTCGAGGGCGATGAAGTGCCAGTTGCCCTCGTCGAAGCTGTAGTAGCTCTTGCCCTGGGGGTACGCGATCGCCCCGAAGTACGACTTGTAGCCGGCCAGGGGTCCGGCCGGGTCATAGGTCTCGTGGTTGCCCGGTACCGGTCGTGTCTTGTTCTTGAAGGCGCCCCAGGTCTTGTCGTAGTAGGCGCGGTAGTCGGAGATCCGGGCGTCGTCGTACTGGTTGTCGCCCATCGTCAGATAGAACTTCGGATTGATCTGCTGTGCCAGCGCGGCCGTTCTGGGGTGGGCGCAGTCGCTGTCGGAGGCGGTGCACTGGGCGGCGATGTCACCGGCGGCGACCACGGTGAACGCACCGGTTTCCGGGGGCGTTCCCTCGGAGGTGCCGTACACCTCGACCTCGTACAGCGAGTAGCCGTAGGCGGTGCCGCGTGCCGTGCCCTGGACGCGCACGTAGCGGCCCTTGCCGGACACACCGGGCCAGTCGTCGGTGCCGCCGTTCCCGGCCGTTTCCTCGGCCAGCCGGGTCCAGGTGGTGCCGTCGCCGGAGACCTCGATCCGGTACGCCTTGGCGTAGGCGTCCTCCCAGGTCAGGGCCACCCGCGTGATGTCGGCGGCCGCACCGAGATCGACACTGATCCATTGCGGATCCTTGCCCTCGGCGCTTGCCCAGCGGGTGGCGGGGTCGCCGTCGAACGCGTTCTGCGGGCCGAGCGCGGAGTCCTCGCTGGAGGACGCGCTGGCCGGCTTTCCGCGGGAGAGGAGGGGATCCGCGGCGGCGCCGGCCCGGTCGGGGTAGGCGAGCAACAGGCTGATGACGAGGAGCAGTACGGCGGCGATGACCATGCCCACCGTATGGCGTCGTGTCGGATGGGGCAGGACTGAGCGGTTCGGGTACATCCCTGGACTCCTGGCCTTGGGGGTGGCGAGAGCTGGGCGTTGGTACGTGACGTCGCGTCCCGGCCCGTGCGCGCGGGCGGGCAGCCGCGTCATGGCGGCCGGGCCAGAGCTCTCACTGAGCGCGTCATGCCCATGTGGCCGGGCACCGCGCCGAGCCGCCGCCCGGAATGCTAGCTGACAGTAAACTTTCCTACCAGTAGTCCAACTCTCTTTGCTGAGGCCTTCGTTCGGCACGCCGGAGCATTCCGGTGCGGCCTGCGCGCCCCACGCAACCGCCGGGCGCACCCCCGACAGACCGAGGGCGCCGTTGAGCTGCCCGCGCGGCACGCCGTCCGCCGGCGCACCGTCTGCCGCGCGGAGTGCTCCGGGGTGCGATGCCGCCTGCGTGAGCACCGGTGACCGGGCAGACGTGTTCGGCCTGGGGCCGAGGTGCGCAAGCAGCGATGCCGTGGTCGGTGCGGGTGTCCCGCTCTCCTATGATCGGACGGAAGTTGCCGGTGGAGGCGAGGGCGGTCGGTGGGATGGGACAAGGTCCTGACTGGTTCTGGGACGTCCTGGACGCGACCAGGCCACGCCTGTCCGCCCTGGAGGCATGGCTGCAGGCACAGCCACGACGGATTCTTGAGGAGTTCGCGCTGGCCTACCTGGATGCGGCGGAGTCACTGACCGACTTCTCGGAAGGCGTACGCGTCGACGGAGCGGACTGGTCCGAGGACAGCACCGAGGATCTGTGCCTGTGGGTGGTCGGCCAGGGCCACAGGTTCTGGTACGCGGTGATCACCGGTGAGTGGGAACTGGCAGAGGCCGCGCAGGTATACCTGGGACGCCCATCGCCGCTCAGCGGCGAGGTGATCCGGTGGGATCAAGTGGTCTCGGACCCGGAACACCGGGGTTATCAGTCCCCGGACGCCATCGTCCACGGCGTCTGCCGGACACGTTTTGCCGAGGACCTGCACGAACGGCTCTCGGGCGGATGACCTGGCGTCCATTCGCTCTCCGGACGACGCGGCGAAGCTCCTGGTGGATCAGTGGTCGCCGAGCCCAGCCGCCCACCGGGAGCCCACGCGCGGGATGCGGGAAAGAGGGGTGAGCGGCCGCGAGCGCCCCGCCCGCGAATCCACGCCCTACGGGCGCGACTCCCGAGCACACCAGATCAGCAGGCAGAGCCCCGAGCAGGGCGGCGTCCCGGACCATGTCCGGCACGCCGCCCGCGTCCTGTCCGATGTCCGTGACGCCCGCGGTCCCTTCGCCGCTGCCCGCGGCCCCGCGCCGATGGCCGGCTCAGCCGGGACATCCGCTCTCGAAGGCGTGGTGCCCGTCGGACAGACGCGTGACGGAGAGCGGTTCGAGGCCGGCGGCGGTGTGCAGCCGCCAGACGTCGTCGGCGGTCCGGAACCCGCGGACCTCCTTTCCGCCGAGCACCATCTGGTAGAGGGCATGGGCTCCGTCCGACTCCCGGTCGAGCAGGGGCTCCAGCACGATCAGCCTGGGCGGCGGTCCTGTGCGGGCCATGGTGCGCGCGGTGCGGGTCATGGCCCGCCGTACCGCGGTGAGGATGCGTGTTCCCTGCTCGGGAGACCAGTCGTGCAGCACGTTCTTGAGCAGGTAGAGCCCGCCGCCCTCGGGTACTTCCTCGAAGATGTCCGCCGGCTGGAAGCGGATCCGGTCGGCGAGCGCACGGTCCGTGGCCTTCGCCATGCGGGCCGCCGCCCGGGCGCAGACGCCCGGCCGGTCGACACAGGTCCCTTCGAGGCCCGGGTCGCGGGCCAGGAGCGACAGGAGCAGTGTGCCGTTCCCGCCGCCGACGTCGATCAGCCGTCCCGGTGAGGAGAAGGAGAAATGCTCGGCGAACGCCGCGGCCGTCGGCTGCGCCAGCTCCGCCATCGCGGCGTCGAAGACCTGCTCCCTCTCCGGTGTCCTGCCCAGGTACGGGTACAGCGGCATGCCGAAGACCTCCTCGAACCCGGAGCGCCCGGTCATGACCGTGCCGAGCAGCCCGGCGAAGGCGTCGTCGTAGGTCTCGGCCAGCAGGATGCAGTGGTGACGCAGGGACCGGGGATGGTCGCCGCGCAGAGCCGCGTGGCTCTCCGCGAGCCGGAACCGCCCGTCCCCCTCGCGCACGAAGACTCCGCGCATGGCCAGGGCCTGAAGGAGACGAAGCATCACCTCCGGGTCACTGCCGGTCCGTCCCGCGATGTCGTCGGACGTCATGGCGGCGCCGTCGAGGATGTCCGCGATCCGCAGCCTGGCCGCCACGGCCAGTGCGCGCGAGAAACACCCTCCTGCGGCGATTTCCAGGAGCCCCCCGACTCCCTCCGGGGCGCCTCCCTCTGCGGCTTCCCCCTGACGGCGTGCGTCCGTGTCCACGGCCGGCCCTCCTTCCGCTCTTCCTCCCGCCCGGCGGCCTCGGCCGTGCGGTACCCGGAACAACGACGCGGCGGGACGACCAGAACGGCTCCGGCCCCCGCATGTCCGGCGCACACAGGAGCGCCGTGTACCCCGTATGCGTGAACCTGCGCGGTCGGGGTCGGTACGGGCCCCCCGGCGCGGCAGGCTGGCAGTCAGGTTCTGCTCAGGCCGTCGGCACGTCGGCCGGGCACGCCGCGCCCGCACGAGGCGGCGCCGAGCGCCGGCCCGTACGCGACCACCTCGCCGCGCACGGGCCGAAGAGGTGAGGAACAACGTGACAGCCACCGCCGGATCGTCCCCCACGGCCTTCCCGACCCCGAGCTACCCGATGGAACGCACCTGCCCCTACGCCATGCCCGCCGGATACGGGCCGCTGCGCGAGCACCGTCCGCTGTCCCGTGTGTCCCTGTACGACGGACGAAGTGTCTGGCTCGTCTCCGGAAGCGACGTGGGACGGGAGCTGATCCGCGACCCGCGGATCTCCTGCGACACGGCGCATCCCTCGTTCCCCAGCCTGACCGAGAGCATGGCCTCCCGGCAGATGCCCGGCCTCCCGCTGATCGGCGTGGACGACCCCCTCCACGCCCGCCAGCGCAGGTGGGTCTCGTCCGCCTTCGGCATCCGCCGGATCGCCGCCCTGCGCCCGGCCATCGAGCGGAGCGCCGAACGGCTGGTCGACGCCATGCTCGCCGCGGGCGACCGGGCGGATCTGGTCCGCGCCTACGCGATGCCCCTGGCCTCCGACACGACGTTCGCCCTGCTGGGGATGCCGCACCGGGACCGCCCGCGCGTCGACACGCTGATCACACGACTCCTCGCGCCGTCCGACGAGGAGGACGGCTGCACCCCGGAGGAGTTGCTCGCCCAGCTCCTGGACTACCTCAAGGGCCTGCTCACGGACCGGCAACGGGCCCCCGGCGGCGACCTGATCGACGACCTCGTCGCCGCCCACCGCCCCATGACCCGGCAGGACCTGGACACACTGGCGATGACCTGCGTCGTTCTGATGTCCGGAGGGAACGAAACCACCTCCACCACCCTCTCCACCGCCGTCCTCGCCCTGCTCGACCACCCCGCCCAGCTCGACCGGCTGCGCCGGGACCCCTCGCTGATGCCCGGCGCCGTCGAGGAACTGCTGCGGATCAGCTCCGTCACGGACGCGCTCCCCCGTGTGGCGGTCGAGGACATCGACATCGCCGGGCACACCATCGGGGCGGGCGACGGCGTCCTCTTCTCGACCATGCTGATGAACCGGGACCCGGACATCTGGGACAGCCCCGACGCGTTCGACATCGACCGCAGGGTCGGCCGTCATGTCGCCTTCGGCTACGGCATCCACCAATGCGTCGGCCAGAACCTGGCCCGTGCCGAAATGGACATCGCCCTCACCACCCTCCTGCGCCGCATCCCGACGATCCGCCTGGACGTCCCCTCGCAGGAGGTCCGCAGCGTCACGGTCCACGTCCAGCTCGGCGGCGTGGCCGAACTGCCGGTCACCTGGTGACCGGGACGGCATGAGCGCCGGTACCGGCGCCGGCCGTCCAAGCCCCTTCGGGGGCACGACCACTGACGGTTCATCATGTGCCGGCCGCTCCGGGCGGGCGGATCGGTCGGGTGAATGACGGGCAGCCGTGTGCCCACCGGGGGCGGAGGGGGGACGCATGGAGCGACCGGTTCCCGAGAGGAAAGGCCGTGGCATGAGCCGTGCGCTGATTGTGGTGGATGTGCAGAAGGACTTCTGTGAGGGCGGGAGTGTGCCGGTGAGGGGCGGCGCGGAGAGGGCCGGGGCCATCGCTGAACTCGTCCGGCGTACGGCGGGCAGCCAGTACGCGAGTGTGGTCGCGACCCGCGATCACCACGTCGACCCGGGCGGCCACTTCTCCGACCATCCGGATTTCCGGGACTCGTTCCCCGAGCACTGTGTGGCCGGCAGTGAGGGGAGCGAATTCCATCCCGGGTTCGCCCCCGCCTCCGAGGCCGTCGACGAGGTCTTCTACAAGGGGGCCCACTCCGCCTCGAAGAGCGGCTTCGAAGGTTCGGCCGAAGACGGCACCTCGCTGGCCGACTGGCTCAAGGCCCGGGACATCACCGCTGTCGACATCGTCGGCATCGCCACCGACCACTGCGTCAAGGCCACCGCGCTGGACGCCGTACGGGCCGGATTCGCCGCACACGTCCTGCTCGACTACACGGCGGGCGTCGCCGCAGACACCACGCACCGCGCCCTCGGCGAACTGCGCGAGGCAGGTGTCTCGCTGACCGGCGAGCCGGTCGTCCTCGCCTGACGAATCCGCGGACGGACGCGGTGGCGGACCGCGTTGATCCTCCGGTCGGGCAGTGCCTGACGGTCGTCCCGGGCCCGGGGAGGGTGGAGCATCAGGTCCCCTCGGCGGTCCGTACTGCGACCTGTGGCGCAGCCGTACCCGGACATCCGGACATGCGCGGGAACACCTTCCGGGCAGGGCCGGGGCTTACGTTCCGAGAGGCGTGGTCGTCACCGAAATCAAGAGCCGGCTCCCCTTCCTCTTACGGCGGCCGCCGGGATACCTCTTGGTCGCAGGACCCGTACACACCGCGAGGAGTGAAGGAAGCCATGGATCACGCCCACATTGCCCACCCAGCAGCAGCCGGAGCGGCGGAGGAGACCGGAGGCTGGTACGTGGACGATCGCTGCACGAACTGCGATGTCGCCCGGCAGTACGCACCGGACCTGATCCGTGAGGTCGACGGACGGTCCGAGATCTACCGTCAGCCACGGAGCGAGGAGGAGACCGGCCGCTTACTCGCCGCCGCGTTCGCCTGCCACACCCGTTCCATCCGGCACACCTCCCAGCGGCTCGACCCCGCGCTGGACCCCTTCCCGTTGCCGCTCGACGACACGGTCCTCCTGTGCGGGCAGAACTCGACGCACACCGCGGGGGCCAACTCCTACCTCGTCCGGCGCCCTTCCGGTACGGCGATGCTCGTGGACACACCTCGCTGGAGCCCGTCGCTGGCCGCCCGGTACGACACCATCGCCGAGGTGACCGACGTCCTGCTGACCCATCGGGACCACGCCGCGCACGGCCGCCGGTACGCGGACCACTTCGGCGCCCGGCTGTGGATCCACGAGGGCGACCTCGACGCCGCGCCGGACGCCGACCGGATCATCCGGGGCACCGGCACCGTCGAGATCGCCGAGGGAATGCTCGCGCACCCGCTGCCCGGTCACACCGAGGGCAGCGTGCTCTACGTCGCGGACGAGACGTACTGCTTCAGCGGCGACAGCTTCTACTGGTCCCGTACGACAGGTGACATCGAAGTGGCGGAGAGCGTCACCTGGTACTCCATCCGGGAGCTGGCCGCCTCGCTGGCGCGAACCGCGGACGGCCTCCGCTTCGAGTGGCTGCTGCCGGGGCACGGAGACCGCAAGAGGCTCCCGGCCGCGGACATGGCGGAGCGCATGCGCCGGCTGACGGCACGTACCCAGGAACTGACCCCCCGGCCCGTGGACTTCACCGCGCTGCGCTGGTGACCGACAGCGGCCGGGCAGCGTGTGCACCCCCGGAGGGCGCGCCGCGGTCCGCCACGCATGTCACGGACGGCCCCACGAGCGTCCCGGGCGCATCGGTCTCCACCCGCCTCACCTCCCTCGCACTGCCGCGGGGGACCGGGCCGTCCCCACGGGCCCGGTGACAGGAGCTCCGCTTCGCTCCGCCGGATCGCGCCGGGGCACCCCGCATCCGCCGGGGGACGCCGCTGCATAGGGTGGAGGGTGTGACGTGGAGCGAGGAGGAGTACGCCGCGTACCTGCACGATGAACGGAGACGCTATGCCTGGGTGATGAGGCGGTACGGGAACATGTCCCCGGACGGGTCCCGGGCGGCGGCCGAGGAGCGGTACGCGTACGAGCCGGCCGACGCCCCGTTCCGGGGGCTGGTCTTCCATGACGAGGCGTGGCACTGGGCGATGCTGGCCCTCCACGGGGAGCGGTACTGGACGGACCGGCCCGAGCTCGCCGACGCTCCGCCGGAGTACGACGCCCTCGGCTGAGCACGAGCGGGTACGCCGACGGCGGCGCTGCCCCGTGCCGTGCCGGCCGATCCGGAGGTGCTGCACGTCGGCGCGGGCGGCGGCGGGGCGCAGATGCGGCCGCCGCCCGCCCGGCGGTCAGAACGGCCTGGTCGGCAGGTACTTGCCGTCCAGAGTGATCACCGCGCGCTCGCCGCCTTCGGGGTCGGCGACCTTCTTCACGTCCAGCTTGAAGTTGATCGCGCTGATGATGCCGTCGCCGAACTGTTCATGGACGAGGGCCTTGAGAGTGGTGCCGTAGACCTGGAGCATCTCGTAGAAGCGGTAGATGGTCGGGTCGGTGGGAATGCCGCCGGGGAGGGAACCGCGGGTCGGGATGGTCTGCAGCAGCGTCACCGCGTCCGCGTCCAGGTCCAGCAGCTCCCCGACCGCCTGCGCGGACCGCTCCGGCAGGGCGTGCTGCCCCAGTACGGCGGCGGTGGTGAACGCCGGTGACAGACCGGCGGCGTCCGCGATCTGCTGCCAGGTGAGGTCCTTGCGGGTCTTGGCGGCGACCGCGGCGGCGGCCAGAGCCTGGCGGGCGGCCGGGTCGAACTGGGCGTGCGTCATGGGGAATTCCTTCTGTGTGAGCCGGTCGCCGGGATGGCGGCCGGTGGCGGTTCCCGCGGAACGGGTCAGGCCGCGACCATCGTGTCGTCGACCGTTTCGACGGTGCCGGTGGCGATGTCGAAGACCCAGCCGCGCAGGGTGATGGTGCCCTCGGCCAGGGCCCGGGTCACCGAGGGGTGGGTGGCCAGATTCCGCAGCTGGGTGGCGACGTTCGCCCGTACCAGCGCGGCGACTGCGGCCCGGTCCGGCGCGCCGGACGCGGGGACCGCGGCGGCACGGGCCAGCGCGGCGTCCGCGTGGCGCAGCCAGCCGGCGATGGCCGGGGCGCCACTCAGATCGTGGCCCTCGGCCAGGGCGGTCATCGCCCCGCAGGCGGAATGCCCGCACACGACGATGTCGCTCACGCCCAGAACGGCGACGGCGTATTCGATGCTCGCGGTGACGCCGTCCGCTCCCGGGCCGTACGCGGGGACCAGGTTGCCGGCGGTGCGGATCACGAACAGTTCACCCGGCTCGCTCTGCGTGATCATCTCCGGGACGACCCGGGCATCGGAACAGCCGATGAACAGCGTCTTCGGCCGGTGCGTGGTGGCGAGACGCGAGAAGAGCCTCTTCCTGGCCGGATAGACGTCCCTGCGGAACCGGGTATGGCCGTCACGAAGATCGTGCATGGACACTCCCTCTCATGAGTTTCTGCCCTGCGGGCTGACAGGGACAACCGTGCACGACCAGCGTCTATAGCGTCCAATATCCGCTATGCATGAGATCTATCGACTGCATCTATAGTGAGATTCATGGGCCCTGAACTACGCCATGTCCGCTATCTGCTCGCCGTGGCCGAGCACGGCACGTTCACACGCGCCGCAGAGGCACTGCACATCTCCCAGCCGACCCTGTCCCAGCAGATCAAGCAGCTGGAACGAGCCGTCGGCGCCTTGCTGCTCGACCGCGGCGGACGCGGCGTCCGGCTGACGGACGCCGGTGAGGCGTACGTGTACTACGCCCGGCGCGCCCTCACGGAGCTGGCCGCCGCAGACCGCGCCGTACTCGATGTGGCGGACCTGTCCCGGGGCCATCTGCGGCTGGCGATGACGCCCACCTTCACGGCCTACCTCGTCGGACCCCTCACACGGGAACTCCACAGCCGGCATCCCGGGGTCACCCTGCAGGTGCACGAGATGCCCCAGGACCGGATCGAGACCAGTCTGCTGGCCGACGAGACCGACCTCGGCATCGCCTTCGCGGCGGCCCACCTTCCCGGAGTCACCGCGACGGCGCTGTTCACCGAGACACTCAGCCTCGTCACCACGGCGGCCGGGCCCGGCCCCGGGGAGCGGCAGCCCATGCCGGTGGCCGATCTGGCACAGCAGAGCCTCGCCCTGCTCAGCCCGGACTTCGCCACCCGCCGTCACATCGACCGCTACTTCGCCGAGCATCACCTCAGCCCGCCCGTGACCGTCGAGGCCAACACCATCCAGGCCCTCACCGAGATCGTCCGACGCACGCCGGACCTGGCCACGGTGCTGCCCGAGGCCATCACCCACGACCATCCGCACCTGAGGCCCGTCCGCCTCGATCCGCCGCTGCCCACCCGTACCGTCACCCTGCTGCACAGGGAGAGCGCCTACCGGAGCGCCGTCGCACGCGCCTTCGTCCGGCTGGCGCGCGAGGTCGTCCGTGAACGCGGGTACGCCCCCGTCTGAGGGCTCCGGCCGTAGTCGCGGTGGTCCGCCGACCGCGTCCGGCCCCCTCCGTGCGGGGTGGCCGCCGGGCCCCGTCACTGATCGGATGCGGGAGGCGTGCGCAGCACGACGGGCGGGATGGGGCGGCTGCCGGGGATGTTGATGCGGATACGGGTGGTGAGCCGGGTCCCGGTGGGAGCCGGCGCGGGCGGCGGCGTCCGGTCCGGCGTCCGGTCCGGGCTCTGGCAGGCGGGACACGGACAGTACTGGTACGGGCGGCCCGGACCCGCGGGCGGGCGGAACCAGTCCGGCGGTCGGGGCGGGCCCGCCTGTGGCGGGTCGTCGAGCGTTGTCATCGCGTCCGCGTTCTGCGGCGGAGCGGGCTCCGGATCGGCCGGACGGGGCCAGGCCTGCTGAGGCACCCGGCGCGGAAGCGGCTCACGGGGAGACGCGGCGGGGATCCGCAGGACCAGTGTCGGGGTGTCCGGGGCGTGGGGCGCGGAGGGTTCGGGGGCCCGCGCGGGCGCGCAGTCGGCACAGAGCGCGGCGGTCCACCCGCGCGCGTCGTTGTAGCCGAAGGACGGCCGGCGGCACCGGGGACAGGCGAGCTCTCCCCGGCGCTGCGCCTGGTCGACGAGGAGTTCACGGGTCATCCGGGCCGACTTCTGTCCGGCGCCGTTGCTCTGGTGGGGGATGTTCACCAGAAGCTTGAGGCCGGGCTTCCTGCGTGCCGAGGACTCCAGGTCGCTCATGAGCAGTTGGAGGTCCCGCGGTGTGATGCGGTCGTGCGTGACGAGACGGTCCTTGCGCCGGTGGCGGGCACGTGTGCTGCTGCGGTCCGCGTCCGCACGGTCCCAGGCCTTCCCCCACTCCGCGAGGTCGGCCCTGCGGACCCCGCACGCCTCGGCGAACGCGAGGACGAAGTCACGGCCGGGCGTCGAACGGCCCTTGAGGACCCGGCCGGCCGTACTGCGCGGCAGCCGTCCCACACTGCCCAGGCGGGGGTCCAGACTCCGCAGCGGAGGGCTTCCGTCGTCCTGGTAGAGGTCGACGATGGCGGAGTGCAGGTCGGCGAAGTCCTTGACCACGCTGATGTGCGCCCCGCCGCGGTGTCCGGTGAGGACGCCCTGGGCGCGGACCTCGTCGCGGCGGGCGTGCTTCCACAGGCGCTCGGCCTCCTTCGTGCTGCGGCCGCAGGCCCGGGCGTAGGAGGTGACCACGTCCGGGTTCTGCGGCACGCTGCATCCGGAGGCGGCGCGCGCGAGGGTGTCGGCGCTGAAGTCCGTACGAGCGGCGAGCTGGTGATAGGTCAGCCCGGCCTCGTCACGGCCGGCGCGCAGCCAGGTCGCCAGTGCGAACAGGGACTTGCCGCACTGGGCGATCGGGTTCTCACGGCGCCCCATGGACGGTCAGGCCTCCGCCGGTCCCGGATCGGTCGCCCCGATCCGCAGCCGGCGCAGCAGCCGGACGCCCAGGGCCGCCGCCTCGACGATCAGCACGGTCGCGCTGATGGCCGGGAGCCCGGCGGCGGCCAGAACGGTGGCGGCGACGACGATGACGATCAGGACGACGACCTCGGGGACGGTGAGAGGGCGGGGCGGCACGGCGTCGGACGTGCCGCAGAGAAGGGCGCTGTTCATGGTGGTTCTCCAGACGAATGTGTACTGCGGGCGAACAGAGGGGTTGCGCAAGGCGGTTGCCGCCGCCTGTGTACGTAGTGATGTTGCAGCATTCCCGGCGGCCGGACTAACCCCTTCGGCGCCGATTCCGCGTCCGTGTCCCTGCTCCGGTCCGGCCCGGCCACCGGCATTCACGGGACTTCCTGCCTGGTCGGGGCGGTGATGATGAACGCGATTCCGCAGATCCGTCCCACCTTTGCGCAGCTCCTTTCGGGGAGGTACGCGGATAGCCGCGGCGGTGTCCCGCCCGCTGTCGCCCCTTCCGGCCATGGCCGGAAGCGTTCCGCCCCAGCTCATGGGCCCGTCAGGGTCCCGATTCCCGCGGTCCTGTCCCCGTGTTGACCTGGCGGCGCGGATACCCGATCTTTGACGGTGCGCCCGCGGTGGGCAGGTTTCCGCCGCGGGGCTCTCCGATGTACTGCGGGCAATCCAGTTCCGGAGACGGGGCGGACTCGTTGCCGCGAGTCCCTCCACAAGTCCCGGCACCGCGATGGCGGTGCCGGGACGAGGGAGAACGCAGAAGGACCCCTGCCCGGTGACGGCGCTGCGCGGACCCCGGTGCGCCCGGGGGACGGCCAAGGAGGCTTTCCGCCTCAGCCGTCGAGGAACTCCCCGCATCGGAAGGGGCCCAGCGCGGCGCCTTCGGACGGCCGCAGGGTGACTTCCACGTCATCGGCCCTGACCTTCGGTTCCAGCACGGACTGGGCGCGCGCCAGCGTGCACACCAACTGCCCCGTGCCCTGGTCGTGCCCCGTCGCCGCATAGGGCTCCTCCAGGCGCACCGTGACGCGGGTGCCCGATCCCCGCACCGAATAGCCGCCGAGGTCCTGGACGAGAGAGGTGAGTCCGTCACGCTGTTCGGAGGGCGACGGCCCAGCCGAGAGCAGTTTCATCACCGTGTCGAGGTTCTCGATCTCCCTGTCGAGCAGCGGAACTCCGCGCAGCCCGCCGTCGGACGCGAAATAGAGCCGCGCCCCGCGCGTCGGACCGGACGCCGGCTCGCCCGCGTCGATCACTCCGGTCGGCTGGACGCCGCAGCCCAGCAGGGCGAGCCCCAGCGCGACGACCACGGCACCCTGCCGCACCTTCACTCCGTTTCCTCTCCGGTACGCCGCAGAGGCAGCCGCAGTGTGAACACCGCGCCGCCCCGCGGTCCGTCGGCCACATCGATCGTGCCGCCGTGCAGCCGCGCGTTCTCCAGCGCGATCGCCGTACCGAGGCCGCTGCCCTGTCCGCCGTCGTCGTCGCACGCGCCTCGCGTACGGGCCGTGTCCGCCTTGTAGAAACGGTCGAAGACCTGCTCCCGGGCCGCCGACGGCAGCCCGGGGCCGTGGTCCGCGACCTCCAGCGTCACCCACTCCCCGTCCGGCTCGCGGGCTGTCCCCAGGGTCACGGTGACCGGCGGAGCGCCGTGCCGCAACGCGTTGCCCACCAGATTGGCCACGATCACGTCGATACGGCGCCGGTCGACGACCGCGCGGAGGTCCTCGTCGAGGTGCGTGCGCACCCGGTCCGTCCAGCCGCGCAGCGCCAGCGACGCCCGTACGGTGTCGGCGAGGCCGGTCTCGGCCGCGTTCAGCCGGACCGCCTTGGCGTCGAAGCGGGAGATCTCCATCAGATCGTCGACCAGCCGGGACAGCCGTGCCGTCTCCGCGCCGACGGTACGGGCGGCCCGCGCCGCGTCCGGCGGCAGCTGGTCGGCGTCCTCCTCCAGGACGGTCGCCACCATCGTCATCGCGGCGAGGGGCGTGCGCAGTTCGTGCGACACGTCCGCCACGAAGCGGCGTGCCTTCGCCTCCTGCGCGCGCAGCTCCGCGTCGGAGGCCTGGAGCGCGTCGGCGGTCTCGTTGAACGTCGTCGCCAGGTCGGCGAGTTCGTCGTGTCCGGTGACCGCGACCCGGCTGCCGAGATCCCCGGCCGCGAGTTCGCGGGTGGCCCGGCCCAGCTTCCGTACCGGACGCAGGACCGTCCGCGCGGCCAGCAGCGCGAGGACGGCGGCCAGCAGCACCACCGGCACGATGCCCGCCCGCACGGAGTCGAGCAGGGCCGCGGTGTCGTCGCGCTCGGCCCGCAGATCGGCGATCATGAAGACCTCCAGGCCGGAGGCGCGGCGGTCCCCGTCGGCGTACATCACGGGCGTGCCGACGGCCAGATAGGGCTCGCCCCGCCACATCACCCGCTGGAACCGTGCCCCGTTCCCGCTGCGCACGGTGTCGCGCAGCCCGGTGGTGATCCGGTCCTCCGTCTCGGCGAGAGTGTCGGAGACCCCGGTGAGTCCCCGGTAGCGGGCGACCACGATGTTCCCGCCGACCCCCTCCGACACCTTCGCCGCGAACCGGGACAGCGACTGCTGGTCGGGGGGTATGTCGAACTGGGCGGCCACCGTGCCGACCCGCTCCCGGAAGTCGTTCACCGCCGTGTTCTGGGCGCGCTGGAGGACGGCGGTGCGGGCGTCCCGGTAGGCGAGGGCGGTCGCGGTCACCGCGCTGATCAGGGCGACGACGACGAAGGCGATGACGAGCCGGACGCGCAGCCCGCCGACGAGCCGGCGCGAGCGCCTCCGCGGGGCGCCGCCCCCGCCGCTTCCCGGACGGTTCACAGCGGTCCGAAGCGGTAGCCGAAGCCCCGCACGGTCTGGACGTACCGCGGCTTCGCCGGCACGTCCTCCAGCTTGGCCCGCAGCCGGCCGACCGCCGCGTCCACCAGCCGGGAGTCGCCCAGGAAGTTGTGGTCCCAGACGGATTCGAGGAGCTGCTCGCGGCTGAGCACCCGGCCGGGGGAGGCCGACAGCTCCAGCAGCAGCCGCAGCTCGGTGGGCGGCAGCGGAACCGGTGCGCCGTTCTTGGTGACGGTCAGCCCGGCGCGGTCGATGTGCAGGCCCCCGAGGACGGGACCGCCGTCCGCCCGCCCCGAGGCGGACGTGGGGCCGGACGCCGCAGGGGACGGCGACGGCTCCGCGCGGCGCAGGGCGGCCCGGATGCGCGCCTCCAGGACGGGCGCGGTGACCGGCTTGACGACATAGTCGTCGGCGCCCGCCTCCAGGCCGGTCACGATGTCGGAGTCGTCGCCGCGCGCGGTCAGCATGATGACCGGCAGGGTCGCCGAGCGGGCGCGGATGCGGCGGCACACCTCGAAGCCGTCCATACCGGGCAGCATCAGGTCCAGTACGGCCAGCTCGACCCGTGCGCCCCCCTCCCCGGCCAGCAGGGCGAGGGCCTGCTCACCGGTGGCGGCGGTGTCCACGCCGTACCCGTGCCGGCGCAGCACGAGTTCCATTCCGTCCCTCACGGACGCGTCGTCCTCGATCAGAAGCACATGCGGCATGGGGCCGATTATGGGCGCGGCGGAACCGTTCCGCCTACTCCGTACAGGGGTGGAAGCGCAGGTCGGAGGCATTGTTACGTTCCCATCACCTCGTCATGCACGGGCCATCATCTGCGGCCGTGAACGTGAGGTCCATGAGTTTCCCCATGACGAACCCCCGGACCACCACCCGGCTCCGCCTGGCCGCCCTCGTGGCCCTGCCCGTACTCGCCTTCTCCGTCGCCTGCGGCGGCGGTGACGACAGCGCCGGCGGTACGAAGAAGGACGAAGCGATCGCGGACGTACCGGACGCGCCGGCGGCGGGCGCCGCGGAGGGCGACAAGAAGCCGAGCACCCCGCCCGCGGGCAAGAGCGCGTTCTACGACGCCCAGATGAAGTACGTCCAGTGCATGCGCGCCAAGGGCGGTTACCCCGACTTCCCCGACCCCAGGCTCAGCGGCCACCTCGACTGGGCGAAGGTCAACGAGATCGGCTCCCAGCCCGGCCGCAACGAGGGCATCAAGGGCGGCAAGAACGGCGTCTGCGTCCCCGAACTGCAGGTCGCCATGACAGCGACGCCCGAGGTCGACCAGCAGAAGGCGTACGAGTCGATGCTCGCGCACGCCAAATGCATGCGGGACAACGGCATCTCCAAGTTCACCAACCCGACGATGAGCGCCGGGAACGCCCAGCCGGGCGGTCAGCCGAACCCGATGTCCCGGGCCTACGACGAGAACTCGCCCGCGTACAAGCAGGCCCGCAAGGCGTGCGAGTCGAAGCTGCTCGAAGGCCTGGACGGCATGCAGTGAGGCGCCGCACCGCATTCCTCACCCTCGGCGCGGCGGCCGTCGCGGCGGCCGTCACCGGGGGAGTCCTGCTCCCCGGTGACGACGGCGGCGCGGGCGCCTCCGGGCGCGACGGTGGCCTGCCGCCCGCCACCGCCACCGTCGTACGCACCGACCTCGTGCTGTCCAAGACGGTCGACGGCGAACTCGACTTCGCCCAGCGCCGCCCCGTCAGATCCGCCGTGGAGGGCACCGTCACGGTGGCCGCCTCCGAAGGGCGGACGGTGACCATGGGGCAGACGCTCTACGAGCTGAACGACAAGCCCGTCACCCTTCTCTACGGGCCGGTCCCGATGTTCCGCGAGATGAAGAAGGGCGACCGGGGCAGCGACGTGCTCCAGCTGGAACGCAATCTGCGCGACCTGGGGTTCGGAGCGAAGCTGTACGTCGACCCGTGGTACGACAAGGACACCGAGGCCGCCGTGAAGGAGTGGCAGAAGACCCTGAACCGCGACACCACCGGCAGGGTCGGCATGGGCGACGTCGTGTTCCAGCCCGACCGGGTCAAGGTCGCCGACGCGGACGCCGCGCTCGCCGACCGGGTCGGGCCGAGCGACACCGTCCTGACGGTCGCCTCCACCAAGCCCGTCGTACGGGCACAACTGGATCAGACCGACGGCGCGCTCGCCTCCGGCGGCACCAAGGTCGAGGTCACCCTGCCGAGCGGGAGGACCGTGGCCGGCAAGGTCGTCGGGACGGTGCGCCCCGAGGACGCCGCCGGCGGGGGCGAGGCCGCGGCGGAGGGCATCACCGTCGAGGTCGTCCTCGACGGCGGGGCGGGAGCCGTCTCCGGCGAGGACGCCGAGGCGCCGGCGAGCGTGAAGTTCGTCAGCGAGGCACGCCGGGGAGTCCTCGCGGTCCCCGTCGAGGCGGTCGTCGCCCTGCGCGGCGAGAAGGGCGGCTACGGCCTCCAGATCGTCCGGGGCACCACCTCGAAGACGGTACGGGTGGAAGCGGGCATGACCGCCGACGGGCAGATCGAGGTCAGCGGTCCGGACGTCCGCGAGGGACTCAAGGTCGGAGTGGCGAAGTCATGACGCCCGCCCCCGTGATCGAACTGCGGGACGCCACCAAGTCCTACCCCGGTGGCGTCCACGCCCTGCGCCGGGTGAACCTCACGGTCGAGGAGGGCGAACTCGTCGCCGTCGTCGGCCCGTCGGGCTCCGGCAAGTCCACGATGCTCAACGTCATGGGCACCCTCGACAAACCCACCACGGGCACCGTCCGGGTCGCCGGGTACGACGTGTCCGAACTCTCCGACTCCCGGCTCTCCGCACTGCGCGCCCGCCACATCGGCTTCGTGTTCCAGCACTTCCACCTGGCGGCGGGGCGCGACGCGGTGGACAACGTCGCGGACGGACTGCTGTACGCGGGGGTACCGCTCAAGGAGCGGCGTACGCGGGCGCGGGAGGCACTCGCCCAGGTACGGCTCGACCACCGCTACGCGCACACGCCCAACGAGCTGTCCGGCGGCGAGAAGCAGCGTGTGGCCATCGCCCGCGCCCTGGTGGGCGACCCCCGGCTGCTGCTGGCGGACGAACCGACCGGGGCGCTGGACACCGCGTCCGGTGAGATCGTCATGGAGCTTCTGCACGAGCTGAACGCGTCCGGCACGACCATCTGTGTGATCACCCACGACAACGAGATCGCGGACTCGCTTCCGCGCCGGGTCCGCTTCAAGGACGGCGAGATCGTCTCGGACTCGTGTCCCGCCCCCCGCGCCGGAACGGAAGAGGCGGTTTCATGAAGCACGCCCTGAGGCCCTCCCGCCTCTCCCCGCGCGACATCCTCCGCGTCGGTGCGGTCGGCCTGCGCGCCCGCCGCGCCCGTGTGGTGCTCTCGGCGCTCGGCATCGCCATCGGCATCGCGACCATGGTCGCGGTCGTCGGCCTGTCCGAGTCGAGCCGTTCGGACCTGATGGCCCGGCTCGACCGCCTCGGCACCAACCTCCTCACCGCCGAGGCGGGCGAGGACGCCCTGGGGGGAGAGGTCGAACTCCCCAGGAACGCGGTGGCGATGGTCGAGCGCATCGGCCCGGTGCGGCACGCCACGGCCACCGCCGAGGTCGACGCGCGCATCCGCCGCAGCGACCTCGTCCCCGAGGAACGCACCGCCGGAGTCACCACCCAGGCGGCCCGCACCGACCTGCTGTCCACGCTCGGCGGAGAGGTCGGCAAGGGCACCTGGCTGGATACCGTCGGCGAACGCCTCCCGATGACGGTCCTCGGGGCGGTGGCCGCGGAGCGCCTGGGTATCACCCGCACCGGCGAGACGATCATGATGAACGACATCCGGGTGGTCGTCGTCGGCATCCTCGAACCGATCGAACTGGTCCCCACCCTGGACCGGGTGGCCCTGGTCGGATTCCCCGCGGCCGAGCGCTACTTCGGCTTCGACGGACTCCCCACGACCATCTTCGAACGCTCCACGGACGCCTCGGTGGAGGACGTACGGGCGGTCCTGGCCCGCACCATCAGTCCCGGCAACGAGTCGGCCATCAGGGTCTCCCGGCCTTCGGACGCGCTGGCCGCCAAGGCAGCCACGGACGAGGGCCTGACCAACCTGATGCTCGGCCTCGGCGCGGTGGCCCTGCTGGTCGGTGGTGTGGGCGTGGCCAACACCATGGTCATCTCCGTTCTGGAGCGCCGTCAGGAGATCGGCCTGAGACGTTCGCTGGGAGCGACACGCAACGCGATCCGGCTCCAGTTCCTGACGGAGTCGCTGCTGCTGTCGGCACTGGGCGGGGCGGCCGGCGCGCTGCTGGGAGCGGCGGCGACGTACGGCTTCGCGAGGGTCCAGGGGTGGACCGCGGTGGTCCCGCCCTGGTCCCTGGCGGGCGGGCTGGCCGCCACGCTCCTGATCGGTGTGGTCGCGGGCCTCTATCCGGCGATCCGCGCCTCCCGTCTGCACCCGACGGTGGCTCTGAACGCGGCCTGATCGAGGACGGCCGACGCCGCCCGGCCGATGCCACCCGGCCGATACCGGACGGTGGACGCGGACGGCGGGGGCCGGGCGGCGCCGGCCGGACATCCCGGGCCGCCCCGGGTCCGGGTCAGGGCTTGCGGGCGAGACCGCCGTGCTCGCCGATGGGTTCCGGGGCGGCGGAAGCGGGCTCCGGACGCCAGAGGGGAACGGAGACGACGCCGGGCTCCAGCAGTTCCAGACCGTCGAAGAACGCCGCGATCCTGTCGACGGGACGCAGGAAGTACGGCACGGCACCGGTCTCGTTGTAGGCGTCCTGGGCCGCCTCGTAGGCGGCGTCGGTGCCCCGTGAACCGTCATTGACGGAGAGATAACTGCCCGGCGGCAGTCCGTTCATCAAGCGGGTGACGATGGAGCGGGCCTGCTCGTAGTCCGCGACGTGGCCGAGGATGTTGCTGAGGATCAGGGCGGTGGGCCGGCCGAGGTCCAGGGTCCGGGCGGCGGCCGCGAGGATGCGATCGGGGTCGGCCAGGTCGGCGTCGACGTACGCCGTCGCCCCCTCGGGGGTGGAGGTGAGCAGGGCGCGGGCGTGCGCGAGGACCATGGGATCGTGGTCGACGTAGACGATCCGGCTCTCGGGGGCGAGCCGCTGGGCGACCTCGTGGGTGTTGTCCACCGTCGGCAGGCCGGTCCCGACGTCCAGGAACTGCCGGATGCCCGCCTCCTGAACCAGGTACGTGATGTTGCGGCGCAGGAAGGCACGGCTGCTGCGGGCGACGGTGACGATGCCGGGGAAGGCGGAGCTGTACGCGTCGCCGGCCTCCTCGTCGACGGGGTAGTGGTCCTTTCCGCCCAGCCAGTAGTTCCAGATGCGGGCCGAGTGCGGCACCGATGTGTCGATCTTCTGATGCACCGCCGGTCCGGGTGTCATCTCATGGTCAGTCATGGGTACTGTCCGGCCTTCCACCACTGCGGGAGTGTTCCACGTCCCGCCCACGTTCCGTCAGTCGCGGCCCGTACAACGGCCCGACCCGCCCCGGGCCGTGCGGATCGCGTCCTCGGATGGCCCGTTCGGCCGGTCGGTACCCTGCCCGAGGTACGCGGCCGGCCTCGCCGTCCTTCTTCCTTCGCGGCGAGTCTCCGAAACCGGCACCGCGACGCGGAGGGACGCCATCTGTCCGTACTCCGGTGCTCGATCCTGCTGGCGATCAACTGTCCGGAATTGATTTGCTGTCGCGCGGGAACGGCGAGATTGCGGTGTGCCCGACGCCGGTCCGCGTGTACGCCGGGAACGCCCGTGAATAGCCGGTGTTCCCGATCCGGCGGGACCGCCGCGCACCGGCCGAAGGGGTCCTGATACCGCCGGCGAAGTTTATCCTTTTGCTGCGGATGTCACAGATGCGCAGTGGAGTGAAGATCCCGTCCCCATAGGTCACCCGGAAGCCACGACCGGTTCCGTGAATCATCGGCCCTGGGTTGTCCTTCCCGCATACTGCCCTATGCTTTCCTCGCCGGTGGACGGGTGAGGATAGAGATACCTGCCGCTGATGGCGCGGCCTCTCGACCGGCACGTGTGCCTGCGCTCCCGCAAATCAAAAGGGTAAATCCGCACTCATTCGGGAATCGAGTGACTGAAATGCAGCAATTGACGTATGAGCAGGTGTCCGGTGCCGGAAGCGAATCCAGTGGCATGCCTGGGGAGTGGGTGGTCAAAACGTCGAACGGCGAAGAGTTCCGTTGGCAGGGGTTCTACACCGGGCCGCTCGAACTGACGCCCAAACAGTCCGCCGATATGGCAAGAGATCTTCTCGGGATGGAGCCCGATGCCATCGGAGCCGCCGCTGCCGAGGAACTGGAACCGTACGTCTCCGACGGGACCGCCGTACAGGCGGTGATCCTGCACTCCGCCACCCCGATCCTGCGGAGCCTCCAGGCCGACCTGGCGGACGCGAGGTCGGGACAGCCGGCGGACGACGTCGCGACCTATGTGGAGGCGCGTTCGGTCAGCCTGGCCTCGCCCGGGGACGTGGTGGTCGGACGGTCCCGCCCCTGGCGCACGGCCGCGACGCTGGCAGGGGTCGAGGCCGTCGAGGTACCCGGCATCGAGTACTACTACCTCTCGCAGGCGCTGCTGCTCCTGGCGCACCGGACCGATGGCCGGGCCCCCGCCTGGCAGCGGCTCATCGAGGTCGTGCGCCGCAATCCCCGTATCCTCATCCGGCTCTACGCACTGGACCGCGACACCCAGGCACTGCTGCTCTACCTCAAGCGGAAGGCCGGCGTCGGGAAGCTCCTCGTCGATGCCAACAGCCCCGAAGTGGCCGACTACTGGAACACCAAGGCCCCCCTGCACCCCTCGGTCGACGACGCACTGACGGTGTCGGGATCCTTCCGGGACCCGGCCGACCTGCTCGCGGCGGAGACGGCGCTGTCCCCGATGGCCGTACGCCTCGGAGTGCGGTTCCCCGTGGTGCCGGGCTACTCGGTGTACCCCGACGCCTCGGACGAGACGGTGGTGGTCCAGCGGTTCTCCGAGGCCGCGGCCCTGCTCCATGACCGCTACGGCTTCACCCAGGGCTGTCTGAAACCCTCCGAGGGCGGCGCGGGCGCCAGGATCTCCCCGGCCATCGGCATCGACAGCCCCGAAGAGGTGGCCCGCGTCGCCGAGCAGCTCCGGCACACCAAGGAACCCTGGGTGCTCGAAGCGTTCATGCACTACACCCAGGTCCCGATCGGCGGCTGGACCGTACCTCTGGCCCCGTCCGCGCATGTGCGCAACGGACACGTCGCCGAGGGGGTGACCCTCCAGCTGACCGGCGGGACGTCCTGGCAGGGCAATGTGCTCATGGACGCCGAGAGCTGGGCCGAGGCGGGTCTGTCGGCGGACACCTACCCCGCCATGCTCGGCATGGTGGAGGAACTGCGCTCGGCCTTCGCGCAACGCGGGCTGAGAATGGTCACGGCCGGCATCGATTTCGCCATCGGCCATCTGGGCGGCGCGTTCGGCGACCGCGAGATCCTCGCGTTCCAGGACCCCAACCTCTCCTCCCACGGTGCCGAGTATCTGAGGCTCTTCCTGGACGCCGCCCGCGAGCGGGGACACGGACGGTACGCGGCGACCAAGGTGGTGCGCCCCGAACCCTCCAGTGACCTCGCGCTGCTGCGCGACCTGCCGGAGCCCGCCATGGCACCGGGCTGCCACGCCGAGGTGATCAGCGCCGTGCCCGGCCGGTGGGGCATGCTGGCGGCCTCCGCGCCGTCGCCCGTGAAGGCCCTGGAAACCGTCCTGTCGTACGAGGCCTCGCTCTCCGCCACCGGCCGCATCCGCCCGGCGGCGGCCCGCCGCTGACAGCCGCGCCGCACCCGCCCGGACGCACTGTCGCGCCATGAGCCGGCAGTCCGGCGGCAGAACGGGGCCGGGCAGGTGCGGCGTGTCCGCGGAGCAGCGGGAGACGGCGGCGCCCACCGCCGGTTGACCGGCCGCACCCGGAGGGGCGAGGCGCGGGACGGCCGGACACCGGCGGTCCGGCGCTCCCCCTCGGGGGCGGGAACGGGGCCGGGCCCCGGGGTCACACCGGTGACGAGGTGTGCGGCGGGGAGCCGTCCGGGGCACGCAGTGTGCCGGGGGTCCGGTGACGTCCGGTCGAACGCCGGATCCAGAGGACGAACTCGGGCCACGGCTTGCGGTCCCGGTGCCGGTAGGTCGTACCGCGGTCCTCCTGCGGCACCGCGCTGATGGCCTCCCCCCGCTCCAGGCCGCGCGCGAGTTCGGTCAGACGGAGCGCGGCCGCGTGCACCGATCGCGCGTACAGCTGCTCGTCGCTGTCGCCCGGGTGCGGCGCGGGGGTGACCCGGTCGAGGATCGGCCCGGCGTCCAGCGTGGGGGTGACCAGGTGCAGCGTGGCGCCGATGTGCTGCCAGTCCTGGTGCAGATAGGCGAAGTAGACCCCGTGGTTCCCCTTGTACTCCGGGAGCCATCCGCCGTGGATGTTCACCATGAGCCCGGGGGTCCGCTCGATGATCTGCTTGCCGAGGATGCCGGTGCCGCAGACCACCGTGAGATCCGGTTCGAGCCGTGCGCTGAGCTCCTTGGCCTCCGCGCTGTTCACCGAGTCCACCACATGAACGGGGGACGGGCTGTGGGGAAGTCCGCGCGACAGCTCCTGGAAGTAGGCGCGGCGCTGCCGGGCACGGCCGGTGATCCGCTGACGCCAGCCCTGGTAGAGGCGATAGGCGAGGTCACGGTGACGGCGGTTGCGCTTCAGCCTCCGCTTCTGCGCGGCGCCGGGCTCCACGATCGTCGCCACGAGATCGAGCTCGGAGGCCAGGAGCAGGCGGAGGTAGGAGTGCTGGGGGTCGTCGGACGTGAGCAGCAGGACCCGCAGACGGCTGCCGTCCGGCGTGGCGCGGATGGTCCAGTCCTCGTTGGTGATCTCCATCTGGGTCTCCCTCTCAGGTCGTGACCGTGTCGGCGGCGACGTCTGCACCGAGAGCGCGGCGTGTACGCAACGGGTGGTAGAGCGTGTGCATGGGGTGATGCCGTCCGCGCAGCGCGTCGAGCACCGCCTCCGCGATGACCGGTGCCTGGGCGAATCCGCCGGTGTTGTGGCCGCCGGTGACGACGAAGCTGCCGTTGGCGGCCGGAGCCGTACCGAACAGCCCCAGGTTGGAGGCCGTCCACGGCCGGACGCAGTACGTCTGTGTCCTGCGCAGGCCCGCCCTGCCGCCGATGCTCTCGTAGGCGCGGGGGAAGAGCCGGCGCACGGTGTCCGCCACCGCGGTGTGCAGACTTCTCAGCTTGCGCTCGTCGATGTTGCCGGGATCCGCGCCGGTCCAGCCGTAGCCGGAGCCGATCATGAGTACCGGTTCACCCGAGGCGTTCCGTCCGACGGTGACATTGGCGTCCTCGGTGATGTGGCCCCGCCGGGCGACCTTGAGGGAGTTGGCGAGGGCGGGCTCCAGGTTCGGGATGGTCGCCCAGCAGCCGAGGACGCCGTGGATCTGGCCCGCGAAAGGGGTGTCCAGCAGAAGGGAACCGCCGTCGACCCCGGGGGAGACCACGTAGTGGTCGCAGGAGAGGACCCCGTCGGCCGCGCTGACTCCCGCGACACGGTCACTCGCGTCCCGCAGGAGACGTTCGGCGCGCAGGCCGAAGCGCAGGTCGGCTCCGCCGGATGCGAGGGAGTCGAGCAACCGGTCCATGAAGTCGTGCACGTTGACCGTGAAGCCCCGGACGAGAATGCCGCCGGCGAACGCGTCGGGTGCGGCGTCCCGAAGGGCGGGAAACTCCTCGCGGACCTGCGGTGAGCCATAGCGGCCGAGGGTCGCTCCCACGGCGTCCTGCCGCAGCGCGGCGGCGTCGAGGTGCTGGGGGCTCTCGTACAGACGGAGGATGTCGTGGCGCAGTTGGACATCGTCCAGGAGGTGGGGCCTGGCTTTCGGCCAGGACCGCCACAGCTCGCCGCTGCGTCGGTTGAGGCCGAGGATGTCCCGGCTGTAGCCGTGGGCGAGCCATGGCGGAACACTCTTGAACTCCCGGATCCACCGCTGGTCGGCCGCGGACGCAGCGGTGTCCGGACGGACGTCCCAGCCGAGCCGCGCGGGCGGACGGTCGAAGACGAGATTGCTCTCCGTGTCGGTGGTGCTCTTGGCGTGGTACTCGTCCATCTCGGTGAGGGTGAACATACGGGCGTTGCCGCCGCCCCGGGAGGCTCCGTACCTGTGCCAGGGCTTCTTGTCGCGCGGATCCGGGCAGGCGTCGACGACGGTGACCTGGAATCCGTTCTCCATCAGGTGGTGGGCGGTCACCAGGTTGGTGACACCGGCACCGACGAGCAGGACCGTCTCCTTTATGCCCTGGTGGCCGACGGCGGGGGCGGGCAGGTGGCTGCGGGAGGCGCGGTCGGCCGCGACGAGCTGCTCCTGCACGAACCGTTCGGCGAGCGCGATCGCCGAGAAGAGCGCGCTCTCGTCGCCGTGGCTCCGGGGGTGGGAGCACACGAGGACGGGGATGCCGAAAGGAAGCTCCCGCCGGGGTTTCGCCGGATGCATGGAGGGCAGCCGAGGAGTCGTACCCGCCCGTGGGGAGGACTCCAGACGTACTAAGAGCACACGATCACCGGGCATCGCGTTGCGCCAATGGCGCAGGGCTTTCACTCCGAGCTCACGCTCCGAGACGATCACGCCGGGGCGTGTCCCGGTGATCGCCGCCGCGAGTGCTCCCTCGTCGGCGGTGAGAAGATCCGGCCGGAACTGGATTCCGTTGCTCGATACATTCTGCGCCAACGAGCCCGGCACCTCAGCTATGACAAGAACGCGCATTTCCCCTCCACGGTCGGCCTTCGACGTCGTGCTGTCTGGGACTACAGAGAGCGTCCCCTGACCAGGCGAGTCGCAGTCGGGCTATGCGGGTTTCTTTGAGCGCCGATGGCCCGGTGCCCCGGCCGTCGGTGACGACGGCCGGGGCGGGGCCGGGCGGCCGTCGTCACCTCGCCGTCGGCCGGTGCCCGCGGGCCGCGGTGCTGGTCAGCGGGGTGGAGGCGCCGCGCGGCGGGGCCGGCGGGGTCAGAGTTCTCTCGTCATGAATATGCGGCTGGATCCTGCGGGTGCGCAGGGCACTTCACCCAGACGCCGCCACCCGTGCCGCTCGTAGAAGAGAGGGGCCTGGAAGCTGATGGTGTACAGCGCCCCGGTGACGCAACCGCGTGCCCGCCCCTCGTCCTCGGCACGGCGCAGCACGGTGCTGCCCAGCCCGGTGCCCCGCAGTGCCGGCGGGAGGTACAGCAGGTCGACGAAGAGCAGGCCGAGAGAGGTCCGCCCGGTCAGACCGCCGACGACCCGGCCGGTATCGCGCTCGCGGACCAGGACGGCGAGGGAGCGTCGGTCGGCGATGCCCGTGACATCGGTGTTGAAGCGGTCCAGTGCGTCCGAGACGACCGCCACGTCGTCGGGGCGGGGGGTGTCGGTGAGGTGCAGTTCCAGGGAGCTGTGCGCGGTGTTCATGGGAGCGGAGCGTAGGGTCCGTACCGTTCGGCGGTCGTCGAACGGTACGGAGGAGACCATGGCGGGTGCTGGAGCGGACCGGGGCGATCCGGATGTCGGCGTCGGCCTGGCCGCAGTGGCCAAACTGCTCTCGGACGGCACACGCGCCGGCATGTGCGTGGCCCTCCTGGACGGCCGGGCGTGGACCGCGCGGGAGCTGGCCAGGCATGCGGGCATCGCCCCCTCCACGGCCACCGAGCACCTGAACCTGCTGGTGGACGGTGGCCTGGTGGCCGATGAGCGCAGCGGCCGGCACCGCTATCTGCGGCTGGCGGGACCGCACGTGACGGCACTGCTCGACAGCCTGGCCGAGATCGCCCCGTACAGCCCGCCGAGTCCCCGCTCACTCGGTGCGACGGGACGCGCGCGGGCCCTGGCCCGCGCCCGGCTGTGCTACGACCACCTCGCGGGAACCCTCGGTACGGCCGTCACCGACGCACTCCTCGGCGGCGGCCTGATCACCTGGGACCCGCAGCCGGCACTCTCCGCGGCAGGAGCGTCCCGGTTCGGCGAACTCGGCATCACCTGGTCCACCACGTCCCGTCGCCCCCCGGTCCGGGCCTGCCTCGACTGGACCGAACGCCGCCCGCACCTGGGCGGAGCCGCGGGAGCCGCGCTCTGTTCGCACGCGCTGGCGGCCGGCTGGGTCATCAGGATCGGCACCGGCCGGGCCCTCGCCCTCACGGAAGCCGGGCGCCGGGCCTTCGTCGAACAGCTCCATGTTCCGGCGGACCGCCTTCCCGCCGGCGACAACGACGACGGGCCCCTGCCCCCGCAGTGACAGGGCCGCCCGGCCGCTCCTTCTCCGTCGCACGCCCCCGTCGGACGAGTGCGGTTCGGTTACTGGGTAGACTGACCTACCTAGTATCCGAAGGGGAGTGCGATGAGCGAAACCGGCACCGCGGCGACGCCACCGAAGAGGCGGCGGGGAGCCGCGCGGGAGCGGCTGCTCGCCGCCGCGTCACGCCGCTTCTACGCGGACGGGGTGGCCGCCACGGGGATCGACACGATCACCGCGGAGGCGGGCGTGGCGAAGATGAGCCTCTACAACAACTTCTCCTCCAAGTCGGACCTGGTGATGGCCTACCTCGACGCCCGGCACGAGGAGTGGCTGGCCCTCTACCGGCGGCGGCTGGAGGGCGCCCGGGGCGGGCGTGAGGGGGTTCTCGCCGTCTTCGACGCGTACGCGGATCACGCGGCCCACGCCTATGAGCACGGATTCCGGGGGTGCGGACTGCTGAACGCGGCAGCCGAACTGCCCGCGGGGGACGAGGGCCGGACCGTGGTGCGCCGGCACAAGGAGGAGGTCGAGTCCCTGCTCGCCGGGCACCTCGACGAGCTGCTGCCCGAGCGGCCCGAGGACGCGCGCGCGATGGCGGAACATCTGGCGTACCTGCTGGAGGGCGCGACGGCACGCGCCGGACTGGACGGTGGGGGCGAGCGTCTGCAGCGTGCCCGGACGATGGCGGCGGACCTGGTGGACCGGCTGTGACGCGCCGCGCCGTACATCCGGCCGGTTCGGTGGGCGCCGGGTCCCTGTGCGTGCTCGTGGCGTCGGTGCTGTGGGGGACGACGGGCACCGCCGCGACCTTCGCCCCGGCGGTGGGTCCCCTCGCGATCGGTGCAGTGGCCATGGGGCTGGGCGGGCTGCTCCAGACCCTGGTGGCGGGCCGCCGTATCGCGACCGAGGCACCCCGGCTGCGCGAGGGGCGCAGTGCGGTGCTGCTCGGCGGGCTCGGGGTGGCGGTCTACCCTCTGGCGTTCTACAGCTCGATGCGTCTGGCCGGGGTCGCCGTCGGGACGGTGGTCTCGATCGGCTCGGCCCCGCTCGCCTCGGCCCTGATCGAACGGGTCGTGGACAGACGCCGTCTGACGCGGCGCTGGACGCTCGGCGCCGGCCTGGGCCTGTCCGGGACGGTGCTGCTGTGCCTGGGCGAAGCGGCTCGCGCCCACTCCGTCCCGGAGGGAGGTTCCGCGCGGGAGACCCTGCTCGGCGTGGGCCTGGGCCTGCTGGCCGCGTTCAGCTACGCGCTGTACGCCTGGGCCGCACACCGGCTCATCAGCCGCGGTGTCTCCTCCGCCGCGGCGATGGGCAGCGTCTTCGGGCTGGGCGGGGTGCTGCTGGTGCCCGTGCTGCTGGCCACCGGCGCCCCCCTTCTCGACTCCTGGCCGAACGCCGCCGTGGGCCTCTACATGGCCCTGGTGCCCATGTTCATCGGCTACGTACTGTTCGGCTGGGGCCTGAGGCACATCACCGCGAGCACCGCGACCACGCTCACCCTGCTGGAACCCGCGGTCGCCGCCGTCCTGGCCGTGCTCGTCGTGGGTGAACGCCTGCCCCCGCTGGGCTGGGCGGGTATCGCCCTGGTCGTCGCCTGTCTCGCCGTGCTGACCATGCCGTCGCGACAGGTTCCGCGGACACCGGTGGCCGGCCCCGATACCGGGGCCGGGGCCGAAGCCGGGATACGGGGCGCGGCCCGGCCCCCGGCCCGCAGCGGCACACCGGGCACGACCGGAGCGCGCTGACGGGACGGGGCAGGGTGCGACGGGACGGACAGGACGGGGCGGGGCAGCCGTCAGGGGTTCCGCAGCCCCACGCGGTCGATCGCACAAGTCCCGGGATTCCTGGTGCTGTCCGGATTCTGGCCCACGTGGGTCAGCTGGATCCGGTTGACTCCCGCCCGCAGGGAGACCTGGGCGAACTCCGGCTCGGCGTAGGTCATGACCGGGCTGTACAGATCCAGCGGTGCGCCGACCGCCGTGCCGTTGACCGACAGCCGGTAGATGCCCCGTGAGTCATGGCGCTTCACCCGGAGCCTCAGCGTCCGCGTACCGGCCTGCGGAGGCCGGAACTCGCACGTCAGCGCGCCGCCGGGCGTGGCGGGTGTGAACAGCACCCCGTGACCGGCGCCGCACTGGGGATCGGCGAAGGTCTCGGCGTGGCCGCCCGCGGCGGTGACCACCAGGTCCTCCGCCTCCGCCTGCCATTCCAGGGGGCGCGGCGCCCAGTCGCCGCGCGAGTCGCACAGCACCACACGGGTGCGGTCGGTGGCGGCCTCCGTGTCGGTGTAGGCGACCATCCGGCCGTCGGGCGAGAAGGCCGGATGGGGATGGCCGGGATGGGCGGAGCCCCAGCCGGCCGGGCCGAGGGTGCGCGGGGGGTGTACGCCGGTCAGATCCACCAGGGCCACCGCACCGGCCTGGCCGAGCGCCGAGCCGTTGCGGCCGTTGGTGTCGGTCACGGCCCAGCGGCCGTCGGCGGTGAGATCGCAGTGGTTGTACGCGCCGTTCGGCCCGGAGGGACCCGGTGCCAGCAGCCGGTCCGGCCGATCGTCCGGGTGGACCATCCACAGCCCCGACGCCCTGCCGCCGATCGCCACGGCGAGGCAGCCGGTAGCGGCCCGGGAGTTCCATACGGGATGGGTCCCGACCGGGACGCCCGCCGCCGCTTGGTCCCAGATCATCCTGCCCTTCGGCGCGTGGACCGGATGCACGGCCCAGGCGAGGATGTTGCCGCCGAGCGCGTAGCCGATCCATTCGGGATCGTGGGCGCTGTACTGGAAGTGGGTGGCCATCACGTCCCCCGAGAACACCTCCTTGACGCTCCCGTCCGTGAGCCCGATCTCCACGGCCTTGGTCGGTCCGGCGGTGATGGGTGCCGGGTAGTGGCTGCACAGCACCCTGTCGCCCGCCGGATGCAGATTCACGACCACGCTGAGCGCTCGGCCCGGCGGTGGTGAATAGAGCTTCACGGGGGCGGGGTCGGCCAGGTCGATCAGCCAGATCGCGTTCTCGGCGCAGGTGACGAGGCGTCCGGAGTGGATGTTCCACCAGACGAACGGGTTCCGGTCGCTCGCAGGGGTCGCGAACCGCGCCAGGAACCGTTGCTCACCGGTCCGCAGATGCACCTCCCACAGGCTCGTTCCTCCGGTCTCACGCTGTCCGAGCACGATGCGGTCGGCGTCGGCGAAGCCGTTGTGGGTGGGGTAGGTGAAATAGCGTCGCTGGTCGAAGGAGCTGAGGTGGCGCAGGGCGAACGGCTCCCCGGCCGCGGTGCCGGCGGCGATCGCGGATCCCGTACCGGCGGAGGCACGCACCGGTCCCGGTCCTGCGGCAGCGCTCACCGATCCCGTTCCCGCGGAAACTCCCGCTGCCAGCACGGTCAGCCCGGCCAGACGGCCGAATCCTCTTCGGGTGATCTCACTCATGGCGTCCTCACGGTGGGTGGGGCGCTCAGCTTCGAACCCGCCGAAGGGCGACGTCAAGGTGCTAATACGTATTAGTTCAGGACGCCGGTCGATCCGTGGCCGTGCACCGGCCGGCCCGGCGAAGGTCCACGCCGTGCGTCCGCCGTCGCGGGCGTGACTGTCGAACAACTTCCGGAGAATTTGCGTCCGACCCCTTGACGGGCTGCTCGGGGCACGCTCAAAGTACTCGTCAACGCCCAGTACTAATACGCATTAACGAAGGATCGGGACCGGAGATGGCACAGCGGGAAGCTCAGGATCGGGGTGGGCGGACCTCCCGTCCGAGGCAGGCCGAGGTCGCCCGGCTGGCGGGGGTGTCGCAGGCCACCGTCTCGCTGGTCCTCGGGGGCAACAAGCAGGGCATCTCCATCTCCGAGGAGACCCGGCACAAGGTCCTCGCCGCGGCGGACAGCCTCGGGTACGTCCCCGACCCGGTCGCCCGCCGGCTCGCGGCAGCCCGCAACAACCTGCTCGGCGTGTTCTCCTTCACCGCCGCCTTCCCGACCGATGTGCGGCACTCCTACTACCCCTTCCTCGTCGGCGTCGAGCAGGAGGCCGCCTCCCGCGGCTACGATCTCGTCCTCTTCACGGGATCGAGCGGCGCCGGTGCCACCCGGCCGGAGGCGCTGAGCCGGGTCAGGCTCGCCGACGGCTGTCTCTTCCTCGGCCGGCACACACCCACCGCCGAACTGCGCCGCCTGGTGGACGACGGCTTCCCCGTGGTCCACATCGGCCGCCGCGACGAACTGGAGGGGCTCGCCTGTGTCGGTGCCGACTATGTGAGCGCGAGCGCCGAAGTCGTGACCCGGCTCGCCGCGGCCGGGCACGAACGGATCGTGCTCGTTCGCGAGGACGACGACGCCCACGCCTCGACCGACCGTGAACACGGCTTCCTCAAGGGGCTGGAGGAAGCCGGTCTGCCGGCCGGACCGGCCGCCGTCCTGCGGTGCGCCGACCCGGAGGCGGAGCTGACGGCGGCCTGGCTGCACGCGCGTCTCGCCGAGGGCGTCACCGCGTTCGTCGCCGAGGAGACCGACACGGGCGCCGCCTGGCGGGCGCTGCGCGGAGCCGTCCATGACGCGGGCCTGTCCTGCCCCCGGGATCTCTCGCTGGCCCTGCTCGGCAGCCCGCCGGCCGACCTGGCCCATGAGCCCGAGCCCGCCGGATTCGACATCCCCCGGCCGCAGTTGGGCGCCGCCGCCATTCGGCTGCTGGCCGCGCTGGTGGCCGGTGAACAGGCTGCGGAGCCCCTCGTGGCCTGCCCCTTCCGCCCCGGCGCGACGGCCGGGCCGCCGCCGGTACGGGCCTGACGTCACCCCTGCCCGGACCCCCGGGCGGTGGATCCGGCGACGGATCCACGATCCGAACACCCGACCACGTGTGGCATTCCCTTGCGTGCCGCACGAGTTCCCCGCACCACAAGGAGTGAAGTGAACGCGCAGCAACCCGACATCCTCGTCGTCGGCGGAGGCCTCGGCGGCGTCGCGGCAGCACTGGCCGCCTGCCGGGCCGGACGCAGTGTCGTCCTCACGGAGGAGACCGACTGGATCGGAGGTCAGCTCACCTCGCAGGCCGTGCCTCCGGACGAGCACCCCTGGGTCGAACAGTTCGGCACCACGGCCTCGTACCGCGGTCTGCGCGAGGGCATCCGTCAGTACTACCGGCAGTGGTACCCACTGCGCTCCGAGGCGCTCTCCCTGACCGAACTCAACCCCGGTGCGGGGCGCGTCAGCAAGCTCTGTCACGAGCCCCGTGTCGCCCTCGCCGTCCTGGAATCCATGCTCGCCCCCCACCGGGCCGCGGGGCGGCTCACCGTTCTGACCGGGCACCGTCCGGTCGCCGCGGAGTCCGACAACGATGTCATCCGTGCCGTGACCGTCGAGTCCCTGCCGGACGGCAACCGCCTGACCCTCACGGCCCGCTACGTCGTCGATGCCACCGAGACCGGCGAGCTCCTGCCGCTCGCCGGAGTCGAGCACGCCAACGGCGCGGAGGCGCGAGGGGAGTTCGACGAGCCCCACGCGCCGGACGAGGCGCAGCCGCTCAACCAGCAGGGCATCACCGTCTGCTTCGCACTCTCCCACCACGCCGGCCAGGACCACACCGTCGACCGGCCCGAGGACTACGCGTTCTGGCGCTCCTACCGACCCGACTTCTGGCCCGGACCGCTCCTCGGCTTCGAGGCACCCGACCCCCGCACGCTCGAATCCGTGCCCCGCACCTTCGTCCCCAACCCCTCGCTCGACCCCCTGGACGTCACGGCCGACCAGAGCGCCGACGCGGGCGACAAGGAACTCTGGGGCTTCCGCCGCATCCTCGCCCGCACGATGCACCGCCCCGGTTCCTTCGACTCCGACATCACCCTCGTCAACTGGCCCCTCAACGACTACTGGCTCAAGCCCTACATCGGCGAGGAGACCCAGGCCCTGCGCGAGGCACGGCAGCTGTCCCTCTCGCTGCTGTACTGGCTCCAGACCGAGGCTCCCCGGCAGGACGGCGGCACCGGCTTCCCCGGCCTGCGCATCCGCCCCGATGTCACCGGCACCGCCGACGGGCTGGCCAAGGCCCCGTACATCCGCGAGTCCCGCCGTATCAAGGCCGTCACCACCGTCACCGAACACGATGTCGCCATCGACCTCGTCGGCCCGCGCGGCGGCACCCGCTACCGCGACTCGGTCGGCGTCGGCGGGTACCGCATCGACCTCCACCCCTCCACCGGTGGCGACAACTACATCGACATCGGGTCCGTGCCCTTCGAGATCCCGCTCGGCGCTCTTGTCCCGCGCCGGCTGCGCAACCTGCTGCCGGCGGGCAAGAACATCGGCACGACCCACATCACCAACGGCTGCTACCGCCTGCATCCGGTGGAGTGGAACATCGGCGAGGCGGCCGGTGCCCTGGCCGCACACTGCCTCGCGGAGGACGTCGAACCGCACCAGGTGCAGGCGGACGACCAGCACTTCGACGAATTCGCCCGGGTCCTGGACCGCGCGGGGATCCAGCGCCACTGGCCCGACGTCCGCGGCTACTGAGGCTCGGCCGTCATTCCTGGCGGGCGCGCGACGGCTGCTCCGGCTCCCCGCCCTGGGAGCGCACCGGACGCCGTGAGCCCCGCCCTTCGGGCGGACGGCGCCACTCTCGGCACACGCCCCGGGCCCATCAAAATCCGTTCCCCCGCACCGCAGCACAAGGAGGTGCTTCCCACCATGACCACCCACCGCATCCGAGTCGGCATCGACGTCGGCGGGACCTTCACCGACGCCGTGGCCGTCGACGCCACGACACTCGAACTGCTGGGACAGGTGAAGGTCCCCACCAGCCACCACCACGAGGACGGCGTGGCCCACGGCATCGTCACCGCCCTCGACAGGCTGCTGGACCGGACCGGCCGCGCCCCCGAGGATGTCGCCTTCCTCGCCCACGGCACGACGCAGGCCACCAACGCCCTGCTGGAAGGCGACGTCGCCACGGTCGGCCTGGTCGGCATCGGCTCCGGCGCCGGAGCCGTCCTCACCCGCCGCCTCGCCGCGCTCGCCCGGCTCGAACTCACCCCGGGCAAGCGCCTTCCGCTCACCTACGCCCATGTCGAGGACCCCGAGGACACCGCCGCCGTCCGCCGCGCCGTCGACGCCGTCGCCCAGGAGGGCGCGGAGGTCCTGGTCGCCAGCGAGCCGTTCGGAGTCGACCGTCCGGAAGGGGAGGAAGCCGTCACCGCCGCCGCACGGGCGGCCGGGCTCCCCGCGACAGCCGCCCACCGGATCACCTCGCTCTACGGCCTGCACAAACGGACCCGTACCGCCGTGATCAACGCGGCCATCCTGCCCCGCATGCTGGCCACCGCCGACCTCGTCGACGCCTCCATCGTCAAGGCGGGCGTCACCGCGCCCCTGATGGTGATGCGCTGCGACGGCGGGGTGATGTCCCTGGACGAGATGCGGCGCAGACCACTGCTGACCGTCCTGTCCGGCCCGGCGGCCGGCGTCGCGGGCGCGCTCATGCAGGAGAGGATCAGCGAAGGCCTGTTCCTGGAGACCGGCGGCACGTCCACCGACATCAGTGTCGTGCGGCGCGGCAAGGTAGCCGTCCGGCACGCCGTCATCCTCGGCCGCACGTCCTACCTCAACGCCCTGGACGTACGCACCGTCGGCGTCGGCGGCGGCTCCATGGCACGCGTCGACGGCGGCAGGATCGTCGGTGTCGGACCGCGCAGCGCGCACATCGCCGGGCTGCCGTACGCCTGCTTCGCCTCGCCCGACGACCTGCGCGACGCCACCGTCACCACCATCCGGCCGATGGACGACGACCCGGCCGACTACGCCGTCATCGAGGCGGCGGGCGGCCGTTACGCCCTCACCATGACCTGCGCCGCCAACGCGCTCGGCCGCGTCCCCGAGGGCGACTTCGCCCGCTGCGACCCGGCCGCGGCCCGTGCCGCGATCTCCCCGCTCGCCGCACACCTCGGCGTCGACGTACCGACGGCGGCGTCCAGGATCCTGGACGCCGGCACCGCACAGGTGAGGACCGTCGTCGATGCCATGATCAAGGACTACCGGCTCGACAAGGACGCCGCCGTGCTCGTCGGAGGGGGAGGCGGCGCCGCCTCCGTCACCCCTCACCTCGCCGCCACCAGCGGCATGGAGGGCCGGATCGCCCGCCACAGCGAGGTCATCAGCCCGATCGGTGTCGCCCTGGCCCTCGTCCGCGAACAGATCGAGCGGATCATCCCCGGCGCGGGAGAGGAACAGATACTGGCCGTCCGCGCCGAGGCCGAGGCCGCCGTCGTCGCCCAGGGCGCCGCGCCCGACGGCGTCGAGGTCGAAGTGACCGTCGACCCGCAGACCAGCACGGTACGGGCCGTGGCCACCGGCGCCACCGAACTGCGCACCCAGGACCGGGCCCACCGGGCCGGCGCGGATGAACGCCTGTGCACCGCCGCCGCCAGCCTCAGAACCGTACCGGCAGATGTCCGGGTACTGGCGGGCACCTCGGCGCACACCGTGTACGGGACCGAGATACGCCGGCGCCTCCGCGCCGTCCGCCGCCCGGTCCGGGTCATCGACAGCGACGGCGTGATCCGGCTCCACGCGGCGGACGCCCAGGTGGAGACGACCACGGTGGGCAGTGCGCCCGAAGTGCTCGCCGCACTCGTACGGGACACCACCTCGTACGGGGACGGCGGCGTCCGCGCCCCCGCCGTACGGCTGCTCATCGGCTCCCGGATCGCCGACCTCTCCGGCGTGCTCGACCCCGAGCCGCTGCTCGCCCTCGCCCGCAGCGAACTCAAGGCGCGAGCCGCCGACGAGCAGGTCGTGGCGGTACTGGAGGTACGGACATGAACAGCGCGACGGGCAAGGGGCGAAGGACGTCCCCGCACACCGCCGACGACCTCGAACTCGCGGTCGATCTGCTCGCCGGCACCCCCACCCACGAAGGCCGCGACCGGGCGTTGCTGCGCCAATGGGCCCGGACAGCCGAGGAGTTCGGGACCCGGCTGCCCGCAGTGCGGCACCGGGCACGCGTCGTGGAGTCCGACGGCGGGCTGGACCTCGGTCTCCTCGCCCGCTACACCACCCGGCCCGAACCCACGATCGAGGTCTTCGCCGATTCCTTCGCCCGCGCGGAGGAGATCGTCGAGGCGCGCGGCTGGCGTCACTGGTTCCCCGCCGGCTCCCTCCGCGCCGCCGCCCTCGCCCACGAGGCCGTCCACGAACAGCTCCACCACGGACCGGCACGGGCCGCCCTCAAGCGGGCGCTCGGCCACACCGTCCTGCGGCTGGGCCGCCACCGGCTGCTCGGCCATGTCGTGGGCGCCGAGGAGATCGCCGCCCACGCCCACGCCCGGACCGTCTGCGGACTCGGCCGCAGCCCCCTCCTGATCACCGCCGCGCTCGCCGAGGCCGGTACCGCGCCCGCCCCGCACGGAAGAGAGAACTGACCGTCATGGGTCTCGTCATCCTGCTCGTCATGGCGGCCGGAGTCGCCGCGATGCTCACCCGCAGACTCCCCACCGCCTTCGCCCTGGTGCTGCTCGCCGTCGCCATCGCCCTCGTCTCCGGCGCCCCGCTCACCGGCAAGAAGAGCGTGCTGCAGACCGTCCTCCAGGACGGTGCCCCGGCCCTCGCAGCCACCATGATCGCCGTACTGCTCGGCTCCTGGCTCGGCAAGCTCCTCGACGAGACCGGCATCGCCGGAACCCTCGTCCGGAAGATCATCGAATTCGGCGGCGACCGCCCCACCGCGGTCGCACTCGGAGTGCTCGCGGTCTCCGCCCTCGTCGGCACGGTCACCGGCTCCGCACCCGCCGCGATGCTCGCCGGAATCATCGGCATCCCCGCCATGGTCGCGGTCGGCATCCCCAGGACCACCGCGGCCGGCACCATCCTGATGGGCATCGCGGTCGGCATCCCCTTCGAACTCCCCGTGTGGCAGTTCTTCTCCACCGCCCTGGAACTGCCAATCCCGACCGTCCGCGGTTTCATGATCAAGCTGTTCCCCCTCGCGCTCGTCGCCGCGGTCCTCTTCGTCCTCGTGGAATCCCGCCGCCGCGGCGTCGAACACGCCTGGGCCTTCAGGCCCGCGACGGCCAAGCCCGCCTCGCGGCGGGCGAAGCTCGGCGACGCCCCCTGGTACGCCCTGCTCACCCCGGTCGTCCCGCTGGTCCTGGCCCTCGGCCTCGATGTGCCGATCATCCCCTCGCTCCTGGCGGGCGTGCTCTACGCGCTGGTCACCACCACCCGCCCCGGCGGGATGAACAAGCGGCTGCTGCGCACGCTCTACGGAGCCTTCGAGGTCGCCGCCCCGCCGATCGCCCTCTTCGTCGCCATCGGCATCCTGCTCGCCGCGGTGAAGCTGCCGGGCGCCGTCGAGGCACTCCAGCCCCTGGTCGAGGCGGTCAGCCCGCAGAACGCCGTGCTGTTCGTCCTTGTGTTCACGCTGCTCGTCCCGCTCTGCCTCTACCGGGGGCCGCTCAACGTCTTCGGTCTCGGCGCGGGCATCGCGGGCGTCCTCATCGCTGCCGGGATCTACCCCGCAACCGCCGTCCTGGGCCTCGCCACCTCGTACAACCAGGTCTTCGGCGTCGCCGACCCCACCAGCACCCAGACCGTGTGGAGCGCCCAGTACGCGGGGGTCACCCCGCAACAGGTCATGCTGCGCACCCTCCCGTACGTCTGGGCCGTCGCCCTCGGCGGTTTCTGCGTCACCGCCGCCACGTACCTCTGAGCGCTCCGGGACGCGGCAGCGCGCGGGCCGGGCCCCGGAACCGCGCACTGGGCGCGAACGGATCGGGAGACAGGCGAAAGGAGCAACAGGCGCGTACGGATGGGGCATTGGTCTACGCCAAGAGCATCCGTCCCTGTATTCTCATCGGTGGCCAACAGCACAGCATCCCCCCACCCAGGTTGCGTGCCGGCACGGGCAACACCCGCAGAACTCTGCCCCCAGCAGCCGGGTCCCCCCATTCGCCGCCTCCAGGAGGTCACGGTGAACGTTCGTACCAGAAGCTCGGCCATCATCGGCACCATCTGCCTCATCGCCTCCCTCGCCCTGGCCACAGCGTCCGCCGACGATTCCGCCCCGGCGGATCGGGCGGCGAAGGTCGCGCTCAAGAAAGTGGCCACGGCTCAGACCCCGACCGCCGGTACCGCCGGACCGGGCGACACGGTCTGGATCGCCGAACGCGCAGGCACCGTAAGGGTCCTGGACGGTCAGAACCTCGGCGAGCCGGTCCTGGACATCTCCGACGAGACCACCACCGACGGCGAACGCGGCCTCCTGGGCATCGCGTTCGACAAGGAGTTCGCGCACTTCTACATCTCCTTCACGGACCGTGAGGGCACCAGCACCGTGGACGAGTTCGGTGTGCGGGACGGTGAGCTCCAGCCGGAGACCCGGCGAACCGTCCTCACGCAGACACAGCCGTACTCCAACCACAACGGCGGCGACATCAGGTTCGGCCCCGACGGCTATCTCTACATCGCCTTCGGCGACGGCGGCGGGGGCGGCGACCCGGAGGGCAACGGGCAGAACCTCGGCACGCTGCTCGGCAAACTGCTCCGGATCGATCCCTCCGGCGGCGAGCCGTACGCGATCCCGGAGGACAACCCGTTCGTCGACGTACCGAACGCGAAGGCCGAGATCTGGGCGTACGGGCTGCGCAACCCGTGGCGGTTCTCCTTCGACAAGGGCACGGGCGACCTGCTCATCGGCGATGTGGGCCAGAGCGCCTGGGAAGAGATCGACTGGGCCCCGGCGGACAGCGAGGGCGGGGAGAACTACGGCTGGTCCGAGATGGAGGGCACCCACGCCTTCCGGGGCGGCACCGAGCCCGCGAACCACGTGCCGCCGGTCCACGAGTACGACCGCAACGGACTGGGCTGCTCGGTGACCGGCGGATACGTCTACCGCGGCGACACCATCCCGGACCTTGAGGGACAGTACGTGTTCAGCGACTACTGCGACGGCACCATCCGCGCCCTGCGGATCGAGAACGGCGAGGTGACGGGCGAGAGCGACCTCGGAGTCAACGGCGGCGAGGTCATCTCGTTCGTGGAGGGCGGCGACGGCGCGCTGTACGTGCTCGCCATCGGCGGCAGCGTCTCCCGCATCGATCCGGCGTGACCGACAGGGGATGAAGACCGTACGGAGCGTCGGGCCGGGCCCGGTGGGCAGATCCCTCGGCCCACCGGGCCCGGCCTGCTCCTTGGCGGTCGAGGTACGGGCGGGAGGAACGCGGCGCCCAGCGGGGTGGCCCCCCGGCATCGCCGCCCCGGGGCTGCCAGCAGGATGGCCTGATGACGCATATCGATGATGAGGCGACTGCCTACGCCTGGAACGCTCTCGGCGGGCGGGCCGAACTGGTCGGGGGAGTGTCGTACACGGGGGCGAGCGGGGTCCTGCCCGCCCGGCTGCCGGTGCGCGAACTGGCGCGGGCCACCGTGGGCGTGTGCTCGCTGGCAGCCGCGGAACTGCTCGCGCGGCGCAGCGCGGGGGCCGTGCCGGCGGTACGGGTGCACGAGGCCGCGGTGGCGACGTCGTTCGTCAGCGAGCGACACCTGCGCATCGACGGGCGGGCACCGGCATCGTTCGCGCCGCTGTCCGGCTTCTGGCGTGCGGCGGACGGCTGGGTACGCACCCATGCCAACTACCCGCACCACCGATCCCGCCTGCTGGGCGCACTGGGCCTGCCCGACTCCGGCGATGACCGGACGCTGGCCGGGCTGCTGTCGGACGAACTGGCCGCGCGCCCGGCGCGGTCCGTGCAGGAGACCGTCCACGCGGCGGGCGGCCTTGCCGTGGCGGTGGCCCGGACCCCGATCCGGGCCGGAATCCCGCTGGCCGAGACGCGGCTCCTCGCGGAGAGCGGCCCGCGGACACTCCCGCAGGCCTCGCTCCCGGCCGGTGGTGTGCGGGTCCTCGACCTGACGCGGGTCATCGCCGGCCCGGTCGCGGCGCGCACACTCGCCCTGCTGGGGGCGGACGTACTACGTGTGGACCCGCCGCAGCTCATGGAGGACGGGGACGCCCACGCCGACACCGGATTCGGGAAGCGATCGACCCTGCTGAACCTCTCCGCCCCCGAGGACCGGCGGGTCTTCGAGGAGCTTCTCGGCTCCGCCGATGTCGTCCTCACCGGCTACCGGCCCGGCGCACTGGACCGGTACGGTCTGGCCCCGGACGCACTCCTCGCCAGGCGCCCCCACCTGATCGTCGCCCAGCTGTGTGCCTGGGGATGGTCGGGACCCTGGGCATCGCGGCGCGGTTTCGACAGCCTGGTCCAAGCGGCGAGCGGTATCGCCTCGGTCGAGGCGTCGGCCGACGGCTCCCCGGGAGTGCTCCCCGCGCAGGCGCTGGACCATGGCACCGGGTACCTTCTCGCGGCCGCGGTGCTGCGCGCCCTGACCGACCGGCAGACGTCCGGCGGCGGGAGGCACCTGCGGCTGTCCCTCGCCGGTACCGCGTCCTGGCTGCTGCACGGCATCGTTCCGGCACCGCTCGACGGCGAAGCCCACGCCCCTCAGCCCTGGCTGTCCAGGACGGTATCGCCCTACGGCATGCTCGACCACGCCCTTCCGCCCGTGCACTACGACGGGGCACCTCGCAACTGGGACCGTCCGCCCACCGAATGGGGCAGCGATCTGCCCGCCTGGGTATCCCCGCCGGGCCGGACAAGGGCGTGATCGCTCCACCGGTTCCCCCTGTTCAGGCGACCAGGGGGAACCGGGCCCATACGGCTTTGCCGGACTCGCCGGCGGGCTTCCAGCCCCAGTCCTCACTGAGCGCGTCGACGATGGGGAGTCCGCGGTGGTGTTCGGCCAGGAGGGCCGGCCGGGTGAGGCATGGGCGCCGGTCGCTGGGGTCGTAGACGACGCAGAGCAGGCTGTGGGGGCGCCGGGTGAGGGCGAGCCAGACGACATGGGCGTCCCTCGCGTACGGGGGAGTGCGGCGGCCGTGGCGCACCGCGTTGGCGACGAGTTCGGAGGCGACCTGTACGGCGTCCTCGCGTACGGCTTCCAGGCCCCATCGGCGCAGGACGTCCGAGGCGAACCTTCTCGCCTCGTGGAGACAGGACGTCGTCTCCCCGATCCGGTACGCGGCGAACGGGGGCGCGCCGAGGCTGAGATGGGCGGTCAGGTCCTGGGGGCCGGGGGTCCGGGCGCGGGGGGCGCGGACCGGGGCGGTGCGCTGCTGGTGGTGGGTCTCCGGCATATGGGTCTCCCCCGTCGTGAGCGGGTGCGGCACGCTCACCGCATTTTGTCCCGCTACCTGGCGCCGCGATGCTCGTTTGGAAAGTGCGGCTGAAATTTCAGGACGCCCCTGGTCGCACATTCTTTCCCTTTCGGGGGTGGGGAGAAGGTGCGGCGGGGTGGATACAGGAACAGGAGTGAGCGTGATGACGCAGGTCAACGGTGTGAGTGCCGAAGCGATCCCGGGTGCGGTGTGGCACAAGAGCGTCCGCAGCAATGCCGGGGGGAACTGCGTGGAAGTAGCCCGTCTGGAGGGGGGAGAAATCGCGATGAGGAACTCCCGTTTCCCGGCGGGGCCCGCCCTGGTCTACACACCGGCGGAGATGCAGGAGTTCCTTCTCGGCGTGAAGGACGGTGATTTCGACTTCGCCCTGTAAGGGCTGCCAGATTTATGACCAATGGGTGATTCCCAGGACCGGCGCTGCCATACTGACTCCCCAGTGACCGGCTCCCAGGGGAGGTATCGCCATGACCGGCAAGCACGTGGAGACCCTCTCCATACGCGGGTTCGCACCCCGCCCTCACCTGGGCGCGGCGGCCCACCGCCGGGCTCTGGGCGAACACCTCCGCCAGTGCCGCATCAGCGCGAACCTCACCGGCAAGTACGCGGCCCGGAGGATCGGCACATCGGCACCGACGGTGAGCCGGCTGGAGAAGGGCGAGCGCACGGAACACGCGGGACGTCATGCCACGGCTCTGCTCGGGCTGTGCGGGATCACCGATCGACGGGAGCTCTCCCACGCGCTGTCCATCGCCGCGCAGGGAGAGCGCCCTGATGTCTGGGAGCCGTTCGGCGGCTCCGTGGCCCGCTGGGTACAGCCGCTGCTCGCCCTGGAGCCGGCGGCGCAGCGCATCATGTCCTACGAGCCGCAGTTGGTTCCCGGCTGGCTGCAGACGACCGAGTACGCCCAGCTGGTGATGCGTGCGGGCTTTCCCGACGCGTCGCAGAAGGAGATCGAGGACCGGGCCGCGGCCCGGGTCAGCCGGCTGAAGATGTTCCTGCGCGCTCAGGACCCACCCGCGCTCGTGGCCGTCATGGACGAGGACGTGCTGCGGCGCCCGGCCGGCAGCCCCGGAGTGATGTACCGGCAGATCGAGCACCTGATCGCCCTCCTCAAGAGCGACCTGCGGCACCGCATCAGCCTGCACATCGCCCCGCTGTCGATGGGGATGACCGGAGCCGTGGGACATCCGATCGTGCACCTGCGGTTCGCGGACGAGCTGCTGTCCGACTTCGTCTACCTGGAGCAGAGCGAGAGTGCCCGGTGCGTCGAGGGCGAGGGGGAGGCCGAGCGCTACCAGTCGCGGATCTTCAGCCTCTCCTGCATGTCCCACCCGGCCGATCAGACCCTCACCCAGCTGGAGGACCGGCTCGACGAGCTGGCCGTCACCCTGTCCTGAACACCGTGCGCCGGGCCGTCAGCGGACGACTCCGGCGCCGCCGAACTCCTCCCACTCGAAACTGCTCTGCGCGGGGGCGTCCGCGGTCGCCAGGGGCCGCCACCGGGACACCTCGACGAGCCCCGGTTCCAGGATGCCGAGGTCGTTCTCCCGGAAGTAGGCATCGACGTCGGCACGCGTCCTCACGCGGCCCCAGTGCCCGTGGGTCTCGCGGTCCATGAAGTCGGAGACGCCGTCACGGACCTCCGCGCTCTCGCTGACCAGTTGGCAGATGACCATGATGCTGCCGCTCGCCAGCCGGCTCCTCACCCTGCGGATGAGCTCCTGCGGACGGTCCGCGTCGGGGATGCAGTGCAGAACCGAGACGAAGAGCGCGGCGACGGGCTCACGCAGGTCGATCAGGCGCGCGACCTGTTCGCTCTCGAAGATCGCCTCGGTGTCCCGCATGTCCGCCTGCAGCACCGCGGTCCGCTCATCGGTCTCCAGGAGCGCGCCGCCGACGGTCCGGACGATCGGATCGGTGTCGACGTACACGACCCGCGAGGCGGGCCTGACACGCTGGGCGATCTGGTGCACGTTGTCCTGGGTGGGAAGACCGGACCCGTGGTCGATGAACTGACGGATGCCGTAGTCCTGGGCGAGGGAATGCACCACGCGCCGCAGGAACGCCCTGTTGTTCAGTGCGAGCAGTTTCATGCTGGGCACCTGGCGTAAGAGGTCGTCGCACGCGGCACGGTCCGCGGCGAAGTTGTCCTTCCCGTCCAGCAGATGGTCGTACATCCGAGCGACGCTCGGTGTCCGCACATCCACCCCGTACGGAAGCCGGTCATCAGCCTGCATCGCATCCCCCGGATGACTGTACGGCGCGCCCAGGTCGGCGCGCCCGGAGGGGAAGCGTAGTGAAATTTCAGCGGTGGCACGAGACCACGAACGGCTGACCAAGGTGCTCCCCGGACGAGGGGGAGCACGGGGGAGTGGTGAGAGGCGCGTGTTTCAGACTCCGGTCCGCTGTCGCGGCGGCCTGCAGGAACAGGGGACCGGGCCGTCGGCACCCGCGGTGTGCAGGGCGACGAGGAACTCCCCGTGGGGCAGTCCCATGAGCTCGGCCGCCCTGGTGGTCTCCATCCGCAGGTCGGCACCCAGCACGAGCGCGTCGCTCACGCAGCGCCGGCGGCAGGAACACGCGCGACCGGTCCCGTCGACGTGGTCCACGCTCTCCGAGAGCATCCGCCAGGCGACCGCCGCCGGGTGCGAGCAGCCCAGGGTGGTGGACCAGCGCACCGCGAGCGCGGTGAGCGTGTCCTCGACCGCCTGCTCGGCGGGGCCGTCCGCACCGAGTCTCGCCGTGGCGTAGGCGAGGTAACCCTCCCGGTAGAGGGCACGGAAGGCGTGGAAGGCGATCAGAGCGGTCCTGCCGTCCGTGACGCGCACCGGCATGCGGCCGGGCTGCGCGGAGTGGGGCATCCACGTGGTCGTCATGTCGTCCGCACCGCCCTCAAGTTGTCGGATCAGTGACCAGGCCGGAAACACGGGAGTCGTCCGCCATGAGGACGCTGTAGTGGATCGCCTCCCACAGCGGCTTGAAATCGGCCGCCTGACCGCCCAGCGCGGTGACGGTCGCACCGAGGATCTCCCACTCGGGCACCGCGTCCCCGTTCAGCACCTGGGCGACGAGCCACGCCGGTACCCGCCCGTTGCTGCGCCGGTGGACCTGCTCGGGCGAAGGACGCGCGGCGGCCAGATGCAGCCCGCGCAGTGCCGCTTTCAGCGAGGCGATGTACTCGGTGACCGTCTGCCGGGCCGGCTGGGTGATGCCGTGGGCGACCTCGCACAGCAGGCGCAACTCCCGGGGCTCCTGGCCCACGATGGTGCACAGATGGCACACCAGGTCCCACGAAGGCAGCCGCTCTCCCGAGAGGACCCGGGAGATGAAGGAAGGGGAGAGCATGGTGAGGTCGGCGATCCTGCGGATGCTGAACCCGCTCTCCCGCTGTGCCTGGGACAGGGCGGCGGCGAGCCGCTGACGGGCGGTCACCGGGGCGCCCGGAGCCGGTCCGTCCGCTGGAACCGCGGTCTTGCCCGGCTGTATGGAGGCCAAGGTCCGAGGGGCCGGCAGCGGCGCGGCCCGCTGCGAGAGCGCCCGGTGGTCCAACTGCCGCCGGACACGGTCCGCCTGCCATTTCGACCGGGCCGTCTCAGCCGTCACGTTCACCGCCCTGCCGATGTCGTCCCACCGGGCTCCCCGTGCCCGGCCGGCCAGTACCTCCGCGGCGAGGAAGCAGTCGATCTCGTTCTGTACAGCCCGCGCGCGCTGTACGAGTTCGGCCAGGTCCTCGCCCGCGTACGTGGCCTCCAGCAACGCACCGGCCAGTCTGTGCAGTTCCGCGGCGATCTCCTGCCCGAGCGACCGCCTGCCCTCGCCCGCGGACGGCCGTTCACGTTCCCTGCGGCGCTGGGCCTGGCGCCGGTGGCCGGCGTCGCAGTAGACGCGCCGGCGCCCGGGACCCTTCGGTTCCGGCAGCTCGGCGCCGCAGAAGCCACAGGTCCGCTTCGCGTCGTCTCGCGGCATGTCGTTCCTCCTCGCACTGCCCGGCCGTCCCGCACCGGTGCGGGGGAGACGGCTGTGCGGAGCCGATTACTCCACTTCGGGCGGGGGTACATTCCGGTGCGCGAAACGGGTGTCACGCACCCCTGATGGCCGGGCGGGAGCCCACCGGTCCACGGAGCATCCGGCCGACCCGGGCCCGCGGCCGGGAGTGGCGCGGGCCACGGGACGTCCACGCGGGCACCTCCGAACCGCCCGGCCCGCACATCCCCGCCCGCACGCCGTCCGCGGGACCCGTGGAAGGACCGCACAGCGCGCATGCGCCGCCGGGGTGAAGCGTGACAGTGCAGGCACGCGGCCGTGCGAAACCAGCTTTCGCGCCGCTACCGTCATCAGCGCTCCGAGACGTTGCGGCGCCTCGGAGCGCATATCGAGAAGGCATGGGCTCCCCCAGGGAATCCTGTGATGGTCGGAATGCTGAAGAAAGGAGGGCGTGGTTCCCGGTTCGCGGGCTCGGTCCAGGCCCCCTCTCGGACGGGACACTAGCCGGGACGGCCTCGCCTTGGCCACGTACTCATGCCGTAATCCGATATGTGTACCCGGAACGGGACACGAAAAGCCGACGAGGGCGGAATTCCGAACGTGTGGCCGACTCGCCGGGTGTGAGGAGCGACCAAGATGCAAAATTCTTGATCGCTTTCTTTCCTTTTCTGAAGGAAATCGCACTGATCTTGACGGCAGGTCAGGCAGTGACCACCTTCTGGAATTTCGCCTCACCGATACCGGTCCGCTTACCCTTCCCAGTTCGACCAGGTCAGGAAGTCCGCCCAGAAAGCTGTGGTGACGGCAACGGCCCCCTGCCCTTCTTCGGTACTGTCCTGCGGGCCGCCGAACTCCCGGCGCACGTAGTCGATGAGGTCGTATCCGTAGGGGATGATGTCGGGGCCCCGGATCGACAGCACCGGGTGAGCGATTGCTCCCCGGACGGCGGGCAGGTAGCGATGGGAACGGACGGGGACCAGCTGCGGCACTGACGCCAGGTGCGCCCTCGCGCCGGATACCGCGTCCGTCCGTCCGGCGGGACGCGTGCCCCAGGCCGGATGCCAGAAGGCCGCCTCCGCCACGGCGAACAGCACGCCCTCGGCCGGCTTGTCGAGCCAGGACCGGAGCTGGACGGCACTGCCGTGGCGCCAGTCGGGCCACCCCGGTCCGGTGGGCAGTCCCACCGAGAGGAAGGCTCGGTGGTCCTCGGCGAACGCGAACCCGAACCGCGTTTCGATACCGGTCAGTTCCCGCTCCGTGAGACCCGGCAGGATGTCGGTACGTCCGAGCCTGGCCAGCAGACGTGCAGCCTTGGCACCGAGCTTCACCCCGAACGAGTCGACCATTCTCGCAGGCTACAGCCCGATGGCCTGACACCGAGGAACAAGTGTTCGGGAGCGGTGCATGGGTCAGCGGTCGATGGTCCATGCCGCGTCCGGGGGCGGGGTGCCGTGGGAGATGATGTGGCGGACGATGCGGAACGCGTCGTCGAGGGGCACGGTGTCCTCGTCGGGGTACTCGTCGTTCTGCCCGTTCTCCAGGACGAAGCCGTCGCTCCAGTCCTCCGCTCCTGGGTCCGAGGCGTGCGCGCCGGGGTCGCCTTCGCGGTCGAGCAGCATCACCATCGCCCGCTCGGTGTTCGTCACGACGGCGAGAAGTCGCCCTGTCGAGCTGATCAGCCACGAATCGAGCTTTCCTTCGGCGATCCGTCCGCCGAGTTCTTCCACCGCGTCCTCGGCTGTCACAGCCGAAGGAGCATCGCCACGGTCGACGGTCCGCTTGGTGAAGGTCCATGTCTCGATCACGGGCGGGATCTTTTCATGCGGGCCGTCGACAGTGGCATGCGCCCCGGGGCATGCCCGCACGGCATCAGCGGTGGCCGGTCCCGGTGGCCGGTGTACGCGGGGTCAGGAGGAGGTCCTCGTAGGTGTGGTGGTGGCGGGTGGTGGTGCGGTGGTGGAGCAGGGCGGCCGCGCGGGTGTGCTGGCCGGCGTCGATGAGGGCTCGGGCGAGGGTGTCCTGGATGATCTCGCGCTCGACCCGGACTCCGCCGATGCGTTCGGCTTTCTCGCCCAGACCGGCCAGCAGGTCCACCGCCGCTCGGGGGCGGCCCGCGGTGACTTCCGCCAGTGCCCGCACCACGGGTGCCAGAACCTCCCGGAAGTCGGGGCGTTCGTCGGCTGCTGCCCTGCGGGCCAGGATGTGCAGGTCCTCGGCCGCGGACTCCACGGCCAGGGCCAGGGCGAGGTTGAAGGTGTGGAAGACCTCCGCCATCCCGCCCGGCGCGGCGAGGAGTTCCCGGACGTGATCCGGATCGCTGCGCCCCGCCGGTGACTGCCCGACCAGGAGCAGGCGCCAGTTCGTCGCGGCCCGCATGCCGACATCCGTACGCGCCAGTGCCGCATCCGCCCGCCGACGCGCGTCCGCGAAGTCTCCGCAGGCGATGGACTGCAGGGCGGCATGCCAGTTCAGATGCCGTGACTGCACCGCCCGCGGGTCCGCCAGAAGCCACTGGTCCAGGAAATCGACGCAGTGACGCCCGGCCCCGAGTTCATGCTCGGCGTGCGCGAGGGCGTGAGCGGCCACCCCCGAGCGGGGGTACAGGCCCAGCGCGTGCCCGGCCAGTCCGTGCGCCTCCCGTACGCGTCCCTGCTCGGCCCTGGCCGAGGCGAGCCAGCTCATCCACGGCCAGCTCTCCGGGCCCGCCACCGCGGCCTGCTCCTCCATCAGAGCGTCGCCGTGCTCCCGGTAGGCGGCGTCCCCGCAGGCGGAGAACGCGCCCATCATCAGGCCGGCCAGCACATCGGCCGGCCACCGCTCGAAATGCCCCACCAGATGGTCGGCCGTCAGCCGGTACTGCCGGTGCGTATGAAGGAACACCCCGTAGACCAGACTCGCCTCCCGCTCACCGGCCGCCATCGCGTCCCGGTGCGCGGTCACCAGCTGCTCCCTCAGCACCGTGTCGTCCCAGCGGTCACCGGTCACGAGCGACAACAGGGCCCGCGCCACACCGCAGCCCGGATCCGAACCGACCCACCCGCGAAGCAGGGGCAGCGTCCGCCCGCTCAGGGACAGCAGCGCCTCCACCGCCCGCTCCTCCACCGGCACGTCCGGCACGTGCGGGCCCGCCGCCAACTGTCCCGTCACAGCCTGCTCACCCGCCCGTTCAGTACGCGGCGGGGATCAGGGCCGTGCAGATGATGCCGCTGTTGCCGCAGTGGTTGCGCGGCAGGCTCAGCGGCAAACCGGCCCGATTGCCGCTGCCCACGCCGCTGCCGGCCACCGTGGCACCCTCGGCCCGAGCACCGCCCTGGCTGACACACGTGTTGCCGAACACCGCGTTCCCGATCCCGATCACATTCGCGTGAGCGGCACCCGCCGGAAGCAACGCCGCCCCCGCCACCGCACCCAGCACCGCGGCCCGCACACCCACACGCCCCGCGCCGCCGGCCGTGCCCCACGTCTCCGTACCCATCGCGCTCCTCCTCCACCCGGGCGACCGCCCCGGTGCTCGCAAGATCCGACCCGGTCCGGACGGACCAGGACCGCATCCCGTCAACGAGGCACACCCCGTTTCCGACACGCGGATATCGGGAGACCACTCCAGGGCAGGGCAGGGCAGGGCAGGGCAGGCTCGGTGGGAGCCCCGCGCGTGGGGTGGCGTCCGGCGGGGTATCCGTCCCCGGGCCGGCCGTCGGGTGCGTGAACCCGCGCAACCTCATCGCGTGGCGCGGTGTCGGGCGCGTCATGACCCCTCTGCGTACTCCGCGGAACTGCCCGAGAGGATCGAACTGTTGACGGCCGGTGGCGCTTCGTCGGGCCGTTCGGTCACCACCACGCACGGGAGGACCCACGTCATGAGCATTCCGCACCGTCTGATCGGTTCCGGCGACCACAAGGTCCTGGTGCTCCACGACTGGTTCGGCACGAGCGCCGGGTGGGGGCCCGTCCTGGACTGCCTGGACGGCGACACCTTCAGCTACGCCTTCCTGGACTACCGCGGTTACGGCGACCGCAAGGACGTCACCGGCGAGTACACACTCGCCGAGATCGCGGACGACGTCCTGGCCCTGGCCGACGAACTCGGATGGGAGCGTTTCTCCCTCCTCGGCCATTCCATGGGCGGCAAGGCCATGCAGTACGTGCTGGCACAGGCTCCGCGACGCGTGCGCAAGCTGGTCGGTCTGGCCCCGGTCCCCGCCGGTCCCTACCCGCTGGACGCCGACGGCGAGGCGCTCTTCTACGGCGCCGCGCAGGACCGCGACCGGCGGCGGGCGATCGTGGACCTGGTCACCGGGCACCGGGCGAGCCGGGTGTGGGTCGACCTGATGGTCGACCGCTCCCTGGAGCTCTCGACCCGTGAGGCGTTCGGCGGCTACGTCCAGGACTGGGTCACCGCAGATCTGACGCAGCGGATCGTCGGCAACCCCGTTCCGGTCAAGGTCATCGTCGGTGAGCACGATCTCGCCCTCACGGCCGACGTGATGCGCGCCACCTGGCTCAGCTTCTACCCGAACGCGGAACTGGAGGAGATCGCCAACAGCGGCCACTACCCGATGTATGAGACACCGGTGGTGCTGGCGACGGCGATCGAGACGTTCCTGCGCGACTGAGCCGGCGGACGGCGACGGCGACGCCCCGCCTGATGGGGCGTCGCCGTCGGTGAACGTAATGAGGGTCAGTCTGCCTGGAGGGTGTAGTGGGCCTCGATGACGCCGTTGGCGAAGGTGTGGCTGGCAGCCGGCGCCAGGGGAATCCTCTCGCCGCCGGCGAGGGTACGTCCGGTGCCGACGACGACGGGGTTGACCTGGAGGTGGAGCTCGTCGAGCAGACCGTTGCGCATGAGCCACTGGACCAGGGTGATGCTGCCGCCGGCATTGATGGAGTCGCCGGGCTGCGACTTCAGGTCCCGGATCGGGCCGACGATGTCGTTACCGGTGATCAGGTGGCTGTTCTTCCACTCGTCGACGCCGGTGAGCGTGGAGGAGACGATGTACTTGGGGGAGGCGTTCATCCAGTCGGCGGTGGGTACCTGCTCGTTGGTGGCGTGGGGAAGAAGGTGCTCCACCGCTGATAGGTGCTGCGGCCCAGCAGAGCCGTGTCCGCGTTCTCGAAAAGCCGCTGGAGGGCCGCCCCGGACTCAGCGCTGTTGTACGGCATGTTCCACGTTTCGGGGGCTTCCACCACACCGTCCAGAGACGAGAACAGACCGGCGATGATCTTCCGCATGAGGTGCTCCTGCAAGCTCGGTTCAGTCGCTGTCATGGAGTAGGACCGAGCGGTCCGGCAGAACTCGTCGCTCCCGGCGCACAGTTCCCGGAGAACCTTCGCGGGCCCGGCCTCGTCGGGCCGCCGCCGCGGGAGCGCGCATCGGTGGGATGACCGATGTGCGGGCGGCGGGGGCGCGGTCATAGTCCTGGGGAGATCGTTCGTGGGCGGCGGTGATGCGCCCAGTTTGTTGAAAGGACCCTTCTGTGGACACGTATGCGGATCTGGTGTTTCTCGGCGGTCGGGTGGTCACGGTCGACGCGGAGTTCTCCGTCGCCTCGGCTCTGGCGGTGACCGGTGGGGTCATCAGCGCCGTCGGAGGCCGGGAGGACGTCGCGCCGCTCATCGGACCCGGCACCCGTGTCGTCGAGCTGCGGGGAGCGACACTGCTTCCCGGAATCAACGATTCCCATCTGCATGGATGCGCCTTCGGCATGGCGACGCCGCCGCTCTCCCTCGAACTCGGCCATCCCGCCGTGTCCTCCCTCGCGGACGTGGCCGAGGTGGTACGGGAGGCCGTGGGACGGCTTCCGCAGGGACAGTGGATCACCGGACACGGCTGGGACACCGGCTTCCTCGACGAGTGCGTCCGCGACCCCTCGCGGCAGCCGTCGCGGCACGACCTGGACGCCGTGAGCCCGGACCATCCGGTCGTTCTGTACTCCTTCTCCGGGCACGCCACCTGGGTCAACTCCAAGGCGCTGGAGCTCATCGGGATCGACCGGCACACCGTCGCGCCGCCCGGCGGAGCCATCGTCGTGGACGGAACGGGGGAGCCGACCGGGCTGCTCCACGAGGGGGCCCAGGCCCTCATCCAGAACGCGCTGCCGCCGCTCAGCCGGCAGGAACGGACCGACGCGATCAGGTCGGCACTCGCCACGTTCGCCAGGCTCGGCGTGACCAGCTACACCGAGCCCGGACTCGGTCCCGGCGGCGACGGCATCATGCGGGGCGCGCTCGGCGCGGAGACCCTCGACGTCTACCGCCGGCTGCTGGCCGACGGCGAACTGACCGCCCGTCTCGGCGTCCTCCTCCTGCCCACCGGAATGGCCGGCACCGCCGAGGAGTTCGCCCGCACCCTCACCGCCCTCGGCAAGCCCGACGAGACCGATCCCCGCCGCCTCGCGATCCTCGGGGTCAAGATCTTCGCGGACGGCATCGTCCCCAACAAGACGTCCTGGATGCATGAGCCGTACGTCGGCGGCGGCTGCGGCTCCCTGTGTGTCGGCGGTGAGACCGACAGCGAGCGCACCGCCGAGATCGACGCCATGATCCGGCACGCCCACACCGCCGGGCACCAGCTGGGCGTCCATGTCACCGGCGACCGGGCCTGCGACGCCGTCGCGGACGCGTTCGCCGCGGCCATGGCCGAGCATCCGCGGCCCGACGCCCGCCACTACGTCATCCACGGCGACTTCCTCACCGCGCACAGCATGAAGGTGCTGGCCGCGCACGACTTCGGCGTCAACATGAACCCCACCATCAAGTGGACCGTCGCCGACATGGAGGAGGAGTTCGTCGGCGCCGAGCGGGCCGCCTACGCATGGCCCTACCGCGATGCCATCGACGCCGGCGTACGGGTCGCGAGCGGGTCCGACGCCCCCGTCACCTACCCGGACTGGCGCCAGGGCATCGCCACCATGGTGCTGCGCGAGTCGAAGGCTGCTGGCCGGGTCAGCGGCCCCGAGCAGCGCATCGGCCTGGCCGAGGCCATCCGTACGTACACGATCGAGGCGGCCTGGCAGGACTTCGCCGACGACTGGAAGGGCTCCCTGGAACCGGGCAAGGTCGCCGACCTGTGTGTGCTCGACGGGGACCTGCTCACCGCCGACCCGCACGACATCCCCGAGATGCCCGTCGTGCTCACCGTCATGGACGGGCAGATCGTGCACGAAACCCTTCGAGATTGACGTATTCCGGGCGCATGACCATCCTTGAGGGATGGCAGCGGAGCGGAGCAGTGGCGACATCCTGGACGCGGCCGTCCACGTACGTGAGGCCGCCAGGAGCGCCACGGCCGGCGCGGCGGGCGTCGACACGGTCCTGGCGGCGCTGTCGGACGTGGTGGAGTACGACCATGCCTCCCTGGCCCGGTGGGATCCACTGCGCCGACGCCACACCACGCTGGCCGGGAGCTACCCGCAGGACGCCACGTCCTACATCGAGACCCGTCTCCACCGGGACCCGGTGTTCCCGGTGCTGCGCAGCCCGGACCGGGGCGGGCTCTGGCTCGGGGACGTCCCCCGGCAGCTGCTGGCGGCATCGCCGGGCTTCCAGGACGTGCTGTCCCCCCTCGGCATCGAGGACGGCGTGGCCCAGTGCCTCTTCGCCGCCGACGGCCGGTACGTCGGCATGCTGAACGTCAGCACCCGCAGACCACGGCGCGCGCCGGATCCGGCGCGCGCCGTGGTCACACTGCTCACCGAGGCCCTCGCCGCCGCCGTCGCCACCGGCGTGGGCCCATCGCCCGGGGAGACCGCGGCAGCCGAGCCCGCACCGCGTACGCGGCCCCCGGAAGCGCGGCGGTTCGGCGGGCTCTCGCCCCGGGAGCTCCAGGTGCTGGCCGAACTGACGGCCGGCCGTACCAACCGGGAGATCGCCGAGCGGCTCTACATCACGCCGCGCACCGTGGGGACCCACATCGAGCACATCCTCGCCAAGCTCGACCTCCCCAACCGCTCGGCAGCCGCCGCCCGGGCCGTCGCCTGGGGCATCGGGCCCTCCCGCTGACGCGGTCCCCGAGGCGTGGGGCGGACGCGGACCGCGGGGCTCAGACCGCCATCGCTTCCTGGGTCCACCGGCTCACACGGTAGGGGACCCACCAGGCCAGGGGGCCGAGATGGAGGACGAGCCTCTCCTCGGTGAAGTCGTCCAGGGCGTCCCTGGCCACGGTGTCCTGCGGGGCCCCGTAGGAGAGCTCCCCGACAGCGTGACGGTAGTGCGGTTCGTCCGCCGTGAAGCGCTGGAGGTTGCCCCAGCGGCGGTCGCGGATCTGGAGGAAGCCGGGGCCGTTGCGCCACAGGCACTTGCCCAGGTAGTGGCCGTTGCGCCAGGTGGAGAGCGCGGAGTCGGGCTCGGAGGCTCCGCGCAGGGTCCGGGGCGGCTGGAGATGGCTGAGGGCCTGCCAGTCATCCGGACGCGCCGGGTCCAGCCGGAGGTCCCATTCGACCAGTACGGCGCGGGCGGTGAGGTCGCGGACCAGGCTGAGCGCCCGCGCGGTGCGGCGCGCTCCGGCGAGGTCCCCCGCCGCGGCGAGGTCCACGACGGCCGGCAGGGCCACCCGGCGGGCGCCGAGTTCCCAGAGCCGGTCGCTCTCGGACGCCTCGGGGCCGGTCAGATCGAGACTGCCCAGAGACATCCCGGTCAGGGCGCAGGCGGCTTCGTCGTAGTCGCGCCAGGCCGTGACGCGCAGGATGTCCGCGGTGGTGTCGAGGGCTGATTCCATGGCAGGGAGTCTCCGGCTCGTGGGGTTCGCTGGCATCGGGCTGGGCTGGGCTGGACTGGAGGGATGCGCCGCCGGGCGGGACCTCAGGCGAGTACGGCGTCACGGTCCGGCTGAGCGCCGGTGTCCGCTCCGGGCGCGGGCGGGTTCGGGGACGCGGGCCCGGGTGCCGCGTGCGCATGACGCATGAAGTCCAGACGCAGCAGGTTCTCGTTCACGGCGGACGGCGCGAGATGCACGTACTGGCCGCCGTCGGTGAAGAGGAGCCCGAGTTCCAGCCAGTGGGACAGCAACGCGTCGACGTCCGCCTCGGTACGGCCGTGGCCGGGTATCCGCACCGTCGCCTTGCGGAGGATCGAGGCCGGTGCGTGCGGCTGGTCCAGGAGACGGAAGACCGCGGTCTCGAAGGGGTCGGTGAGCTCCATCACCCGCCAGTCGAAGGAGCGCCGGACACTGACGAGGACGATCCGGTCACCGAGGTCGGTGTGTGTGAGACGGGCGTCGGTGTGGTGCTCCTTCCAGAGCGCCAGGGCATCGTTGAGAGCCGATACGGTGACCTCCCCGATGCCCCGCTCGGGGGCCTCGAAGACGTAGGCGAGGTCGTACAGCTCCTCCTCCGGCAGGTCGTAGGTGAAGCGGTAGTGCGCCTCCGGCCGCAGCCCGTCGAACCCCAGCGACGGCTGGTTGAAGTACGGGCTGAAACGTTCGATGGCGATCCGGGCGGAGAGATCGACCGGTGGGTCGAGATGTTCCAGCGCCGGGATCTGGCCGATGACCCCTTCGTAGTCCTTCGCGCTCTCGCCGGGAAAACCGTGGAGGTAGTTCCACGAGACGGACAGTCCCGTCTCCGCCCCGTCCCGGAGCATCCGCACGTTCTGGCAGCCGCTGACGCCCTTGTCCATCAGGTCCAGGACCCGTTTGTTGAGGCTCTCGATGCCCGGCTGCACATAGATGAGACCGGCGTCGGCCAGGGTACGCAGCTGGTTGCGCCGCATATTGGCCTTGATCTCGATGTGCAGCCGCAGGTCGTACCCGCTGTCGATGATGCGGGGCAGCACGGTGGAGAGATAGCCCATGTCGAGGATGTTGTCGACGACGTACATGTCGAGCACCCGGTGCTTGCGCGCCAGGTCCATGATCTCCTCGTAGAAGACATCGGGGCTCTTGCTGCGGAACTGCATGAAGGAGCCGTTGAGTCCGCAGAAGGTGCAGTGGTGCTTCTCGCCCCACCAGCACCCGCGCGCTCCCTCGACGACGAGTTTGGGCTCGACCCAGTTGCGGGCGACGGAAGCGGCCAGGCGCTCGAAGTACCCGCTGTAGTCGGGCGCCAGGATCGTCGCGGGCGGCAGCGGACTCGATGCCATGGGATTCGCGGTGCTGGATCCGTCCTCGCCCCGGTGGCAGAGCCCGGGAACCCCGGAAAGGCTCTCCTCGGCGGCGAGCGCGCTGAGCAGCTGAGGGAAGGCGGCCTCTCCCTCGCCCCGTACGACGTAGTCGAGGAAGGGGAAGTTGCGGTGCAGCGCCGCGCCCTGTTCGGCGTCGCAGTTGGCGCCGCCGATGACCGTCCTGATGTGCGGAGCGAGCCGCTTCACCTGCCTGGCCGCGGCCAGTGCGGCGGTGTTCTGCTGGAAGGTGGACGTGAAACCGACGACGTCGGGTGCCTCGTCGACGATCCGCCGAGCGATCTCCGCGACGAAGTCGGGTGCCATCCGGTGCAGTTCGTGGGACATCCTCATCCGGGACTTGCTCAGCTTGGTGCGCATCGCCTCGGTGAACTCCGCCTCGCGCCATGACGGATCGTCGTAGAGGGCCGAGGAGAAGACCCAGTCGCCGCACCCCATGAAGTACGAGGACAGGGAGTAGTACTCGTAGTCGGTCGGCGCGAACTCGGTGCGTGCCGTGACCCAGTCGGTGAACTCCAGGTTGGCGTGGAGCACCGTCGCCGTGGCACCGGGAACGCGCTCGTCCACGCCGCGCTTGAGGATTCCCAGGGCGAGTGACGGAAGGTCGATGGGTGACCAGGGCATATTGACCAGCAGAACACGCACGGGGGCTCCTTGGCAGTGGTGCGGCGGGCAGGGGCGCACAAGGCACCGGAGGAATGGGGAGGTCCGGGAGAAGGAGAAGGGCCGGCCCGGTGCGCGGGCACGGGACCGGCCCCGGGTGGGACTAGTTCTCGACGTCCGCTTCCTCGGCGTTGCGGATGGGCACCGTGATGGTGATGCTGATGCCCGGCTTGCGGTTCTCCTCGTCGCCCGCGAGCGGGTCGTTGTTGATGATGTCCTTCTGCATGATGTGTCTACCTTTCCGTGAGGCGTTGAGCCGTTCCGTTCGCGGCCGGTTCGGGATCGCCCGCCGGCCGGACGGACTCCCCCCGCCTGGTGGAGGGGGGCGCTTCGGGGGTGGCGCGTGGACGGCCGCGGAGTTCGCGGTCGAGGAAGACGAGGGCGCCGCGCAGGACACTCAGGTGGTCCCGGCCGTCGTATCCGTCGTGGCCGGTGTCCAGCCACAGCGCCTCGTGGCGCTTGCGGTGGGTGACCAGCTCGTCCAGGTAGTCCCGGATCTGACCGGGTGGACACTTCGCGTCGTGCGTCGCCGCGACGACCAGCAACGGCGCGTCGAGGCCCGGGACATAGGTGTGCGGTGAGCTGCGCGCGTAGCGCTCGGGGAACTCCCGCGGAGTCCCCCCGAAGAGCCGCTCGTCCAGGGCGCGCAGGGCGGGTGTGGTGGTCGCGTGCGCGTGGGCGAGATGGGCGACCGGTTTCACGGCGACGCCCGCCTGCCACAGGCCGGGGCGGGCCCCCAGCGCCAGCAGGGTGAGGTAGGCGCCCCAGGAGGTGCCCCAGAGCGCGAGTGCCCGCGGGTCCGCCCAGCCGCGCGCGACCAGGTCCGCTCGGACCGACGCGAGGTCGGCGACCTGGGTGAGCCCGACTCCCTCCGTCATCGCGCTCCGCCAGGCCGGCCCGTACCCGGTGGAGCCGCGGTAGTTGACCCGGGCGACGGCGAAGCCGGAAGCCACCAGGGAGTGCAGGGCACCGTCGTAGGCGTCGCGGTCGTGGTCGGCGGGACCGCCGTGGACGAGGAACACCGTGGGCGCCGGCGTGGACACCCCCTCGGGCAGGGTGACGAGGGTGTGCACCGGCCCGTCGGGGCCCGGTGTCCACAGATCGCGCGGTACGCCGGGTACACGTGGGGGGAGGTGCGGAGGGGAGGGCAGTGCGGTACCGGCGGTGGAGAGGGCGCGCGGCGGGGTGGCGGTACTGGTCCAGAGCGTGTGTATGTCGCCGTTCACCTGCTCGGAGGCGTCCAGCAGGGTGCCCGGGGCCGTGGGCACTGCGGTCAGCCGGCGGGCGTCGAGGTCGGCCCGGTGCAGGACGCTGCGGCCGTGCCGGTCCTGGCGGATCAGTACGGCACGGCCGTCGGGACACCAGCGGCCGGTGATCTCCGTGTCGAACGCGCACCACCGGTGGGTGATGAGCGGCTGCCCCGGGGACCAGGTGGCAAGGAGGTAGCTGCCCTGCCACTCCCGTACGAGCAGCAGGTCACGCCGAGCGGGGAGGGGCCCGAACCCGAGGGACCACAGGGCTCCTTCGGGTTCGTCCAGCACGGCGTGCCGGGTGCCGTCGGTGCCGAACACGGTGACCGCGCTCGCGGAACGGGCCTGCGCGCCGACGGCCAGCAGGTCACCGGCGGCGGTGATCCCGGTCAGATTCGCGTGATGGGGGAGACGGGCCACCACGTGGGCACCGCCACCGCGCGGGCCGCTGTACACGGTGGTGCCTTCCGGGTCGCCCAGGGCGACCGCGACGGTGCCGTCGCGGCTCACGCCGAGTCCGCGTGCCAGACCCGCAGGCACGCCGTGGAGACCGTCGCGGACCGGTCCGCCGTCGAAGGGCCGGAACTTCCAGAGGCCCACGCCGTGGGCGTCCTCCTCGAACCACCACACATGGGCCCGGGCGTCGATGGAACCGTGGAAGGTGCCCAGCGGGTGGTCGGTCACCTGTCTGGCGGAGGCGGTCGTGGCGTCCCAGGTGAAGACCTCGCAACGGCCCCCCGCGTCGGCGGTGAAGACCATCCGGTGAGGATCCGTCGCGCACACCTCGGGCAGCGCGTCGCGGGAGACCAGATAGGCGGGGGGCGCTTCGCCCACCGCGCGGGCGTTCCCGGAACCGGCGGCGGAAGGGCGCGTCACGAGGTGCTCCCGGTGTCCTTGAGCGTACGGGGATGGGCCAGGCCGGTGTACGCGGCGAGAGCGATGAGGGCCGCCGTGCAGCCGAGGGCGGGTCCGGCCGGTCCCGCCCGTGCCGCGAGCAGCCCGGCCGCGGCGGGCCCCACCGCCGCGGCGCCGCCCGCAGCGGCGGCCAGGACTGCCCCGGCCCGGGCCTGGAGGTGCGGGGGAGTGGTCGCGATGGTCCTGGACTGGAGCACGACGGTGGCGCAGGGCAGGATCAGGCAGACCCCGCCGAACAGTACGGCGAAGGCCCACGGCGAACGGGCCGCGGCCAGGCCCGCGGCGAGCGGCACGAGCAGCCAGGTCACCGTGAGGAACGTGCGCGCGGCACCGAGCCGGACCGTCAGGGCGGGAGCCGCGAGTGCCCCCGCGATTCCGGCCGCCCCGGACACGGCCAGGACCAGCCCGGTCGCGGATCCGCTGTGGCCGTCGCGCTCCAGGGAGAACAGCACCCCGAAGTAGAGGGCGGACAGCGCCCCGTTCACGACCGCGGTCCACAGCGTGACCAGGCGCAGCAGCGGAGTGGTACCCACCAGACGCAGGCCGGCGCCCGCTTCGGTGAGCAGGGCCTCGCGGCGAAGCCGGCGCTCGCGACGGTCCGGGCCCTCGCGGGAGGGGCCCGTACGGGCCGTGCCGCGCTCCCCGTCCGAGGGCCGGTCCGTGGGAGCGGTCGCGGGGGCGGTGCCGTTGCCCGCCGCACGCAGGTCCGCACGCATGAACCCCACGCACACGGCGGTCACCGCGTAGGACAGGGCATCGACGACGAAGGGCCAGGCGCGGCCCAACTGGTAGAGGGCGCCCCCGAGCAGGGGGCCCAGGACCAGGGCGACGTTGTCCCCCACCTCCAGCCGGGCCACGAGGCGGGGGTAGCCCTCCGGCGGGCAGATCATGGCGACCGTCCCCCGGGCCGCGGCGTCGTAGGCGGCGGTGCAGAGACGTTCCACCAGCACGGCGCACAGCAGCAGGACCAGGGGCGGCCGGCCCATGGTCACCATGACGGAGACGGTCGCCATGGCCAGGGCGGCCAGACCCGCGGACCAGAGCATCACCGTCTTTCGGGCGCCCCGGTCGGCGGGGACCGCCGCCAGCGGTCCCAGTAACAGCCCGAAGGCCGCGGACGCACCCGCGATCAGACCGACCGCGGCAGGGGAGTACCCCAGCGTGAGCAGCAGCAGCGGGAGCACGATGCCCGAGGTCTGGGTCCCGAGAGCGTCCGAGGTGCTCGCCCACCAGAACAGGCGTACATCACGGGGCGAGGCGAGGGGATCGGCCGCGGTCGGAACGGCCGGGCCGTCGCTCGCCCTGGGGGCCGGCGTCGTTGCCATTCATCTCCCCCTCTCCGCCGTGACGATGAAGGAATCCCTTCACCAATCAGTTACAACTTGCTGAAAATGAAAAGGAATTGAAACGAGCCGGAGCCTAGCCAGCGGCTGCCGGGTGCCACAAGGGCATCGCGAGGTCCGGAATTGCCGGCCGCACGGCGAAATCCGGCCGCGGTCCGGAACGGTGTAGGAGCCTTCGGGATGCTGCGCCGCTTACCTGTCCGCGATGGCGTGAAAGGCCGGAGAGCGTGTGGGCCGGCGTGTGGGCCGGTGCCCGAGAATTCGCTCCGGCACATGGCCGCTGGATCACGACCCGGCATTCCGGACCGGTGGTACGGCCCTTCGCTGTGAACGGGCGTGAGACGCCCGCGCCTTCCGACCTCAGGCTTCAGCGTCCCAACGAGTTGACCGAAAAGCCGAGTTCATGATTCACGTGTCCGTGGAACAACACGGCGCCCTGTGTGGAGCCGTGCTCCGCCGCATTCTCTGGGGCGAAGCACCCGGCTCCGTATCCGGAGGAGCCCCCCGGCGGATGCGCTGCTGCAACCAGAAGGTCCTGGCGGGTCCCGGTCGGCCTCTATGGTCCGCGGCGCGGGCCCCCGGCACCGCGATTGGCCGAAAGAGAAGGACTCAGGGGTACCTGCCACCATGTGGCCGGTACCCCTGAGTCCGTCGGGCTTGTTCGTACTACTTCGAGTAGCAGGGCTTTTCGCCCCGGCATGGCTTCGGCTTCTGCGCGCAATGTGTGCCGTACGTGTCGTGGCACGGCGCCGGTTCGCAGTGTGTGCCGTACGCGTCGTGGCACGGCTTCTTCCGGACTTCGATGCGGACCTGGTCGTTGTTCGACCGGACGGCACCGTCCTCGGCCGTGGCCACCGCGAGGTTGGTGACCGTCCCACGCACGGCATCGGCCCGGGTGACCGTATAGGTACCGGTGCACGTGGTGGTGGCACCCGGGGCCAGTGTCGTGGCCTCGCAGACCACGTCCGCGACGAGATCGTCGGTGACCCCGACATCGGCCAGCGCCGTGTTGCCGGTGTTGGTGACGGTGTAGGTGTATGTGACTTCGTCGCCGGCCTCGTACACCCGGGTGTCGTCGGCGGTCTTCTCCAGCCGGAGGCCCGGCCCCGCCTGGACCGGGACCGTCACGTCGTCGGGCGGCGACTCGACCGGGGTTCCGCCGGAATCACCGTGGGCGGTGGCGGTGTTGGTGACCGAACCGGCCGTACCGTCCGCGGCGGTGACGGTGTAGGTGCCGGTGCAGGTCATCGTCTCGCCGACCGCGAGCGTGGTCTTCGGGCACGTGATGCCGGTGACCTTGTCGTCGGTCACGGCGACGTCCGTCAGCGGGACGTTGCCGCTGTTGGTCACCACGTACTCGTAGGGAACCTGTGTGCCCGGGGTCACCGGGGCCGGCAGCGGCGGGTCCTGGGGGATCTGCTTGACCAGATTGAGCTGGGGCAGTTCGGCCGCCGGGTGGACGGTGAGGTTCCGGATGAGGTGGACATCGGTGAACAGTCCGGTCGACGCGGCGAAGCCGAACTTGTAGGTCGCGGGAACGGGCTGGGGCGCGGGGGTCGACAGCACTTCCTGGGTACCGTTGCCGTCGTGGAAGTCGACCGAGACCGTGACCACCGGGTCGGGTGCCGGGGAGATCTCGACGGTCACTGTGCGGCGCGACGGCTCCAGCAGTGCCTCGGCCTCCTGCGGTGTGGAGCCCGGCGGCACCGAAGTGGTCGGCCCGTGCAGCTGTCCCGGGAGCGTGGAGGGCCACGGCCCGGTGGTCGAGAAGTTGCTCGTGGTCGCGTCGAGGAAGCAGTAGCCCTCGGTGCCGTCGCCCGGCCCGCGCAACGTCACCATGTTCGCGCCCGGTGCCGGAACGCGGAAGCCCGTACCGGCCGGTGAGCGGGTGGCGCACCCGTTGCCGCGGTGCTCCCAGTCGCCGAAGTAGTTGCCGAGCACGTCCAGCCCGACTCCCAGGTAGCCGCTGTTCACACCCGGCAGGAACGTGGCGTCCGGGTCGTCGTCGGGAAGTTTCTGTGCGTAGCCGAGGCTGCCGCCGAATGCGCCGGGCGCGGTGAGCGAGGCGGCGCCGTCGATGAGGAAGAACGAGATGCCGTCGGCCGGAGGGTTGGTCGTCCCTCCGTACTGCCACTGGTCGAAAGTCGTGACCAGGCCCTGGTTCGCCGGGAGTGCGTGGTTGTAGAGGACGGCCGAGGACTGGTCGTTGGCGGCGTCGGTCAGCCGCAGGTAGCCGTTGGGCGCGGCGTTGTCCGGTGGTACCGGGCCGACAGCGCCGGCGGGGCAGCCGGTGAGCGGGTGGGTGCCGGGGCCGGGGGCGGGGGCCTGCGGAGCCCCGGTCAGACAGGCTGGCCCGAACGCCTCGAAGCCCGCCATCGCGGTGGCCCCGGTGAACGTCTCGTCCACCAGCGGCACACCCACGGGCTGCGCCGCGGCCGTCTGACCGGGCATCCCCAGCCCGGCGGCCACCACGGCGAGGACACCGAGCCCGCCCCCGGCCCACCGGCCCAGCCGTTTCCGTCCCTGTCTGCCGTTCCGGGTGCGCGAGTGTTTGAGTTTCATGGCGGAAACGTAAGGACGCGTCCTGCGCGTGGGCCGTGACGCGCTGCACCGGGGCGGTCCTCGCACCTTCCGGCGTAGGCATCCGGATGACCGGCGGGGCAGCGGAGTGACACCGTCCGGCGCCCCTGAGACCCGTGCCGCCGGCGGCCCCGAACGCCGTCCGCCTCAGGCCCCCGTGTCGTGCGGGTCTTCTCGGACGCCCTGATTTCCGTGCAGTTCCTCGACGGCCTCACGAGCCACCTCGCCGATGACCGCGTCGGCGCGCGGCAGCCTGGCGTCGGCGCGGGCGGCCTGGGTGAAGACCACGGCGGTGTACGCGCTGCCGTCGGGGAACTCGACCACCCCGGCCTCGTGCCGCATCGCGCCGAACGTGCCGGTCTTGCCGTACACGGCGACATCGTCGTAGGGGAATCCGGACGCGAGCCGGTGGGTCCACGGCTGTCTGCTCATGATCTCGCGCATCACGGAGCAGTGTTCCCCGGAGGCTGCCCGGTCGGTCCAGATCGCCCGGAGGAGCCGTGCCATGTCCTCGGGCGTGGTGGACGCCTGCGTGACCGGGTCGTAGACCCCCGAGGGGGCGATGTCGTCGTTGTCCGAGATCCGTGCCATCGCGGCGCTCAGGGATTCGCTGCCGGTCTCCGCGACCAGCCGGGCGAACGTGCTGACCACCCCGCCGTGGATGTGTGTGTCGGGCATGCCGAGGCCGGCGCACATCTCGTCGACCACCCCGGGACCGACCGCGCGCAGTACCGCGTGGGCCGCCGTGTTGTCCGAGATGCTCATCATGAGCACGACCATGTCGCGCAGGGACAGGGTGACGGGATCACTCAGGACGGAGATTCCCGTGGGACCGGCGACCCGGTCCGCAGGGTGCAGGGTCATCTGCGCGGCAGGGTCGATCGCACCGGTCTCCACCAGCCGCCAGAAGGCGACCATCAGGGGCAGCTTGTAGACGGAGCCCATGGGTACGGGCTCTTCGGAGTCGACGGCGACGTGACTCGAAGGGTGACGCAGTTCCGCCACGTGCAGCCAGCCGCGCACCCCCGCGTCGTCGAACATCTTGCGGATCCTGTGTTCCACACGGCTTCCGCGCGGTGTTCCCCTCATCCGGCCACCGCCGGGCCGCCGGAAAGGGTGTCCGCCAGCAGCCGGGCCGTCTCCGCACAGTCCGCGGAACCCCGGCGCCGAGGGTCCCATGCCACGCGCAGCCGCAGGGGGAGCGGCGGGTCCGTCGTCTCCCTCCGCACGACGCCGGTGGCGGCCAGGCTGTCGTCCGCCGTCACCAGTACGGCCTGGCCCGCCGCCACGAGAGCGAGTCCGGCCCGCTCGTCGGAGACCACGACCGTCTTCACACGCCGCCCGCGGCTCGCCAGCGTGTCGACGAAGAGGTCGTGGGCCGCGGGCGCCTCGCCACGGGCGCGCACCGCGACGGGGAGTTCCCGGAGCACCGCCGCGAGAGTGTCTTCCGCGTAGTCCGCCGGGGTGAGGGTCCAGGTCGGCAGACGTACCACCTGACCCGCGGCCAGGCCGTGCAGCACGGCCGGATGCCGGACGACCGCGAGGTCGAGGCGCCCGGCCGCGATGTCGGAGAGCAGCGTTGTGGTCGGTGCCATCGCCACGCCGATCCGGACCGGTGCTCCCGCCCGGACCGGTGCTCCCGCCCGGACCGGCGCGGCCGCCACGTCGGCGGCCAGCCACGCGGGTACCTCGGGTGTCAGCCCGATCCTGAGTCTGCGCCCGTCGGCTTGTTCACGGGCACCGGACTCCCGGAGCTCGGTGATCGCGGCGAGCGCCCGGCGTGCGTGGGGCAGCAGCAACTCCCCCTCCTCTGTGAGGGACACCCCCCGCTCGCGCTCGAACAGGCGCACCCCGAGCAGCGTTTCCAGCCTGCGCAGACCCTGCGAGAGGGGTGGCTGGGTGATGCCCACGCGTTGGGCGGCGGTCCCGAAGTGTTCCTCCTCCGCCAGCGCTATGAAGATTTCCAGATGCCGTTCCGTCAGCACTCTGCCCCCTGGCATGCGGTGATATGGCTTCCGTATCGGAGCGATGCCGAGAGCGTATTCGACATGGCGCGGAACCGCGGGTTTGACTCGTCCGACTCGTCCGATGCCACGGGCCGCCCGCCGGCCCGCCCGCCCCTCGCCGGCCGGAGAGGCACCGCACCTGCTCGCCCCTCGGAAGGGAAGCCTTTGCCCACCACCGGATCATCCCCGTCCCGTCGTACGGCGCTCGCCATCGGCACCGGCGCGGTACTCGCCGCCACGCTGTCCTCGGGCGGCACCGCCCACGCCGCCGCCCGCGGCGAGAACGTCACCGCACGGCTGAGGGCGCTCGAACGGCAGCGTGCCACCCGCCTGGGAGTGTTCGCGCGCAACACACGCACCGGCCGGACGGTGGCCTACCGTGCGGACGAACGCTTCCCCATGGCCTCACTGTTCAAGACGATCGCCGCAGCGGGCGTGCTGCGTGATCTCGACCGCGACGGAGAGTTCCTGGGCCGTCGGATCCGGTACACCGAGGACGACGTCCGGCTGTCGGGCTACTCGCCGGTCACGGAGAAGTCCGGGAACCTCGCGCGCGGAATGACGGTCGCACAGCTGTGTGACGCGGCCATCCGCCACAGCGACAACACCGCGGGGAACCTGCTGCTCCGCGAGCTGGGCGGCCCGACCGCCATCACCCGATTCTGCCGCTCCATCGGGGACGGCCAGACCCGGCTGGACCGCTGGGAACCCGAACTCAACTCCGCCGAACCCTGGCGCCCGACCGACACCACCACCCCGCGTGCCATCGGCCGGACCTACGAGAACCTCATCCTCGGCGACGCACTCGCCCGCCGCGACCGAAGCCGCCTCACCGGCTGGCTGCTCGCCAATACCACCAGCGGTGAGGAGTTCCGCAAGGGACTCCCCGCGGACTGGATCCTCGCCGACAAGACCGGTGGGGGGAGATACGGCGGCAGCAACGACGTCGGCGTCACCTGGCCGCCCGACGGCGTACCCATCGTGATGGCCGTCCTGACGACCCGGGCCGAGGAGGACGCCCCCGCCGACTCCCCGCTGGTGGCCGAGACCGCCAGGTTGCTGGCATCGGCCCTCGCGTAGAAACCTCAAACCTCATTCGGCTCCCGTAGCTCCGCGTACGCAAGGGCCCATGCGGTACGAGGGGCGCTCCTGAGGTTTCCGGGGCGCCGAAGAACCACCGACGAGACAAGACGCCATCGTGAGACAGGTCCCACGCGCGTCCGGGGAAGCGGTGTCGTACGGCGAGGAGTGATCGCCGTACGACACCGCGGTGTCAGCCGGTGAACTCGACCAGTTGCACGCCGCTGTACGCCCGAACCCCGTCGCGGGTGACGACGGCGCGTACCGTCACCCATCCGGCACCTCCACCGGAGTCCGGCGCGAGCCACACGCTGTCGTCGTCGGTTTCCAGACGCGCGATCGAGCGGCCGTCGAGTTCCCAGGTGATCTCGGCACCGGTCAGGTCGACCGGAGTGCCGTCCCAGGCCGCGAGGGACAGCGCCGCCCGGCCGGTGCCCCCCGCGGGGAGTTCGGCGGGCGTGGCGGTGAGCCGGAGGTCGGCGTGCACCGTGTCCGAGCGGTACCCGGACAGATCCGCCGGATACCAGGCGAGTTCGGGCACGAACCGGCCGTCAGCCCATCGTGCGAGGTGGCCCGGCCGGTGATGCGCGTCGTCGATCAGCGCGTATGTCGGTCTTCCGTTCTCGCAGGCGACGAAGCCGTGCGGCGCCACCGTCACCGTGCCGAGCGTGCCGGGCAGCGGCAGCGCACGGGGCTGGAGGTCGTGGCTGGCGAAGATCTCGACGCCCCCCTCGAACGCGGTACGCGAGACCTTCAGGTCCTCGGTGAGGTACCGGAACGCCGTCATCGCGCGCCCGAAGTACCGGGCGGCGACGCGCTTCTGGACCAGCGACAGCCCCTTGAGCATCTCGAATCCGCGCCCCGCCCTGAAGTCCCTCTCCATGTGCTGCGCCTGGTAATGCATGTTGAGGCCGAACGCCAGCGACCAGCTCAGGTTCTCGGTGGTGTCGATGCCGCGGTCGAGGTTGTGCGGGTAGAACGCGATCTTGTCGTGCATGACGGCCGTGCCCAGCGGCCACTGCTGGATCACGACGCCGTTGCGGTTGGGCCCGTCATAGGTGTTGGCACGGTCACCCTGCATGGTGTTGAGGTAGAAGCCGAGGCTCGACGTCAGGTGCTGGAAGAGCCGGTCACCGCCCACCCCCTCGGTGCCGATCGGCAGGATCGCGGCCGACTGCGCGGTCTGCTCCACGATCTCCTCGCAGTACGCGTACGGCGGTGCGCCGAAGTCCGCCGAGTAGTCGTACTCCCGGCGCGCGATCTCGTCCTGGAACATCATGTCCATGCCGTACCTGTCGCGGAATGTACGGAGCTGGTCGAGGATCAGGGCCCGGGGTGCCTTCCGCCAGCCGCCGATGAGGTACCCGAGGTTGTCGGTGTGCGTCTTGGTGACCAGCCTGCCGCGCCCGTCCCGGATCCCGATCCGTTCGACGCCGCCGAGCAGGGCGACCGCCCGGCTGTCGGGGTGCCACCAGGTCGGATTGGTGTACGCGCTCGCATAGTGCCCGCGGTCGTGGATGGTGTCGATGAGCCGCTGGAACTCAGAGGGCCCGCCGAGGTAGTCGAACGAGAGGAAGTCCGGGTAGTGGTGGTCGTGCTGACCGTCGGAGTAGTAGCTGGCGAGCTCGACGCTGTACGGTCCGCCGGGTACCGCCCGCAGGTACTCGAAGGCCGCCTCCGGCCGTCCGGTCGCCCAGGTTCCGCCGGTCGGCTGCCAGAGGTCCATCTTGAGGTGCACCGATTCGGCGAGCCCCGCGCGCAGTCGCGGGGCGAGCTTGTCCGGGAGCCCGCGCCAGGCGTTCATCCTGTTATCCGCCCGGTACGCCGCGAACAGGTCGAAGGCGGTGCTGCCCGTCGCGAGCCGGGTCGCGGGAAGCCTGTGGGACTCGCCAGGCGCGATCCAGGCGTCCAGGCGGTGCATCAGCCCGGTCAGGGATTCGGCGCGGGCACGGCCGCCCACGAAGCCGAACTGGGTCGGGCGGTAGGGCTTCACGTTCGCGGGCTGCACGGAGTACACCCCGAGCGCGGACTCCTCCTCCTCGAACAGGATCAGGTCGTGGGTCGCGGTCGGCATACCGTAGTTGGCGTAGAAGCCGCCGGCGAGCACCGACCGGGTATGGGCGAGCCCGCCCCACTTCGGCGCGATGCCGAGCATGGTGCCTTCGGAGGGGATGACCCGGTAGGCCACTTCGGGGCAGGCGACGCGCAGGATCGGCCGGGACCAGAGGTTCCGGATGGCGGTCGGGCGCAGTTCGAGATGTCCTGAGCGGAGTCGCACCGCCACGTCGGCGGCATAGAATCCGGGCACCGTGAGCCTGACGGTGGCCTCGTCGGCGGCGACCCGGACGACCTCGGCCGTGGCCTCGTCGGAGAAGACGCCGGTGCCGTTGTCGTAGTACACGGCGAGCGGCAGCACACCGGGGGACTGGACCCGGCCGCCGGCCGTCCAGTCGAGCAGCCGGCCGCGGCCGTCGATGAGGACCCGGTCCGTGCCGCTGGTCAGTTCCAGCGCACCGGCCCTGCTCCAGGTGTTCACCGGCCCGCCGTCGCCGGCCACCTCTATGGAGTCGATGTCGACCACGAACGGCTCCGGCGACTGCTTGTCGTCGGGGAAGAACACGAGCACGAGCCGGCGCAGAGGATAGGTGAGCTGTCCGTCGCCCTTCCCGCTCCATGCCATCCGGGACAACCGCTGAGGCTCGAACGTGACCCTGGTCCGCCCGTTGAATCCGGCCGGGTCGATCCGGCTCGTGAGCGTGCCCCACTCCTCGTTCTCGTGGTCGAAGAGCTTCAGCCAGAGGTTGCCCTTCTTCGGCGTCACCCCGGTGAGCCACACGGACACCCGGCTCAGGCGCGGCGTGTACGGGGTCGGGAACGCGACGGAGAACTCGCTGTAGGCGTCGGTCATGGTGACCCGCGCCTGTCCGGCCGTGCCGGTGGCCGTGAGGGTCGTCCGGTGCAGCGTGGTCGGCGGCAGATCGTGCGGTACGCCGTCGAGGACGAGGCGCACGGTCGCGGCGGTGCCGGCGGCGGGCGGCGCGGCAGAGGCGGCGGGGGGTGCGACGGCGGTGGTGACGGGCACGGACACGGCGGCGGTTCCGGCGAGGAAGGTGCGGCGCTTCATGGGTACGCTCCGACGGCGGCTCGATGAGGGGGGCGGCGTCTGCACCGTATGGTCCAGCCCTTAACGCGTCAACACTCTTGACGCTGCGCGTACTTGAAGTCCTGGTTAGTGCGTCAAGCGAGGGCGCGGTGATCGTTCGGCCGAAGGATTGATGCGTCAAGGCCGGTGTGCGGGGCGCTTCGGGCCTGCGCGGAGGACGGGCCGAACGCCGCCGCCGTTCCGGCCGGAGTGGGTGGCCGTACCCGGGGTATCCGGGAGACATGACTGTCGAGAAGACGAGCGTTCTGGTTCTGGACTGCGCGGAACCCCTTGAACTGGCCGAGTTCTATTGCCATTTGCTCAACGCCGAGAGCCGGATCGGGAGCGATCCGGACTTCGTGGAGGTGGTCGGGGGCCGGGGAGTGCATCTGGCCGTCCGCCGCGACCACGGCTACGCGCCGCCGAGCTGGCCGCGCCCGGAGGACGCGCAGCAGGCACATCTGCGCATCCTGGTGGGTGCGGGCGACATGGACGAAGCGGAGCGCGAGGTGATCGGCCTGGGTGCCAGGCCGGTCGACACCAAGGACAACAGCGGTCCGCGCGATGTCAGGGTCTACACGGATCCCGCCGGGCACTCCTTCTCCCTGGCCGTGTACCCCTCCTCCCCGGCCTCGCACGGCTGAGGAACGCGCCTCGGCGCCGTCGTGAACGGGGCCCGCGTACAGCCCCATTACCCTGCCGCCATAAAGGTGACAAGTCGCCCACCCCGCACCTCGTCGGCCGTCTACTGTACGGGCACACGCGCTGCCCTTCGCAGCCACCCGAGGAGGAGTCCTGTGTCTTCGCCCTGCGCCCCCAAGTACGCTTCCGCCGGTGATGTCGGCGCGGCGCTCATGATGATCGACTCCCGGCTCAAGGGCATCCACGCCGGCAAGACCGGGACCGACCCCGAACAGCAGGTGATGATCGAACAGTTCACCGCGTCTATGGGCCCCAACGGCGCCGACGACCTGCTGGACGGCGCGTGCACACTCATCTTCATGTTCACGACGTGGCTGCGGCAGGCCCACGAGGAGCACGACAAGGACGTCATCGAGTACGTGGTGCCCAACCTCGTGGGCACGATGCGCATGATGCCCAGGAGCGTGCCATCCGAGGCCATCCCCACCATGGCCGGCCTGGTCATCGCCGCGGGCACCGGACTGAGCCCCAACCTGTGGCGCCGGCAGTACGGCGACTGGACGCAGGAGGAGATGACCCCCCTCGAAGCCACGGCCTTCCTGCTCGCGGAGCACATCAACCGCATCACCGACGATCCCGACTTCGCCACCCGCATGATCACCGAAGCGCTGTCCGGGGCGGACGAGGACTGATCCGCCGCATCCTGCGCGCGGGCCCTTCCGGTCCCCGGACCCACCCCCACGGATACGCCGCCCCGGCGCCCCGGACCCGTTCGGACGGGAACCGTTTCGAACCGGCGTGCACGGCGCACTGTTCCGCCCCATCAGTACCCGCCCGGTCTCCGCGCGCTCTTCCGGCGGTCATGGGCCGCGGGAATGATGAGCAGGCCGCCAGGAGGTCCGGGCGGCTGCGAACACCTGCCTCCCGGCCGGGTGGACATGCGGTGGAAGGGATACACATTGTTGCTTCTCATCTCCCCGGACGGTGTCGAGGAGGCCCTCGACTGCGCGAAGGCGGCGGAGCATCTCGACATCGTCGATGTCAAGAAGCCCGACGAGGGCTCGCTCGGCGCGAACTACCCCTGGGTCATCAGAGAGATCCGTGACGCGGTCCCGGCGGACAAGCCGGTGTCCGCCACCGTGGGAGACGTGCCGTACAAGCCCGGCACGGTGGCCCAGGCGGCGCTCGGCGCGGCCGTCTCCGGAGCCACGTACATCAAGGTCGGCCTCTACGGATGCACCACACCCGAACAGGCCATCGAGGTCATGCGCGGGGTCGTCCGGGCCGTGAAGGACTACCGGCCGGACGCGTTCGTCGTCGCTTCGGGCTATGCCGACGCCCATCGGATCGGCTGCGTCAGCCCGCTCGCACTGCCCGACATCGCCCTGCGCTCCGGCTCCGACGCGGCCATGCTCGACACCGCGGTCAAGGACGGGACACGGCTGTTCGACCACGTTCCGCCCGATGTCTGCGCGGAGTTCGTCCGGCGGGCCCACGAGGCCGGTCTGCTCGCGGCCCTGGCCGGCAGCGTGAAGGTGGCGGACCTCGGCGCGCTGACCCGGATCGGCACGGACATCGTGGGGGTGCGCGGAGCGGTCTGCGAGGGCGGCGACCGCGACGCCGGAAGGATCCAGCCGCAGCTGGTGGCCGCCTTCCGGGCGGAGATGGACCGGCACGCCCGGGAACACGCGGCTGCCGTCACGACCGCGGGCTGACCCCCGGCATGGCGACACAGCCGTCCCGCCGCGGTCCCGCAATCCCCGGCAGGAGCCTCCCCGTCATCGACCCGGCCACGGGCGAGGCCTTCGACGAGGCCCCCGACCAGCACCCGGACGAGCTGGACGCCATCATCGGCCGGGCCCACCAGGCATGGCGCGGATGGCGGGCAGACCCTCTCGCCCGGACCACCGCGCTGCTCGCGGCGGCCGACGCCGTGGAGGCGGCCGGAGCCGGCCTCGCCCCCCTGCTCACCCGTGAACAGGGCAAACCCCTGGCCGAGTCGTACGCGGAGGTCGCCCGTACGGCGGCCCGCCTGCGCTACTTCGCCGTACTCGACCCCGGGCGCCGGCTCATCACCGACGGCCGTCCGGTACGCAGCGAGATCCGCTGGCGACCGCTCGGGCCCGTCGCCGCGATCGTCCCGTGGAACTTTCCCCTCCAGCTCGCGTCGGCGAAGTTCGCGCCCGCGCTCGCCGCGGGCAACACGATGGTGCTCAAGCCCTCCCCCTTCACTCCTCTGTCCACACGACTGCTGGGGTCGGTCCTCTCCGCCGCCCTTCCCGCGGATGTCCTGACCATCGTCACCGGCCACGAACCGCTCGGCGCGCGCCTGGCCTCCCATCCCGGCATCCGCCATGTGACCTTCACCGGTTCGGCCGCCACCGGACGGGCCGTCGCGGAGGGTGCGGCGGCCTCGCTCGGCCGCGTCACCCTGGAGCTGGGCGGCAATGACGCCGCCATCCTCCTGGAGGACGTGGATGTGGAGCGGATCGCGGACCGCCTGTTCTGGGCGGCGTTCCGCAACTGCGGGCAGGTCTGCATGGCGGTCAAGCGCGTCTACGCCCCGGCCCGGCTCCACTCCGGCGTGGTCGAGGCGCTCGCACAGCGTGCGAGGACCGCCGTCGTCGGATCGGGTCTCGACCCGGGCACGCAACTGGGCCCGGTCAACAACGCCGCCCAGCTGACCAGGGTCGAGCACTACACGGCCCAAGCCCTGGCAGACGGTGCCCGAGCCGCCGCCGGCGGCCACCGGCTGGAGCGGCCCGGCTACTTCTACGCCCCGACCGTCCTCACCGAAGTCCCGCCCGCCAGCCCGGTGGTGACGGAGGAACAGTTCGGGCCGGTGCTGCCGGTGCTGCCCTACGGGAGCCTCGACGAAGCCGTGGCGGCGGCCAACGACACCGGTTTCGGGCTGGGCGGCTCGGTCTGGGGGACCGATCTCGACCGGGCCGAGGAGGTGGCCGGACGGCTGGAGTGCGGGACCGCGTGGATCAACCACCACGCCGAACTCTCCCTCGCCCAGCCCTTCGCGGGCGTCAAGGACAGCGGCGTCGGCGTCGCGGGCGGGATGTGGGGGCTGTACGGGAACCTCCGGCCGTTCGTCGTGCACCGTCCGGAGGCGGCGTGACCATGAGGTTCGGCGCGGCGGTGCTGCGCTCGTACGAGAGCCCGTTCGCCGTCGAGGAGGTGACCCTGAACGGGGGACCGGCCGACGGCGAGATCCTGGTCAGGATCGCGGGCTGCGGAATGTGCCGTACCGATCTCGCCGTCCGGCACTCGGCGGGCCGCTCACCGCTGCCCGCGGTGCTCGGACACGAGGGAGCCGGGGTCGTGGTGGAGACGGGGGGCGCGCACACCGGACTGAGCTGCGGCGACCATGTCGTGCTGAGCTTCGACTCCTGCGGTCACTGCCGGAACTGCCTTGACGCCGCCCCTGCCCACTGCGACTCCTTCGCCTCGCTCAACCTCTTCGGAGGGCGCGAGGAGAACGCCGCGCGCTTCGTCGACTCGGCCGGCCGCGCACTGGCTCCCCGGTGGTTCGGCCAGTCCTCGTTCGCCGAGTACGCGGTGGTTGCGGCCCGCAACGCCGTCAGGGCCGACCCCTCACTGCCCATCGAACTTCTCGGTCCGCTCGGCTGCGGCTTCCTCACCGGCGCCGGAGCGGTCCTCAACTCCTTCGGCACCGGCCCCGGCGACACCCTCGCGGTCTTCGGCGCCGGAGCGGTGGGCCTGTCCGCGGTGATGGCGGCCACCGCCTCCGGAGCGGTGACCGTGGCCGTCGACCGGCACCCCGGACGGCTGGCCCTCGCCGAACGGTTCGGTGCGATCCCGCTGCACGCCGCATCGGCCGGACTGCCCGGCCGGATCCGGCAGCTGACCGACGGTGGCACGCAGTACGCGCTGGATACCACCGCCTCCCCCCGGCTGATCAACGAAGCGCTGCGGGCCCTGCGCCCCACCGGCCATCTGGGTCTGGTGGCGAGAGTCCGCACCCCGCTCCCGCTGGAGCCGGGAGCCTTGGACCGGGGCAGGAGAATCTCCCACATCTGCGAGGGCGACGCGGTGCCGGGCCTGCTGATTCCGCGGCTGACCGGCCTGTGGAAGGCCGGGCGGTTCCCCTTCGACGAGCTGATCCGTACCTACCCACTCGCCGATATCAACGAGGCCGAACGCGACTGCGAGGCGGGCCGCGTGGTCAAACCCGTCCTGCTCCCGTAGTCCGTGGCCCCCCCCGCACGAGGCGTTCAACGCCGCTTCTCCCATGGGCACTTCCCCAGCAACGGCGTGCCTGTTCGCAGTCCCAACCCTTCCTGAGGAGTACGCGTGGTCGACACAACGCCCTGGAACACCGCTGTGGAAGACGGGGAGGGCAGGACAGGCCGGGCAGGCGGCGAAGGCGTGGACGGAGGCGTCGGCCTGACAGCTCTTCTGGTCGCCGCGGCGCGGGCGATCGAGACCCACCGCCACGACAGCCTGGTACAGGACGTCTACGCGGAGCATTTCGTGCTGGCCGCACCGGCGTGCGCCGGCTGGCCGGTCCGCGTGCAAGAGGCTCCGGACGGGGACGCGAACCCGCTGTGGGGGCGGTTCGCGCGCTACTTCGGCCTGCGGACGCGGGTGCTCGACGACTTCCTCCTCCGCTCGGTACACACCGGCGGCGCGCGCCAAGTGGTGCTGCTCGGGGCGGGGCTGGATTCGCGGGCGTTCCGGCTCGACTGGCCTCCCGGCTGTGTGATCTTCGAGATCGACAGGAAGGAGGTGCTGGCGTTCAAGCACACGGTGCTCGACGGGCTGCCGGCCACCCCGACGGCGGCGCGCGTTCCCGTACCGGTCGATCTGCGCGCCGACTGGGCCGGAGCGCTGACCGACGCGGGCTTCGACGCCGCCGCGCCGAGCGTCTGGCTGGCCGAAGGGCTGCTGTTCTACCTGACCGCCGCCGCTGAGACGTACCTCATCGACACGGTGGACCGGTTGAGCGCGCCGGGAAGCGCTCTGGCGTTCGAGGTCAAGCTCGACAAGGACTTGCTGGAGTACCGCGACAGCCCGCTCTACACCTCGACGGCACAGCAGATCGGCATCGACCTGCTCAGCCTGTTCGACAGGGGGACGCGGCCGGATTCCGCCGGTCACCTGGCGGGCAAGGGCTGGTCCACCTCGGTCCGTACCCCCTTCGACTTCACCCGCCACCACGGACGAGGCCCGTCGCCCGAGCAGAACGACGCGCTGGCGGGCAACCGGTGGGTGTTCGCGGACAGCCCCCGGCCCTGACGCCGCCGCGACCGTGAGGCCTGCCCGGTGACCACCGCCGCACGAGCGGCGGCGGTCACCGGGCAGACCGAGGCCCCGCCGGGAACGGCCTCGCGTCGACCACGGGTCGTTGGCCCCGGCGGTCGCCGCGCGCTGTCAGCCGGCGAACCGGGCCATCCACGCCTCGACGTCGTCGGCCGACCTGGGCAGGCCCGCCGACAGGTTCTCGTTGCCGTCGTCGGTGACGACGAGGTCGTCCTCGATCCGGACGCCGATGCCGCGCCACTCCTCGGGAACGGTGAGGTCGTCCGGCTGGAAGTACAGGCCGGGCTCCACGGTGAGCACCATGCCCGGCTCCAGCACGCCCTCGACGTACTCCTCGTTCCTGGCCTGCGCGCAGTCGTGGACGTCCAGACCGAGCATGTGACCGGTGCCCGCCATGGTGAACCGGCGCTGGAGGCCGAGTTCGTACGCACGGTCGGCCGGCCCCTCGATGAAGCCCCACTCGACCAGCCGGGCCGCCAGATGACGCTGGGACGCCTCGTGGAAGTCGCGGTACGCCGCACCCGGCTTGACCGCGGCGATACCGGCCTCCTGCGACTCGTACACCGCGTCGTAGACCTTGCGCTGCAGGGGAGTGAAGGTGCCGTTGATCGGAAGCGTGCGCGTGACATCGGCGGTGTAGAGGGTGCGTGTCTCCACGCCCGCGTCGAGCAGGAGCAGGTCCCCCGGGCGCACCGGGCCGTCATTGTCGGTCCAGTGCATGATCGTGGCGTGCTCGCCCGCGGCGCAGATCGAGCCGTAGCCCAGGGCGTTGCCCTCCAGGCGTGCGCGGCGGAAGAACGTGCCCTCGATCCACCGCTCGGACGAGGCGACCGCGCGGGAGAGCTCACCGATCACATCGGTGAATCCGCGCACCGTGGAGTCCACGGCCTTGCGGAGCTCGGCGATCTCCCAGTCGTCCTTGACGAGGCGGAGATCGCTGAGCGCCTCTTCGAGTTCGAGGTCACGCTCCTCCTCGGTGGTGACGGCGGCCTCCAGGGACGGGTCGATCCCGCGCACGATCCGCGTCGGCGCCGCGGAGGCGGCGGCCAGGTCATCGGCCGCCGTACGGACGTCCCGGCAGGGCAGACCGAGCACGGTCTGCGACTCGGCGAGGGAGCGGCGCCGGCCCATCCACAGTTCCGCGGTGGCGCCGGTCCAGAAATCGTTGTTGTCCCGGCTGTCCCGCGGCAGCTGGTAGCAGAAGGCGTCATGGCCGCCGTCCGCGCGGGGTTCGAGGACGAGAGCGCCGTCCCGGGCCTGGTCGCCGGTCATGTGCACATAGCCCGTGTACGCCCGGAACGGGTAGGTGTCGTCGTTGGAACGGACCTTGAGGTTCCCCGAGGGGATGACGAGGCGCTCGCCGGGGAAGCGCGCGGAGAGCGCGGCGCGGCGGCGGTCCGCGTACGGGGCCTGCTCGTCGGGCCGCAGGTCGTGCCGCTCGGTGTCCGCCCACCCCGTCCGCATCAGCGCGGACAGTTCCTCGGAGATCTCCGAGTAGAGACCGTTCTTGCGGCGGCCTTTCGCCACGGCGTACACCTTCTTCCGGGTGGATTTCCAGAACAGCGAGGGGCGGCGGGAGACGTAGGGGCGGGACTGCTCCCGGGTACGGCTCCGGCTTGCTCGCTGCCGCCGTTCATCAGCGGCTCCCGGACGGTACCCCCTGCGCCGCGTGCGTGGTTCCCGGGAGTGCCACTGGCACGGATCGGACACGGAGCTGTACGACACCATCGATAATCGTGCCCATGACGAACGTGAAACTCGGCGAGGCCCTGCGGCTTCTGGGCATCGACCACGCGGCGGTCCGGGTCTATCTGGCGCTGCTCGAACTGGCGCCCGCTCCGCTGAGTGCGATCGAGGCCGCTTCCGGTCTGGGCGGCGCGGACCTGGCCAGGGCCTACGGTGCGCTCGCCGACGCCGGTCTGGCCAGTGCCGCCGAGGAGAGCGGGGACGTGGTGGCCCCGGTTCCGCCGACCGCGGGGCTGGAGATCCTCGCCCGGCACCGGGCGGCCGAGATCGAGGAGTCGCGCATCGCCGTCGGGGGCGCGTTCGAGTCGTTCCGGCGGCAGCGGCTCGCCGCGTACAACGACAACCTCGTCGAGGTCGTCACGGGCGAGGCCATCGGCCCCAGGATTCGGCACGCCTGGGAGAGCGCCCGGAACCAGATCCGGCAGTTCGAGTCACCGCCGTACTTCCCCCTGCCCGGAGCCACGGACGACGCGCTGGCCACGCTCGCCCGCGGTGTGACGCAGCGCGTCGTGTACTCGCGCGAGTCACTGGAGTTTCCCGGCCACCTGAAGGACGGCATCGAACCGTGCATCAAAGCGGGCGAACAGGCCCGGGTCCTGCCGTCGGTACCCGTCAAGCTCGTGATCATCGACGAGGTGTACGCCCTCGTGTCGTTGTCGATCAAAGAGGCCGACGTGCACAACACCATGCTGGTCGTGCAGCCGTGCGGCCTGTTCTCCGCACTCGTGGCGCTCTTCGAGCAGTCCTGGCAGAACGCCCTGCCGTTCCACGGCCGCACCGCACGACCGGGCGGCCTGCCACCCGCCGACCGCCGGCTGCTGTGGCTCCTGGCGGGCGGCGCGAGCGACGACGTCATCGCCCGCGAGCTGGGAATCAGCCGCCGCACGCTGTTTCGTCGCCTGCAGGTCCTGATGGCCCGGCTGGGCGCCGCCAACCGATTCCAGATGGCCCTGCAGGCACAGCGCTCCGGGTGGCTGTGACCGGCACACCGCCCCGCGCAGGCTCCGCAGCGGCACGAGGACGCTCCCCGCACCCGCACCAGCACCAGCACCCGCGCCGGTGTCCGTGCCTTTCCCCGGACCGCCTCAGTCCCGGTCTCCGAGCCACCGGTGGATGGCGAGTGCGGTGGTGCGAGCGTGTTCCTCCAGCATGGTGAAGTGGTCCCCGGGCACGGTGACCTCGGCGTGCGGCAGGCTCCAGTCCGGGGCGGGTCCGGCGCCGGGCAGCAGGTCCCGGGCCCGTACGTACAGGGTGGGGCAGGCGAGCGGGGCGGGCTCCCAGTCGCTGAAGAGCTCGAAGTATCCGGCCATCGCGGTGAGCCGCTCGGGCTCGGCGTCGGCGAACTCGGCCGCCCGGCGCAGCATGTCCGAGGTCATCGCGGAGAGCGCCCGCCCCCGGTCGCCGTGACCGGGCGGATAGGTGTCCAGCAGGACGACGGCTGCCGGGGCGGCACCCTCGGACTCCAGACGCTCGGCCACGGCATGGGCCACCCAGCCGCCGGCCGAGCGCCCCAGCAGTACCGGGGGAGCGCCGGCAGCGGCTGCGCGGACGGCGGCGGCCTGGGCGGTGACGAGGGCGTCCAGCGTGCCGGGCAGAGCCTCACGGGGCTCGAACCCCGGGTGCCGCACCGCGGATACCGGCCGCAGCCCGCGCAGTCCGGCGCCGAGCCGCGCGTACTCCTGCGGACCGGACAGCGCGCTGAGCGCGGGCGAGCAGACCAGCCGGGCCCCCGTGCCACCCGCCGCGAGGACGACGGGTGCGTGCGCCGCCCCGGGCGCCCGCGTCCTGTCGAAGACCGGACGCAGGCGCCCGGCGATGGTGAGGAGCGCCATGCCGTCCCAGCTCTGCCCCTGGGCGCACGCGGTATGGAAGAGCGCGCCCAGGGAGTCCGGGGCCGGCCCGGTGCGCGGTGCGCCCGCGGCCCGCACCCGGGCGTCCGGCGGAGTACCCGCCCGTGTGTCGTCCCCCGCGCCGCCCGCCGGGCCCGATTCGGGTGCCTCGGCGGCATACCGGCGCGTCAGCTCGGCGGCGAGCGCGCGCGGGGTCGGGAAGTCGAACAGCAGCGTGGACGGCAGGGCCAGCCCGGTCCACGCGGCGAGCTCGTTGCGCAGATCGACCGCGGCCAGCGAGTCCAGGCCCAGGTCCGCCAGCACCGTGTCCTCACCGATCTCGCCCGCCCCCTCCCAGTGGCCCAGGACGCGGGCGGCCAGGGTCCGCACCTTGGCGAGCAGCACCTCGCCCTGCTCGCCGGAGGGCGCGACCGCCGGTTCCGGGCCGCGCCGGTCCCCCTCCCGGCCGTCCGTGCCGGCGGGTGCCGGGAGCGGGCCCGCCGCCCGCTCGCCGCCGCGGAGAGCTGCCGGGGCGAGCCGGGCCGCCACCACCACGGGTTCGTCCCCGGCCACGGCGGCGTCGAAGAGGGCCAGGCCTTCCTCCGGCCCGAGCGGGCCGAACCCGGAGCGGTCCATCCGCTGCCGGTCCGCGTCGGAGAGGTGCGCCATCATGCCGTCGCTCTGCCGCCAGGGGCCCCAGGCGATCGACGTCCCGGGCAGTCCGAGCCGCCCGCGGTGCCGTGCCAGGGCATCCAGCACGCAGTTGGCGGCGGCGTAGTTGGCCTGACCGGCGGAGCCGAAGGTGCCCGCCACCGAGGAGAACAGCGCGAACAGGGCCAGGTCGTGTCCCCGGGTCAGTTCGTGCAGCGCGAGAGCGGCGTCCGCCTTGGGGCGCAGCACCTGCCGCAGACGGTCGGTGGTGAGCGCCGTGACGACGCCGTCGTCCAGCACCCCCGCGGTGTGCACCACACCCGTCAGCGGGTGGGCCGCGGGCACCGCGTCGAGCAGGGCGGCGAGCGCGGTCCGGTCGGCGACGTCACAGGCGTGAACGGCCACCTCCGCGCCCGCCTCACGCAGCTCCGCGATGAGTTCCCGGACCCCCGGAGCGCCGGGCCCGCGCCGGCCGGCGAGCAGCAGATGACGGACGCCGTGGGCGGTGACCAGATGCCGGGCCACCAGCATGCCCAGGGAACCGGTGCCGCCGGTGACCAGGACGGTGCCCTCGGGGTCGAGCGTCCGCCGCTTCCCCGGCTTCGGCGCCGTCTCGGCCGGTGTCACCAGCTCCGGCACGTATACCGTCCCTCCGCGTACGGCCGCCTCCGGAACCGACGCGGCCAGCAGGGCGGGCAGGGCACTCCAGGACCCGGGCTGTCCGTCCACGTCGATCAGGGCGAAGCGGCGCGGATTCTCCCGCACGGCCGAGCGGACCAGTCCCCACACCGGCGCGTGCGACGGTACGGATCCCGCTGCGCCGGTATGGCCGTCATCGCCGCGGCCGGCGCCGTCCGCGTGGAGAGCGTCCTCGGCCGGCGCGACGGCGCCGGACGTCACGAGGACGAGACGGGAGCGGGAGACGCGCGGTTCGGCGAGCCACTCCTGTACGAGCCGGAGCGCCCACCCCGCCGCCCGCAGCATCCCGTCAGCCTGGTCCCGCGCGTCCCCGGCCGCGCCGGGCAGCGGGCACGGTGCCACGACGACGGCCGACGACGCGTCGCACGCCGCCGGGCCGGCGTACACCGCGACGCCGGAACCCGGGGGTGCGAGTGCGTCCACCAGCGGTGTGCCCGCCGTGCCCAGAACGCCCCAGCGGGGCATCGCCACGGGCGCGGGCGGCTCGGCCCGCGGCACCCAGTCCGTCCGGTGAAGGGCACCGGTGACCGTGTCCGCCGCCGGGCCGGCCGGGGGCAGGGGCCGGAGCGTCAGCGAACCGACCGTCGCCACCGGCGAGCCCGTCTCGTCGGTCAGTTCCACTCCGGCCCGGCCGTCCGGCCCGGGAGTCAGCCGTACCCGCACCCGCCGTGCGCCTGTGGTGTGCACGCGCACCCCGCCGAAGGCGAACGGCAGGGACAGTCCGCCCGGTTCCGGAGCGGCCGTCCCCGAACCGTTCGTGACCAGGCGGTCCAGGGCCAGGGCGTGCAGCGCCGCGTCGAGCAGGGCGGGATGCAGGACGAAGTCCGGACCGTCCGTCTCCGGGCTCGGCGCCCGGACCGCTCCGGGAAGCCCGACATCGGCGTACAGCTCCTCCCCGTGCCGCCAGGCGGCGCGCATGCCCCGGAAGGCGGGGCCGTAGCGCAATCCGTCGGCGGCCAGCCGGTCGTACGGTCCGGCCCCCGCGCCGTCGGCAGGCAGCGGGACCGTCTCCTCGAGCGGCCAGGACGCCTCCGGCCGGGGCGTGCCCCCGGTCCCGGTGGGGGCCGTTGCGCGGGCCTCGGACGGCCGCGCGGGCGAAAGAGTGCCGGCGGCGTTCTGGAGCCAGGGCCGGTCACCCGGCAGCGTGTGCGGCCGGGAGTGGAGGAGCACGGTCCGGCGTCCCGCGCCGTCCGCCCCCGACACCTTCACCTGCAGGGCCACGGCACCGTCCGGGGGCAGGGCCAGCGGCGCGGTCAGGACGAGTTCGTCCAGGACCGCCGCGCCCACCGACGCACCGGCGTACAGAGCCATGTCGACGAAGGCGGTTCCCGGCAGCAGGATCTGTCCGGCCACCACATGGTCGGCGAGCCACGGGTGGTCGCGCACCGAGAGCACCCCGCTCAGCAGCAGCCCGTCGTCCTCCGCCGTGCGGGTGACCGACCGGAGGAACGGATGGGTGGACTCAGCCGCCGAGGGCACGGGCGGAAGCTCCGGGGTGGCCTCCAGCCAGTACCGGCGGCGCTGGAAGGCGTACGTGGGCAGTGCGCAGCGCCGTCCGCCGCGCCCGGCGAACACGGCCCGCCAGTCGACGGGAACGCCGTGGGCGTGCAGCGCGGCCAGCGTGTCGAGCAGGGCGTCCGTTTCCGGCCGCGCCCCGCGCAGTGTCGGCAGCACCAGCGGTGCCGGGCCCCGCTCGCCGCCGGCCGCCTCACCCGTCTCCGGCCCGGCCGGGACGGTTCCGGCCGTGGCGAGGCAATCGCGTACCAGGCCGGTGAGCACCCCGTCCGGTCCCAGCTCGACGTAGTGCGCCGCGCCTCGGTCACCCAGGTGCGCCACCGAATCGGCGAAGCGCACCGGACGGCGGACATGGTCCACCCAGAACTCCGGGGTGCGCAGTTCCTCGTCGGTGGCCGCCCGGCCCGCCACGGCGGTGATCAGCGGCAGCCGGGGCGCGGCGAAGGACAGCCGCCGCACCACATCCGCGAACGCGGCCAGCATGGGCTCCGTCCGAGCGGAGTGGAAGGCATGGCCGACCCGCAGCGGCTTCACCGGACGGCCCAGCGCGCGGAAGTACGCGGCCACCTCCCGCACCGCTTCCTCGTCGCCCGAGACGACCACCGAGGCTTTCCCGTTGACGGCGGCGATCTCCGCGGCGCACCCGGTCGCGGTGAGATGGGCGGCCACCTCGTCCGCCCCGGCGGCCACCGCTGCCATCGCGCCGCCCGGAGGCAGGGCCCCCATCAGCCGGCCCCGGGCCTCCACCAGCGTGCACGCGTCCGCCAGGGACAGCACACCGGCGACGTGAGCCGCCGTCACCTCGCCCACCGAGTGCCCCGCCACCAGGCCGGGGCGTACTCCCCAGGCCTCGAACTGCCGGCACAGGGCCGTCTCCAGGGCGAAGAGCGCCGGCTGCGTGAACCGGGTCGTATGCAGCAGCGCGCCCGTCCGCGTACCGGGCGCGGCGAACATGACGTCCCGCAGGGGCACCGGCAGCAGCGGGTCCAGCAGCGCACAGCACTCGTCCAGCGCACCGGCGAAGGCCGGATGCAGATCCCGCGCCTCGTACAGTTCCCGGCCCATGCCGGCGCGCTGGCTGCCCTGGCCCGTGAACAGCAGGGCAGGCGGGCCCTCGTGTCGGGCGGTGCCCGTACGCACGCCGGGCCGCCCGCCGTCCTCCGCCACGGTCCGCAGGGAGTCGAGCAGCCCGGCACGGTCACGGGCCACGAGCACGGCCCGGTGGTCGAAGGCCGCACGCGTGGTGGCGAGCGAGTACCCGATGTCCGCCAGGGAAACGTCGGGGGCCGCGGCCACATGGTCGTACAGCCGTCGCGCCTGGGCCCGCAGCCCCGGCACGCTCCTGGCCGACACCGGAAAGGCCACGGCGGCCGGTCCGGGGCCGCTCGCGGTCCCGCCGTCCGCCACGGCACTCGGTGGTGCCGCCTCCCCGTCCTCCGGGGCCTCTTCGAGCAGCACATGGGCGTTGGTGCCACTGATTCCGAACGAGGACACCCCCGCCCGGCGCGGACGGTCCGTGGCGGGCCACTCCACCGGCCGGGTCAGCAGCGCGATCCGTCCCGTCGACCAGTCGACACGGGGAGTCGGCTCGTCGGCGTGCAGCGTACGCGGGAGCATGCCGTGCCGCATCGCCTGCACCATCTTGATCACCCCTGCCACTCCGGCGGCGGCCTGGGTGTGACCGATGTTCGACTTCACCGAGCCCAGCCGGAGGGGACGCTGCCGCGCCTGCCGCCCGTACGTCGCGAAGAAGGCCTCCGCCTCGATGACGTCCCCTAGACGGGTGCCGGTGCCGTGCGCCTCCACCGCGTCGATGTCCCCGGCATCCAGCCGCGCGTCCGCGAGGGCCTGGCGGATCACCCGCTGCTGCGCCGGTCCGTGCGGTGCGGTCAGCCCGTTGCTCGCCCCGTCCTGGTTCACCGCCGACCCACGCACCACGGCCAGTACCGGAAGTCCGGCGCGGCGCGCCTCGGACAGCCGGCCCAGCAGCAGCATTCCGGCGCCCTCGGCCCACCCCGTGCCGTCGGCCGACGCGCCGAACGCCTTGCAGCGGCCGTCGGGGGACAGGGCCCGCTGGCGGCTGAACTCCACGAACGACGAGGGTCCCGACATCACCGTGGCGCCGCCGGCCAACGCGAAGGCGCACTCGCCCCGGCGCAGTGCCTGGGCCGCCAGATGCAGGGCCACCAGGGACGACGAGCATGCCGTGTCCACGGTGATGGCCGGGCCTTCGAGGCCGAAGGTGTAGGCGATACGACCCGAGGCGACGCTTCCGGCGTTGCCCAGGCCGAGGTACCCCTCGACATGTTCCGGCGTCCTGGTCAGGCCGCGGGCGTAGTCGCTGTACATCAGCCCGACGTACACCCCGGTCGCCGAGCCGCGCAGGGTGGCGGGGACCAGACCGGCGTGCTCGAAGGCCTCCCACGCCACTTCGAGCAGCAGCCGGTGCTGCGGGTCCATGGCCAGCGCCTCGCGGGGAGAGATGCCGAAGAAGCCGGGGTCGAAGCGGTCCGCACCGGAGAGGAAGCCGCCTTCGCGCACATACGTCCTTCCGGCCCGTCCGGGATCGGGGTCGTACAGCGCCTCGGTGTTCCAGCCCCGGTCGGTGGGGAAGGGGCCGATGGCATCCCTCCCGTCGGCCACCAGCCGCCACAGTTCCCCGGGGGAGGTCACGCCTCCGGGGTAGCGGCATGCCATCCCCACGATCACCACGGGGTCCTCGTCCGATCCGGCCGCGCTCCGGTTCACGGACCCGGCACCGGCCGGCGCGGCGGCGCTCCGCGCACCGAGGTGGGCGGCGAGCGCGTCCGCGGTGGGAAAGTCGAAGGCGACCGCCTCGGAGAGCGGCAGACCGGTGGCCGCCGACAGCCGCTCCCGCAGCACCGTCGCCGTCAGGGAGTCCATGCCCAGGTCCCGCAGTGCGGTGCTCGGCTCCACCGCCTCGGCCGAACAGCCGAGCACGGCCGCCACTTCGTTCCGCACCAGCGCCAGCAGGTCCTTCGACGCCTCCGCGGTCGCCCCCGCGCCCAGCGCCCGTGCCGGCAGGCCGGCGACGTCCCGCCGTAGGGTCTTCCCGGAAGCGGTACGGGGAATCTCCGCCACCTCGAAGAGTTCGACGGGCACCTTGACGGCGGGCAGTTCCGCTCGGCAGGCGGCGAGGAGGCGACCCCTGTCCAGCACACCACCACCGGGTTCGGGGACCAGATGGCCGACCGGTACCTCGCCGAAGAGGGGGTGCGGGCGTCCGGTCACGGCGGCGTCCGCCACCCCCGGCAGCCGCCGCAGTACCGCTTCCACCTCCGAAGGATGGATGTTGACCCCGCCCCGAATGATCAGATCACTCACCCGGCCCGTGATCGCCAGTCCACCGGAGGCATCGACCCTGGCCAGATCACCCGTGCGGAACCAGCCCTCGCTCAGTACCTCCGCGGTGGCCTCCGGCCTGCCGTGGTAACCGGCCATGACCCCGGGCCCGTTGACCCACAGCTCGCCCTCGCCCGTGTTCCGGCCGTCGGGGCCCCCGCCGACCCGGACGCGGGTGCCGGGCAGCACCCGGCCGGACGTTTCGGACGTCGCCCCGCCCGGCGCGGACATGGTGACCGGGCCCGCCTCCGTGCTGCCGTAGTGCTCCAGGTAGGGAACACGGCAGACGGCCTCGAAGGATTCGCGGAACCCGGGCCCCGCCGCGGCACCGGCGCTGACACAGCCCCGCAACGCGGGGCCGCCGAGGCCGCCGCCGTCCCTGCCGCCCTCCTCGCCCCGTACCGCGTCGAGCAACGCCGAGCAGGTCGTGGGGACCCCTCCGAGCAGCGTGAACGAGGCGTCGTCGCGGCGCAGTTCGCCGAGCACTTCCGCCACCGAGAAGCGGGGCAGCAGTACGGCGCTCGCCCCGACCGCGATCACCCCGAGGAAGCAGACCACCTGGCTCATCGCGTGATGGAGGGGCAGCGGCCACAGCACGTGGTCCCGTTCGGACAGGCCCAGGACGCCGACGAGGCCGGCCGCGACCGGCGCGAGACGGTTGCGCTGGGTGGACAGGACCCCCTTGGGAACACCGGAGGAGCCCGAGGTGTAGAGCAGCCAGGCCACGTCGTCCAGTGCGAGATCGTCCCGGGCCGGCGTCCGGGGCTCGGTACCCGCCAACTCCTCGTACCGCACAAAGCAGTCCGCGCGCTCGGCTGAGCGTCCCTCGGCCCTGTCCTCGTCGCCGCCCTCGGCCACCACCAGGGTCAGCCCGGGACGGGACAGCGGCGTCCGCCGCCGCGCGAGGCACGCGTCGTCGGTGATGAGCGTCCGAGCCCCGCTGTCGTCCAGCAGGCGGGTCAGTTCCTCCTCCGGGTTCCCGGTGTCCAGAGGTACGCCCACGCCGCCGGCCCGGGTGACGGCGAGCAGGCTCTCGACCGCCTCGACACGGTTGCCGAGCAGTACGGCCACTCTGTCGCCGCGCGCCAGACCGAGTTCCGCCAGATGACCGGCCAGCCGGGCGGTCCGCCGTTCCAGCTCCCGGTAGGTCACACGCGTGAACCGGTCCTGGAAACAGACCTTGTCCCCGAGGTGCCGGGCGTGGTGCCCGAGCAGTTCCGGCAGTGGTGTGACGATGTCGGCGCGCGTACCCACCGCATGACCTCCTTGAGACGACCCGTCGTTGAGGACGACGGCATGGTGTACCGGGTTGCCTCCCGGTGCGGACTCGCGCCCCGCCCGACTGCCGTCGACCCCTTCGGGTGACGGGCACGAGCCCTGCCGGGCGGCATCGTGCCCGCCGAGCCGGAACTCTTCGCGCCGCTGGACAAAGCGGTCGCCACCGCGCGTACGTGGCTCACTCGGCGGACGACGCCGCGGGAGGAGTGATCCGGCGGGCCGCCCCCCCCGGGCGGTGACGCCGGTGGGATCGGCTCGGCCGCGCGGGCGGCGAAGGAACCGCCGGCGTACAGACGTACAACAGCACGCGAAACAGGGGCGGGACGACGCCGGATGAGGTGTTGTGCCGTGCCGGCCGGAGCGCCGGTCCGCAGGGCTCTCCCCTTGACAACGCGGCGCCTGTTGTGGCTGGTCAGGGCGGTGAAAGGGCCCTCTTGGCCCTCGGTCATAGTGTGCGCCATGGACTATGACGTAGTGGTGGCCGGAGGCGGCCCGGTCGGACTGATGCTGGCCTGCGAGCTCCGGCTCGGAGGCGCGCGGGTGGCCGTCCTGGAGCGCCTCACCGAAGTGGATCCGACGATCAAGGGCGGGGCGATCACCACGCCCAGCGCCGAGGCGCTCTACCGCCGGGGCATGCTGCCCGCGCTGGCCGAGGCGCAACGGCTGTCGATGGACCGGTTCCGCTCCTTCATGCGCGAGCGGAACCGCGGGAAGGGAGGCGGGGACGGCGACCGGGTGGCAGGCCGAGGGCTCGGGTTCGTCGGGCACTTCGCGGGGATCATGCTGCGCGCCGACCTGGTCGACCGTACGGAGCCGGACTTCGGCGACGCCGGACCGGCCGCAGATGTCAGTCTCGTGACGCAGCAGGACATCGAGCGGCTGCTCGGCGGGCGGGCGGACGAGCTGGGCGTGGAGGTGCGTCGGGGAGTGGAGCTGACCGGCTTCGACGTGGACGAGGGGGCCGTGACGGTGCGAACGAGCGGTGGGCCGATACGTGCCGGCTGGCTCGTGGGATGCGACGGCGGTCGCAGCACGGTCCGCAAGCTCGCGGGGTTCGAATTCCCCGGTACGGAACCCGAGATCACCTGTCACCAGGCGGTCGTGGAGATGACCGGCGCCGAGGACCTGAAGGTCGGCTGGACCGCCACGGACACCGGGGTGTACGCCCATGGGCCGATGCCGGGCCGCATCGTCACCGTGGAGTTCGACGGTCCGCCGGCCGACCGGGACGCGCCGGTCACCGCCGAGGACCTCCAGGCACGGCTGCGCCGCGTTTCCGGCGTGGACGTCACGATCACCGGAGTGCGGACCGCGACCCGCTTCACCGACCACGCCCGCCAGGTCACCGAGTACCGCAAGGGCCGGGTGCTGCTGGCGGGCGACGCGGCCCACGTGCACTCCGCGTTCGGGAGCCAGGGGCTGAGCCTGGGTATCGGGGACGCGATGAACCTCGGCTGGAAGCTCGCCGCGGTGATTGCCGGCCGGTCGCCGGAGGGGCTGCTGGACACATACACCTCCGAACGGCACCCGGTCGGCGCGTGGGTCCTGGACTGGACGCGTTCCCAGGTCGCGGCCATGCGCCCGGACCCTCAGTCCCGGGCCCTGCGCGAAATCGTCGGCGACCTGGCGGGGACGGTCGTGGGCACCACGTACCTCGCCGCGCGGCTCAACGGTGCCGCGGTGCGGTACGAACTGCCCGACGGGCACCCACTGACCGGCCGCAGCACCCCGGACCTCGAACTCACCGGCAACGGCCGCCTCGCGGACCACCTCCACGCCGGCCGGGCGCTCCTCCTCGACCTCACCGACGACCCGGAACTCCGGGCCCTCGCCGCGGGGTACGCCGACCGTGTCGACATCCTGACGGCCTCCTGCCCGTCCCGTCCGGACCTGGCGGCGGTCCTCGTCCGTCCGGACGGCTTCACGGCCTGGGCGGCCGACTCGACGGCGCGGGCATCGGCGTCGACGGCCGGGCCGGCGGCGGCGCTGAGGGAGTGGTTCGGAGTGCCGACGGCGGCATAGGGCACAGTGGCTGAGCAGCCGCCCCTGCCGCCGGGGGCTGTCGCTGCGTGATCACCGTTGTGGACACAGCCTCAGCATCGGACAAGAGGCCCTGTCCGCCGACGCTGCTGGGGCGTAGAGCGTTGACCATGGCGCTCATCCGCACAGTACGCCGGGGCCCTGAACGCCCTGTGCCGCCCGACAGGGGTTCCTTCCCCATCGGGCGGCATGCGTGACCGGCGCGCGGCGGTGCGCCGGTCGGTTCAGGCCGAGTCAGCCTGGGCGGGCTGCTCCTCGCTGCCGGCGGAAGCCGGTGCGGGGGTTGTTCGCAGGGTGAGCAGTGACGCGACTGCGCCGACGGCGGCGAGGGCTGCCGCGCCGAGGAAAGCGGCGGAGAACCCGTTGGTGAGTGCACCGGGGTTGCCGAGTTCACGGGCACCGTACGCCGCGGACACGGCCGTCATCGCGGCCAGTCCGAGGGCGGAGCCCACCTGGTAACTGGTGTTGACGATGCCGGAGGCCAGGCCGCCTTCCTCGGGGCGTGCACTGGACAGGGCGGTGCCGAGGGAGGGGATGAACGCCAGCGACATGCCGGCCGCGGCCAGCAGCGAGGCGGGCAGGACGTCGACCCAGAAGGTGCCCTCCGCCCGGGCGAAGGACAGCCACACCATGCCTGCTGCGAGGGCCAGCAGGCCGGTGACGATCAGCGGCTTGCTCCCGAAGCGGGACATCAGACGGGGCGCCAGGACGATCATCATGATCATGATGGCGACCGTCATGGGCAGCAGGGCCGCGCCGGAGGCGAAGGCGCCCAGTCCCAGGACCTGCTGGAGGTAGAGGTTGAGGAAGAACCACATCGGGATCCACGCGGCGGCCATCAGCAGCTGCGCGATGTTCGCTCCGGCCAGGTTGGGGGCCCGCCAGATGCCCAGCCGCATCAGGGGCTCACGGCGCCTTGACTGGATGGCGATGAACACGGCGACCAGGGCCACACCGGCCAACAGCACGAGCCAGGTCCGGGCGGAGTCCCAGCCGGTTTCGGGGGCACGGACGATGGCGTAGACGGCGGTGGCCAGTCCTACGGTGACGGTGGCCGCTCCCGCGAAATCGACGGATCCGCGACGGACCGGGGCCGAGGGCATGACAGCCGGGGCGGCGGCCAGTACGACCAGGGCGATCGGGACGTTGATGTAGAACACCCAGGGCCAGCTGGCGTATTCGGTGATGACACCGCCGAGGAAGACTCCGGCGGTGCCGCCTGCGGGGGCCGCGGCGCCGTACAGAGCCAGCGCCTTGGTCAGCTCCTTGGGGCGGGCGCCGAAGAGCATCATCAGCAACGTCAGGGCGGACGGGGCGATCAGCGCGGCACCGACCCCCTGCAGGGCGCGGCCGGTCAGTTCGACCCAGACCTCGCCGGCCAGACCGGCGACCAGGGATCCCGCGGCCATCACGGTCCAGCCGGCAGCGAAGATTCGCTTGGCGCCGAACAGGTCGGACAGCCGCCCGCCGAGCAGGAGCAGCCCGCCGAAGGCAACGACGTAGGCATTGAACACCCAGGACAGGCCCTCCTGGGAAAAGCCCAGGTCAACCTGCATCTTGGGGAGGGCCACGCCGATGATGGACGTGTCCATGATGACGGTGAACTGGGCCAGGGCTATCAGGACGAGTGCCGTCCAGCGGCGTGGGCTCGGAGGGGCGGTTGGGGTTGACATGGCAATCTCCTATACCGGAGGGGGGTATGTCTTCTCGGGTCAGCAATATACCCCCCTCCGGTATGTAGAACTCGCCTGGTTCCCGAATTGCCGGCCCGGAGTACCGTTCGCGCCCCCGTGTGGCGACGGGCTCTCCTTCGCGGGGGGTCGGGGTGCGGTGGGCGCCTCGCGGATTGCCGGGGCCCGCGTGGTCGCGTCGGCCGAAATACCCCTAGGGGGTAGTTGACGTGGGGCGTGCCGAGTCCTACGCTCCTCCTGTCCATGCAATACCCCATGGGGGTATATGTGATCTGGGAGGTCCACGATGTGCACCACGTCTGCCGCGGCACAGAACATCCCTGCCGTCGTCCGAGCGGGCACGAACGACGGCACGCTGCCCGACTGGCATTTACGGGGCGAGTGGTTCGACGTGTGCAGCTGCGCGCTGCCCTGCCCCTGTACGTTCGCCCAGACGCCGACCCACGGGGACTGCCTCTTCACGCTCGTCTGGCAGGTTCACGAAGGGCACTTCGGCGATGTGCGCCTGGACGGCCTGGGTGTGGTGGCACTGGGCGAGTTCGCCGGGAACATGTGGGTCGGTGATCCGGACGCCACGATGAAGGTGATGCTCTACATCGACGCCAAGGGCGACCAGGCCCAGCGCGGCGCGCTGGAGCAGGTCTTCGCCGGTCATGTCGGCGGCTGGCCGGGCCGGTTCGGCTCGCTCATCGGCGAACTGCGCGAGGTGCGGTACGCGCCGGTCCACTTCGATTCCGCCGAGGATCTCTCGTACTGGCGGGCCCGTGTCGCCGACAAGGTCTCGGTCGGCGCGATCGCTCTCACCGGCCCTACTGCCGACCCCTCCCGTCGGGTTCAGCTGATCAACGCTCCGGGCGCCGAGGTCGGACCCGGCCAGATCGCCACCTGGGGCGTCGTGGAGAGCGACCGTGCGGAGGGGTTCGACTTCTCCCACGAGTACCGCGGTGGATCCAGCAAGCACTTTCCCTTCGACTGGCGTCCCTGACCGCAGGGCAGGGGCAGGAGGCGGGTCAGGGGTCTCGCCCGGCGGCTGATCGGCTCGGCCGGCGCAACGGACCGGACGCGGCGCCGACCGGCCGGCCACACGTGCGGGATCCGTCGTCGCGCGGGTGGAGTGCGGGGAGCGGCGGCTGGGCCGGACCGGGGATCTCTTCGTGCTCCGGCGCACCAGGGCCGGGACTCTCCGGGCGATTCGATGGGCCCTGGTGGTCCTGGGAGACTGCCGGCGTGACTGGCATGATCGTGATCGGCGACTACGACCCCCGATGGCCCGAGCGGTTCGAGTACCTGCGGCGCAGGCTCGCACCTCATGTCGTGGACCTGGCCGTATCCATCGAGCATGTCGGAAGTACGGCCGTGCCCGGATGTGCCGCCAAGCCGATCATCGACATTGACGTCGTGGTGGCCGAGGGGGTGGTTGTCCCCGAGCTGATCTCCAGGCTCACCGGGCAGGGCTACCGGCACGAAGGTGATCTGGGGATTCCCGGGCGGGAGGCCTTCCAAGCCCCTTCCGGGGTTCTGGAACATCACCTGTACGGCGTGGTCGCGGGTTCCAGACCCTATCTTGATCACATCTTGCTCCGTGACTACCTGCGTCAACGGCCCGATGAGGTCCGGCGCTACAGCGCGCTGAAGGCGGCCCTCGCACAGCGGTTCCGCGCCGACAGAGAGGGCCGGCAGGGGTACTCGACGGGGAAGGGCGCTCTGGTGGAGGAGCTGATGGCGAAGTCCTCCGCCGCTCGGGCCGCCGGGAGGCCGTGACGGTGGCCGAACGGGCCGGAGCCGGTAGGTTCCGCCCGGTCGGTGGCGTCGTCCGGCACGCACACTCGCGGCCTTGTCGGAGTCGTCCGCGTACATCCGGAACGCCGGACGGTTCTCGGGGTCGCCGTCCCGGTGTCCTCTCCGAGGGCAGTGCTACGGGTCGGGTGCCACACCCGGTGGAGACGCTGACGTCGCGGCAGGGTCGAGGAGACGCGACGTCAGCGGCGCGCCGCGCCTTTGCGCCGCCTCCGGCCCTACGCGGTCCGGTAGGCCCGGAGGAACGTCCGTACCCCCTCGACGACGAGTGGCCGGACGCGGGTGTCCTCGACGGCGTTCGCGGAGCCGAGCCTGTTGAGCGCGACACCGAAGGTCAGCGCGATGAACTGGTCGGCCGCGAGCCGCGCGTCGGAGATGTCGAGCAGCCCGGCCGCGGCGAATGCGGCGAACCGCTCGGCAAGCGCCTCGTCGGGGGTGTCGGCCATGGCGTTGTAGCCCTGGTGCGGCAAGTGGCCTGATTCCGCCCGGACCAGCCGTTGCAGCGTCGCGTACTCCGCCGAGCCGAGCATGTCGGTAGCGATGCGCATCGAGAACGTGATCAGGGCGTCTTCAAGGTCGGCGATCTCGGTGGGGTCGGCGAGCGTGTCGTCGAGGGTGCGCCGGATCGTGGTGATCAGTGACTGGCCGACGGCATCGACGACTGCTTGCAGCAGCGTCCGCTTGTCGCCGAAGTAGTCGTAGACCGTCCGCTTGGAGACCTCTGCCCGCGCGGCGACAGCATCGACGCTGGACCGGTCGAAGCCGTCGGCGAGGAACAGTTCCCGGGCCGCCGAGAGGATGGCGGCCCGCTTCCGCGTGGACCCCTCGCGCAGTGTCTTCGTGGTCGGCATGGGGACATCCTAGTCGTTCTACACTGCACGGTGTAGTGTAGTAGTTGCTCGGCGCGCCGCACTCGTACGTCCGCCCGCTCAGCCGGCGGAGCCGTACGTACGTCACGTCGGGCACCGTTTCCCCGGGTCCGCCTCGTCGGACGACCTCGGTCCCGTCCCGGAGCACCATGCGCACTGCGCCCCGCGTGAATGGGCCGCTGTGCCCGTGCCGGGCCGGCACACGACGGCAGCACTCCGTGTAAGGCCGGCCCCGTACCCGCCCGGAAATGACGGAAAGGACGTCCATGACCGCAACTCTGGCTCCCCCGGTCCGTATCGGTAGGGCCGCTGTCGGAGCGCTCGGAATGCTGGCAGTCGCCACCGGAGCCCTGGAATCGGTGGTGACGCCGACGCTTCCGCTCCTGCAGCGCGATATGGACATGAGCCCAGCTGAAGGGGCGTTACTCAGCATCACGCTTCTCATCACCGGCGCGCTCGTCACGCCGGTCGCGGGCAGGTTCGGTGACCGCTACGGCGGGAAACGAGTCCTGATCCGGCTGATGGCGGTGGTGTCGGCCGGTGGACTGGTGTCCTCGCTGGCGCCGAACCTGCCCGTGCTGCTGCTCGGTCAGTTATTGCAGGGGGCGATGGTGGGCGCGCTGCCCCTGTCGTTCATCCTGGTGCGCAAACACCTCCCCGCGGGGGATTCGAAGGTGGCCATCGGGCTGGTCAGCGGGTTGTTCGTGGGGGGCGGGATGGCGGGAACGCTGTCGGCCGGGCCCGTGGCGGAAGGGCTTTCCCGACACTGGATGTTCGCGTTGCCGACGATCGCGGTCATCGGGGCCACCATGCTGGTGAACAGGCTGATGCCGCATGATCCGCCGGACCGTTCGGACGACGCCGGTATCGACTGGCCCGGCCTGGCACTCCTGAGCGGGACGCTGGTGACGCTCATGCTCGTGCTGGCGCCCGGCATGGGCTCGCGGCCGTTCGTGCTCGGTGCCCTCGTCGTGGTTCTGGCCGCCTTCGCGACCGGATGGACCGCCGTTGAGCGCCGCGCGGTCTCGCCGATGGTCGATCTGCGCATGCTGGCACGGCCCGCGATGTGGAAGGCGTGCGTGCTGACGTTCGTGACGTGCGTCGGTACGTCGGTGGCGGTCTACCTCGTTCCGCAGTTGTTCGCCGTGTCCGCCGACGGGTACGGCTTCGGCGCCGGCGCCACCGAGATCGGCCTCTTCCTGCTGCCCGGGGCCGTGGCCGCGTCGCTGGCCGGGCCGATCGGTGGGGCAGGCGCCCGGCGCCTCGGCTCGCGTGCCGTGGTCGCGGCGGGGATCGTCATGCTGGCCGCCGCCCTGATCGCCCTGGCAGCCGTGCACACCGAGGTCTGGCACCTCGTCACCGGCAAGGTACTGATCGCGCTTGCCAACGGCCTGTGCGTCACGGCGTTGGTGACCAGCACCGCCGCATCCGTCGACAGGAGTGACACCGGCATCGCCACCAGCCTGGTCCTGGTGACGCGGGTGATCGGCTACGCCGTCGGCGTGCAGGTCAGTGGCGCGATCCTCACCGTCGGGACCCCTTCCGGGTCGGACGTCCCGGCGGAATCAGCCTTCGTCACCGGCTTCGTCATAGCCGGCGCCGTCACGGCGCTGTCCCTGCTTGTTGCCCGCACCATGAGCAAAGGAGTCAAGGAGTGACCCGCACCGATCTGTTGACGGAAATGCGCACCACGTCGAGGCGCGAGGTCCTCGTCTCCGGGGCGGGCATCGCCGGGTCCGCCCTCGCGTTCTGGCTGAACCGCCATGGATTCGCGGTCACGGTGGTCGAGAAGGCGAGCACACCGCGTCCCGGTGGTTACCCCATCGACGTACGCGGCACCGCACTCGAAGTCGTCCGGAGGATGGGAATCCTGCCGCGACTGCGGGACGCGCACATCGACCTGCGCCGGCTGACCTTCCTCGAAGGGAACGGCAGCGAGGTGGCCTCGGTCAAACCGCACAGCGTCACCGGAGGTGTCGCGGGGCGGGATGTCGAGGTGCGGCGCGGGGATCTGACCGACGCTCTTCACACGGCGGTCCGAGACGACGTGGAGTTCCTGTTCGATGACTCCATCAGCACCCTGGACCAGTCCGTCCACGGAGTCGACGTCACGTTCCGAAAGGGCAACAGGCGTACGTTCGACCTGGTGTTCGGTGCGGATGGCCTGCACTCACGAACCCGGGAGGCCCTGTTCGGACCCGAAGAGCGGTTCCACCGGTACCTCGGCTACTGCTTCGCCGGATTCACCATGCGCAACACCTTCGGGCTCTCCCACGAGACCGTGATGTGGAACGCCCCGGGCAGAGCCGCGGCGCTCTACGCCGTAGGGGACAACGACGACGTGCACGCCCTGCTGAACTTCGCGCACCCGGAACCGCCGTTCGAAGCGTTCCGGAACCCGGAAGCCCAACGGGACCTGGTCGCCGGGGTCTTCGCCGACGCGGGGTGGGAGGTGCCCGGCATGGTCACCGCCATGCGCGACACGGAGGATCTGTTCTTCGATGCGGTCGGCCAGATCCGTATGCCTCGCTGGTCCAGCGGCAGGGTCGCGCTGGTGGGCGACGCCGCGTACGCACCCTCGTTCCTCACCGGACAAGGATCCAGCCTCGCGCTCGTCGGTGCGTACATGCTCGCCGCTTCCCTGGCCGACCGGGACCACGCCGCGGGCTTCGCCGCCTACGAGCACAACACCCGTGAGTTCGTGACCCTGAATCAGCAACAGGTCGGCGAAGGCGACGCCACACTCTTCCCCACCACAGCCCAGGCCCTGGAACGGCGCAACGACATGCTGCGCGGTCTCGGTGCCATGCCCGCAGCGGAGGAATGCCCCGCCCACTCGGCCCTCACTCTGCCCGAATTCGTGCCCACGACATAACTCCGGGCACACGCACCGGTGGCGGGCGCCGTCGGAGGGCGCCCGAGCACGGAGAGCGGGCCGCGCGTGGGTTGCACCCGGGCCTACGGCGCCCTTGCTCTTCTCCTCGGCCGTCTCAGTCACTCCCGAAGCCTCCCCGGCCGTGTTCGCGGCGAGCGCCCGATCATCCGCCAGGGGGACTGTTCTCCGCTCGGCGGCGGCCGTGGATCCCGACGGCCGCCGCACGGCCTCGGCCTCGCTGCTGTGGAGGTGCTTCGAGGTCACCGAGCGGCAGATGGCTAGTGTGCCGGCTGGAGCCCGGCAACGCTGCCGATGGCAGTCCGGCATTGCGCGACGATGGGCATGCTCCCTGATCCGTCCGCGTTCCGGTTCAGCCCCGTATGGGCCTGTCGAATTGTGGAACCGGTGCGGTCGGTACGAGTCTGGAGGCCAAGCCCGCGGGCGCCCGGACCGGTGGCCCGGCGCGGTCGCCGCCCGCCATCGGGCGGAGGAGAGCCACGGCGAAGGAGCGTGATCGGCATGGCCCGGAACCGCCGTCTGATCCTGAGCTCGCCGTCCGAGGTGTGGGGCCTGTTGTCCGACGGCCACCGCTATGGGGAGTGGGTCACGGGTACCCGGAGGGTTCTCGCCGCCGACCCGCACTGGCCGGAGGTCGGCGCCCGTCTGAGAGTCCGGGTCGGGGCAGGTCCGCTGACCCTCGATGACACCTGCGTCGTCCGTATCTGCGAGCCGCAGCGCCGTCTGGAACTGGAGGCGAAGGCGGAGCCGTTCGGCGCAGCCCGTATCGCCATGAACTTGATCCCCTGGAGCGAGAACACCCTCTTCGTCCTCGACTGGCACCCCCTCCGGGGCCCCGGCACCCGGCTGCACGGGCTCCCCGTGGACTACCTCGTCGCGGTCCGCAACGGAATGATGCTGACGAAGCTGGCCCGGATCGCGGTGCGGGAGCACGCCGGAAACGCTTGAGGCACCCCAGTCGGCGCCCGCCCGCATCCAGACCGCACCCGGATCGCGCCCCGGCGATGCCGACCGGGCCCTCCGCTCGTGGAGTGCGAACCGTTGGCCTCCAGCCGTGAGGAACCGCCTCGCAGACGAACGTGGACTTGTCGAATATCGATATGCTCCGCTAGCCTCGAACATATCGAAATTCGATAGGGAGGGGTGCGGTGAACACGCGACTCACGAGGGCTCTGGCCTCGGTGACCTTCATGCTGGCGGTGCTCTCCGGGCTGGCCTTCGTCGGCACGGGGTTTACGCACATGATCGATGACGGGGCGGTCTGCGTTCAGACGGGCTTCTGGAGCAATGCCTCACTGGCGCCGGACAGCCTGTCGGTCAACACAGGTGTGGAGGCGTCCAGCAGTGCCACGCGCCTCTGTCAGGACGGCCCCTCCACCGGTCAGCGTGCTGCGGACCTCGGGAGCGAACTGCCCTGGCTGTTGTTCGGCACCCTCGCACTGCTGCTCTTCTCCCGGCTGCTGAAGACCGTCCAGTTGCAGGGGCCGTTCACCGAGGTGGTGGCGCAACGGCTTTCCGTTCTCGGCTGGTTCATCGCCGTGGGCACGCCGCTGGCCGGCCTCGTCGTCGGATGGTCGCAGTCCTGGCTCGTTGCGAGCATGGCACCGATAGTGGGTTCCGGGCCGACGGTCTCCGGATCACAGGAGCTCGTCCTCGCGGGCCTCGCCGCAGTGATCATGGGGAAGATCATGCGCCAGGGCGTGCGCATGCGAGAGGACCTCGAAGGGACCATCTGATGCCCGAAGAGGAACTCCATGCCATCCGGATCCATCTCGACCGAATGCTCGCCCGGCGTGGTATGACGCTCACCGAACTCTCCGCGCAGGTGGGCATCACCGTCGTCAACCTGTCCGTGCTCAAGAACGGCCGGGCCAAGGCCATCCGCTTCTCGACCCTGTCGCGGATCTGCGAGGTTCTCCAGTGTCAGCCGGGGGACCTGATCACCCACAATCCCGACGAGGCGGCCCAAGGGCTGAAAGGCTCCGGTTCCGGTTCCGGTTCCGGTCCGGTGGAGTCGGGGCCGGACCCCGAGCCATGAAGGCGTGTCAGCCCCGCCGCCGTCGGCCGTACGGCACGGGGGACCCGTGCCGTACGGCCGACGGAAGATCGCGCAAGCCCGAACGGGCTTACGTTTCAGTGGACTTACCCGGTGAGGTCGCTCTTGTAGAAGACGGTCGCCCGGAACTCGTCCGGACTGTCGATGAGCTTGCTGGAGAACCCGAACGCGAGGCGCGGGCCGTCCGGTGACCGCCAGATCGCCATCCCCTGAGGTTCGCGACCCGGCAGAGACTCGCCCGCCTTCGTCTGGAACACCTCCTCGACCGAACCCCCCGTCTTGTTCATGTCGAGACGGACCAGGTAGGACGGTTTGGCCGGGTCCGAGGGCTTCGCGGGCGGACCACCGTAGGAGAGGTAGGCGTACTGCCCGTACGACGTCACGCCCTGGAAGTGGTCGGAGTCGGCGAGACCGAGTTGGGCGTTGGTGGGAAGGGCACGCTTGGCGAGGATGGGAGTGGTGTCGCTGATGCCCTTGTTGATGACGGCGGGGAGGTCGAACAGCGCGAGGCGCCACGGACTCGTCGTTCCCATGTACCGGATGAGCAGTCGGTTGGTATAGGGATCGATCGACGGTCTCGGACAGTCCCGGAAATCGGAGAGGCCGATCGGGAATGTCCAGACCCTCGCGCTGTCGGAGTAGTCGAGCACGCTGTCGTCGCTGTACTTGATGCGGCAGATCACATGGCTGTTGGGGGCCGTCCCGGGGGACAGGCTCCTCCAGTCACCCGCGAGCCACACGTACGGAGATCCGAACGTGTCCGGCTGGATCGCAATCGACGAACCGTGGTCGAACCCGTGGAGCGCCATGGCACCCAGCACTGTGCCGGTCATGCTGGTCCTGGTCATCCAGAGGTCGCCGTTGGTGCTCCCGACCTTGGTCTGCACGAAGTACATGTGACCGTGGACGTGGTCGATGGCGAAGGACTGCATCGCCCAGTAAGGCTGGTGAAGTATGGCCCGCACCACGGGATCGCCGCCGGCTCCCTCGAATACGAAGCGCTGCGACGTCGGGACGGTCGCGGACGCCGGTCCGGCCGCGAACAGGGACAGGCCACCGCTCGCGGCGACGGCTGCTATCCCTGTACCGGTGCGGAGGAGCGTACGACGACTCACGGCAGATGCTCCGCCGATCTGGGTATTTTCGCGCAAGTGCATCACCCTGCTGGTCGTTCGGCTGATTTGGTGGATCACGATCAACCTATCCATCGGGACGATGAGTGTCGACAGGATGAACTACGCCTGCAGCAGCGGTACTTCGGTGAATCGTCCTCGGTTCGGAGGAAGCGCCGGCGCTCTGTCCGACGGGAAACGTGTCGGGCGGCGGGGCCGCTCCAGCCGGATGCCTATGAAGGTGTGCGGGTCCTGCCGACTCACGCTCCGGTAGCCGCCGACAGGGGGAGCACTTCCGTCTTCCCCGGAGATCGAGTCCCATCGAACGGCTGCCCGCGCAGATCGGTGCCGAATTCGGCGGCACAGCCAGGCCGACGCGGTGATCGGGGACCGGGACCGATCGCGGCCCGTGGGTGCGGGCGTACCCCGGTCGGCCGCACGAGGCCGGCCGGTTGTGCCGGTGCCTTTGCCACCACCACAACCACCACCGCTGCCACACCGCACTCGGAGGCAAGCTCCTCTATCAGCAGCCGTGCTAACAGCACTACGCGTCAATACGGCTAACGGGTCAGCGTCTCGAAGCCGACGTCTCCGCAGTACTGCACAACGCGTCCCTCCGCCTCGGAGTCGCTGTTGTTCATCGCCGCCACCGTCGCCTCCGCCAAGGTGCGTCCTCCACCGACGGCCTCGTCCTGGAGCGGTCGCATCGCCAGGAAGGCGTCCTCGGCGACGGCCCCGACCTCGTCGTATTCGGACGGCTCCGGTGTGTCCGTGTCCGCCGCGTTCCGCGCCTTCTGCCATGCCCCCAGCTGCGTACAGTAGTACTCCCGCTGCGCGGTCAACTGCTGGTCGTCCTTGCCCTCGGACGAGGAACACCCCGCTGCCACCGCCACCACGGCGAGGACCGGGACCACTGTCTTGAGCACGCGCACCATGTTGCCCCCGGCTGAAACGGCGTTTCGCTTGTCCTGGACACCTGCAACTCCTGCAACTTCCGCAGCAGGATACCCGCGTGGGAGTCGCGCCACACGGTGAACACCGGCTCGGTCAATGCCCACCGGCATCGCATACATCACTGGGATACGGACGACGAAATGCTCACCAACTGTCCAACGGCTCACCATTGTGAGCAGTCAAAAGAGCATCCCGAAACACCGACTACTCAAATCAGATGCCCTCCTACCTAACGGCTTGTCAGGCTGGAACAAAGCTCCCTACTCTTTGTGACTATGACACCACAGAGATTTCGGGCCGTTCAATTACGCAGGAATCACACGAGGACGTCCCGTAGTGACCGTTCCTGAGCAGGCTGCCCCGAATGACAGCCCCCGGTACACACACAGCGAGGCGACCCGGCTGCTGTGCGCGGGTGTCTACTTCGACGGGGCGTTCCGGCGTCGGGTCATCGAGGAGCTGGTCGAGCACGAGGAGCGCCCGGTTGCTCCCTCGCTGGGCATCGACGCCCTTCCGGTCCTCGCGCACGCACTGCGCGCCCGGCGCCGTGAGACCGGCACCGGGCTGGTGCTGCTGCTGATCTGGGCGCTGTTCATCGGGCTGGGACTGGCAGGGACCGGCTCCGAGCAGACGGTGTTCCCGATCCCCTGGTTCCTGGCGTACGGGCTGGTCTGCCTGGTGACCCATGCCATGCAAGGGCCCACGGCCACCACCTTCACGCTGGACCGCGCCGTACTGAAGCGGGCCACGCGGGGCCGGCTGAAGGCAGTCCTGCCCGTCCTGCCGTTCGCCTTGATGTTCGTCTACTGGGGCACTGCCGTCTTCTCGGTCTTCTCCGGCGCGGACGTCTGGGCGGCCTTGGTGCTCCCGATACTGCTGATGCTGCCCGTAGGGGAGTACCGCAGGCGCGTTCAGGAGATCATCCGCAAGGAGCTCGGCCGTGACGCCTTCAGGGCAGGTCCCCGCCAGAAGCTTCCGGACGGTGAGCAGTTCGAGCGGATCGGCGCAGCCATCGACCGCGAACAGCATGCGAGGCTGACCATCTACGACCCGTTCCGACCGTTCGTCGGAGCGGGCAAACCGTATAAGCCGTGGTCCGTGGTGATGGAGTTGAAGGGCGTCAACGTCGGAGCCCAGCCGCTCACCGGACGTGAGGTCATCGACCTCGTAAAGCCTCAACTGGAGGAACTGCGCGAGTCGGCGGCCACCAGCCGCGACCGCCTCCGCTCCCTCGAAATCGACGAGATGGTGTATCTGCCGGTCGGACTGCCCCGGGATCGTTTTGCGCAGGAGCTCGACCAAACCGACCGGCACGTGGAAGCGGCTGTCGGCGAGGGCGGCGAGGGGCGCCGGCACTTCCTTCGGGTACGTATCGGGGCGTGGGACGAACAGGTCGGGATCTCTGTCCTGGTCCGAGTCCACACCCAGGGAGGCATGCTCGTACTGGAGGTCATCCCGCACGTGCTCAACCCGCTGCGCCCACAGTTCCGTTCGGCCGATGTGATCGCGCGGCATGCCACGGAGGGCGACCTGTCGCGCAGCCTCGTCCACGTGCTGCTCACTGGTCCCGGCGCGGGCGTCGCCGCCGGGCTCTGTCTGTTCCGCACGGTCGTCTCGGCCATCCGCGTCTGGCTGACCGTGCCGCAGTACGCCCTGCCCGACGGGCCGGCCGCGTCAGTGCGGGAGCTGGGGAGTGTGGAGGAGATCTCCCTGTTCCAGGAGATGGACATCAGCCGGTACGTGAAGACGCTCCAGGACCGGATCTCCAGCGGGGTGGGCCGGGCGCTTCATGTGAAGGGCTACGAGACAGGTGACTTCGAGCGCTACGTCATCAATGTGAGCGAGGGCGGCGTGTTCATCGGGGAGATCAGCAGCAGCGCAGTCGCTGTGGGCGAGAAGTCCTCGGCGAAGCAAGTGCAGTCGAAGACGGCGACCAAGGACTGAAAAGGCGACACCTCATGACAGTGGGCAAACGGAATCCCGAGCCCCGGCCAGACGGGATCAGCATCAGGGATGACAACGCTGCAGCTCAGGGCTCGCATGCTCAGGCTGTGGGCTTCGCGCAGGGGCACGACCGACGGGCGCGGCCACGTCGGCCGTGACGCACGTGTGCGAGAAGCCGGACGCACGGGGTGACCTGGATGCCCAACCCGGTGCCGCCGCCGGGGAGATCCGGACCGGCGGAAAACCACAACCGGGTGTACGGAATGGCTGCGCGGCCAGGCCGCGATGGGTGCGGCGGCGACCGGGCTCGTCACGGCGGACGGGCAGCCAATCCGTACGCCCGACTCATTGACAGGCAGGGGTAGGCACCGTGGACCAGTGGGACGAGAAAAGGCAGGACTGGACGGAGCCGGACATCCCGGAGGGGCCGCCGCCGGGCACCAGGACCGTGCGAGTCGCGGTGGTGACGGCGGTCGCGGTCCTGCTGTGCGTGGCGGTGGGCGCCGCGATCTGGGCATGGGCGCCGGACCGGGAGCCCCACTCCTCGGGCTCCGCCCTCCCGGTCCAGACCTGGCCGAGTACGCCGGACGGCACTCAGACCGCGCCCGGGGCGACGGCCGCTTCCGGTGGAGTGGAGAGCAGCCCCACTCCACCCAGCCCCGAGGACGCGTTGTTCGCCGGCATCGGCATCGACGACTGTCTGGACAACTTCAACGATCTCTACGGGGCCTGGTCGCCCGAGACTCCCCAAGCGGCCAGTTGCAGCGGCACCGGGGCCTACTACCGTGTGATGTCGATCGCCGAGGATTCCACGGAGTGCTCGGAGTACGACTACAACTGGTCCCACGACAACGAAGACTTCTCAGAGACTGTCTTCTGCCTGAACCGCAACTTCCGTGCCGGCCAATGCATGTTCGCCGACGAAGAGGAGCGCTTGAGCCGCAACGCGATCACTCCCTGCGATGGCGACATCCCCGATGACTACACGTACATCATCAGGATCACGGGCGTGACCCCCAATAGTGGCGACTGCGAAGGCAGTTCCTGGACGTTCGACGAACACGGAATCACCGTATGCGGTGAGAGGGTCTGACGAACAAGCCGGTGTGATGGATGCGCCGGAATTCCTGATGGTTATTCACCACCCATGTTGCCCGGCCCCACGGCGCGTCCCGGGCTCTCCGCTGGAAGGTGGTGGGCGATGGTCTGATATCCACCGAAGAGCACACGTTCACCCAACCGCGGTTCTGTCCGGTGTCAGGGAGCGGATACGAGGTATCGGCGAGGGCAGCAGCCAAAGCATCGACAGGGCTCCGCCAAGGGCGGCGACAACGAGCGTGGCGCGCAGTCCGACCACGGTGGCCAGGAGGCCGCCGACGACAGCGCCTACGGGCCGAACCCCGTAATTGATCGTGCTGTACGCGCCGGCTACACGACTGCGCAGGCCGTCGGGGATCACCGTGGTCTGCAGGGCGTTGAGGTTGACGTCGAACAGCATGACACCGAATCCGGACAGGAACTGGGACGCGGCGAGGGCTCCTGCGCGGAGCCAGAGCGGACCGCCCGCCGCAGCGGCGATGGCGATCGGAGCGGGGAAGAGCACTGCCCCCACGACGATGCTGCGCCCCACACCGAACCGTCGCGAGATTCTTGGAGCGACGAGGGCGCCGAGGAGCGAACCCGTCGCGCCGATCCCGAACGCGGTACCGATGACTCCTGCGGACAGACCGAGGTTCCGGCTGGCGAACAGCACGGTCAGCCCACTGCCGGCGAGGAACGTGAAGAAGTTGACGGTCGCCGCGCATCCCAGACTGGCCCGCAGCACTGGATGACGGACGACGAGTGCCAGTCCCTCCCTTGCGCGCCGCGAGAGCGAGGGTGCCGTCGTCTCGGCGGATGTCGGCGGTTCGTCGACCGGGACACGGCCGATCAGGACCGCCGAGACCAGGAAGGTCAAGGCATCAACGACGAGGGTCACGGGGGCGGTGAAGATCTGGATCAGAGCGCCGCCGATGGCCGGGCCGGCGACATATGAGGCGGACCGGCTGGCGCTGAGCTTGCTGTTCGCCTCCACATACGACCTGCGCGGCACGAGGCCCACGAAGAATGGGGGATAGGCGGTGTTGAACAGAACTCCGGCAGCGCCCGTGAGCAACGCCACGGCGTACAGCTGACCGAGCGTCACTGCTCCCAGCACGTAGGCTGCCGGGACGCTGAGCAGCACCGCGGCGCGCAGCAGGTCGGCGGTGATCATCAGACGGCGTTTGCGAGCGCGCTGGTCGACCCAGGCCCCCAGGAGGATTGCCAGTAGGTTCGGGACCCAGATGAGTGCGGTCAACCAAGCAACCTGATTGGCCGAGGCGTTCAGGGCGCTGACAGCGATCAGAGGCAGGGCCAGTTCGGTGATCCGGTCGCCGAACTGTGAAACCGCGTTTCCGGCCCAGAAGCGGCGGAACCGTTGATCTCGCCACAGCGATATCGCAGCGGTCCGTCCCGCGCCGTTCACGGCGTCTGCCCGGTCTGCTCCTCGGCACCTTCCGGCAGCACGTAGCGCATCACCTGGACGCCGCGGCTGTCGGCCGGCCGCTCGGCCGGGTCGCGAGTGACATACGGCGCGAGGATGCGCTCGATCCCGTCCTCAATGGCGGCGAGTTCCTCGGCGGAGACGACGAGGCGGGTGTTCGCCAGCCCTGCCAGCCGCTGCCACACCGGATCGAGTTCGGGCTCCACCTCTGCCGCCCACCGGCTCGGCAGGTCCGCGTAGCGCAGGAACATCTGCTGCGACAGCACCCGCGCGGCCGACCGGCCCGCCTCATCGGCTGGATCCTGCGGGGTCTGGAACCGGAAGCCGCGTGCCGCCGCCTCCCACCGCCTCTGGCGGCGGTCCGGGCCGGGCTCGCTGTCGCGGACCAGTCCGAAGCCGGCCAAGTGCCTCAGATGCCAGCTGGTCACCGATGGCGTCGCTCCCACATCCGGGGCGAGCTGCGTCGCGGTGGCGGGCCCGTGCCGCGTCAAGCGGTCGAGGATCGCCAGCCGCACGGGATGCGCCAACGCCCGCATCGCTTGCGGGTCACTGATCTCGATATCGCCCAGGCGATTACTGGAGTCCATGGCGTGAGAGTCTCCTCTCAGAATATCTGAGAGTCAACTCTCAAATATTCGGGGTCGGGTATGCCCAGATCCGCCGGCGGGCGGGGGCGGGCCTTGCGGAGATGGGTGGCTTCCCGTGTGCGGGATGGCTGTCGGCTCCGGTACACCGAAGACCGTGGCAAAGATGCCGGGGGTCACTGTCGCCCGCGGTCGCTCAGGAAGTGCCGGGAACGGTCACCGGGGGGAACAACGGGGCCGGTGCTCGGCGACGGCGGTGAGGCGGTGCCGGCGCCGGCCGTGAAACCTTGGGTGAAGGCGAACAGATCACCCGGAAGCGGGCGTGGGGCGTTGTCGCCCCACGCGTCGGCAGCGGATGAGTCATGGTCCGGGATCTGCGTGGAAACGCACCGTGCGAGTGCGGCATCGGCGCGAATCGGTCACGGTGTGGTTCGGCGGGAACTGTTTCCACGTGGTGAGGATCAGCCGAGGCCGAGGGGGTACTGGGCGGCTCAGTCGTGGAGAGTGACGTTGGGCAGTGGGTGGCCGGCAGCGTCGAACAACGCGGTTCCGCAAGGGCAGTGCTCGTCGGCCAGGGTCTGGGACGCCGGCAGCTGCCAGACCACCATCTGCGAGCAGTTCGGGCAGTCCAGGCTGACCAGGGTCTCTTCGGGTGCCGAGCCCCAGGCCCGCACCGGGAGGTCCTCGTACCTCAATCCGGTCAGCTCGCGCTCACCGGTCGGCGCGACCAGCACCTCGTACGTGTCGGTGCCGCTGTCCAGCACCATGAGCGTACAGCCGAGACGGGCCAGTACACCGGACAGATGATCGAGCTGACGAACCGGGACGTCACCGCGGCGCAGGGTCGGGTCGCTCTCGGCCGCTCGGTGGACAACATCGGTCTCGATGTCTGTCGGTTCCGACCCGAAGGCCCGTACCCGGCCGGCCGCGAACGCCGCCAGTCGGCCCGGGACCTCCTCACCGGACCAGTCCATGCTGAACATCACACGGTCGACTCCGACACCCTGTGCCCGCTCGGCGGGGGTCAGTACCAGCTCTTCCAGCTCTGTCACGACGATGATTTTATCAACTGCCGGGCGGTGGGCCATGCCGCTGTAGTGCGGTTGCCGCGCATGGCCAACACCACTCCCGCGTCTGCCCGAACGGCTCTCAGGAGAAGTCGGCCGCGGGCTCGATCCGGCCGAGGAGGTCGCGCCACTCCGCGGCCGGCAGGACACGGGCGGCTCGGCGCAGGTCGACGGGGCGGCCCGCGCCGAGGGACGCGGCGATCTCAAGGAGGACGAGGCGACAGTCCATGGCGCCGGGCTCCAGGTCGTCGTCCTTGAGGACCTCCGGTGTGCGAAGGAGTTGCACGACCTGAACCCAGTCCAGCAGTGCGGGGTGTTCGGCCGGTTCGAGGATCCCGGCCAGGGCGGGGTCGTGGGTGAACCGGCACAGCCAGTACCCGTTCTGGCAGTAGCCGAGAAGGATGATGGCCCGGCGCATGTGATAGTTCCCGACACCGGCCAGTAGCTGCCTGGCGATCTGAACGCCTTCGGGCAGAGTCCGGCGGCGGGACGGCAACTTTTCGACGTCGGCGTCGAGTTCGATGGTCATGTGGTCACTGTGCTGCCCGTAGGGGATCGGGCCTGCCGTACACGCCGGGCGTCACCCGAAGAGGGGTCCTGGCACCGGCGACGACGTGTGTCGCGAGAAGCGGAACAAGGCACACGCCTCGACGGTTCAGGCCGGCCCGGCGTACGCGATAGCCAGCACCGTGAGCATGCGGGTGTCGTGTCCGAGGAGGATGACGGCGGTGGCGTGCCCCTGGGCGACGGTGCGAATGATGCCGTCGTCCTGACCGTAGGGCTCGGAATGCTCAAGTGGGCTCTGCTGTGCGTCGACCAGGACGAGTGAGAGGTCCCGGCGGGCAAGCTCGGGAAGCTGCTTGTACATGTCGAAGACGTCCGGGGAAATGTGGAGCCGGTAGGTCACGCCGCGCCCTCGCCGTGACCCTGCGGGTCGGTGTCGTCGCCGCGGCGATGGGTGGGTGCGGTCTGGTCGTGGCGGGGCCCGGCGTCGCGCAGGATGTCCGCGGTCACGTCCCGCGCCCCGAGGCCCTCGGGGAGAACACCGTGGGACTTCATGCTGACCCGGGCCGCCTCGATCATCGGCCGCGCCTTCTCCAGGTCCTCGGCCGCGGCCGCCCATCCGTCGAGGACGGCGGGCAGGGCATCGATCGGGGTCAGGTTGACGTCATGGAGGAGCTGTTGCCGTGATGCGGAGTGGGGGAGCGCGACATGCAGTCGGTCCACCGTCCAGTCCTCGTGACCCATAACATCCCCTCCGTGGAGTCAGATCGTCCAGCGTAGCGGGGACAGGTCCCGCACAGTTCCAAACCCCGTTCCTCGTCGGCAACCTGAGCAACGGCGGCCGAGGAGGGGGTGCCGCGTGGGACCTCCGGCCGTACGGTACGCAGCATGACCGTAGAGATCACCGAGTACCGCGACACCCACCGCGATGCGCTGCACGCCCTGTTCACCGCTGAGGACTACCGCGATCAGGCGGAGAGGCTGAAGCTCGGCCAGCACCTGTACGAGAAGCGGTACGTCGCCGTACGGCACGACGCAGTCCTCGGCTTCGTGGAGGGAACGTTCCTCGATGGGAGCGGACTCGAACCCGGACTCTTTCCGGCACCCCGGGCGAGGATCGTGACTCTTCTGGTCTCCTCGGCAGCGCGGCGCCATCGGATAGGCAGCACGCTGCTCCACCGGTTCGCCACTGACGCACTCGATGCCGGACGCGACGCGCTGGTGCTGTTCCCCGACCCGCACGACCCGGCAGGCCGGCTCGCGTTCTTCGGGCGATGCGGTCTCGAAAAGCTGCCGTCCGGCGAGATGCTGGGAGCCCATCTGCGCACGGTCCTCGCGAACACCGGCCGCGCCGTTCCCAGCTGATCGGCTAGTCGGCGGATCCGCGCCTGCGCCCGGCGCAGTAGGGCTGGGCCGAGCGCGGCGACGGCAGTGCTGCCGTTCCGTCTTCCCGACTCGATCCGCCCCTGTGGAGACCGGGCTCCGCTGCCGCTATCGAGAAGTTGCCTGCATCCGGAGTCTTCCCGGTCCGAACGACGCCCCCAGGACGGGGCGGGTCCGGTGATGGCCGGGCAGGTGTCCCAGGCTCCAGCGGGCGGTGATGTCGGCGAGGGCGAGGATGGCCTCGGTCATCGCGAAGGTGTCGCCGATGCACTTGCGGGCGCCGGTGGCGAAGGGGATGAAGGCGTGTCGGGGTGGCTGGGGGCGCTCGGGGTCCCAGCGGTCGGGGTCGAAGGTCTCGGGATCGGTGTGGAGATCGGGGCGGTGGTGGATGAGGTAGGGGCTGTAGACGAGGTTGGTGCCGGCGGGGAGTGGGTGCCCGCCGAGGTGAGTGTCATGGGTGACCGTGCGGGTGAGGAACCAGGCCGAGGGGTACAGGCGGAGGGTTTCGGTGATGATGCGTCCGGTCAGTTCCAGGCGGGGCAGATCGGCATGGGAGGCCGGGTTCCCGCGCAGGACGGAGTCGAGCTCGCCGTGCAACCGCTGCTCGACCGCGGGGTGGCGGGCCAGCAGGTCCAATGCCCAGGCGAGTGTGCTGGCCGTCGTCTCCGTCCCGGCCAGGAAGACGGTGAGGATCGTGTCGCTGATCTCCGCATCCGTCATGCCGCTGCCGCCGTCCTCAAGATCGCGGGCTGCGACCAGGGCCGAGAGCAGGTCGCCGTGGTCGATGCCGTCGGCCCGCCGCTCGGCGATGATCCGGTCGCAGGTGTGACGCAGACGGGTATGTGCGCGCAGATGGGCACGGTTGTCCGGAGTGGGGAGCCGGTCCAGTGGCGGCACCAGAAGCATGCGCCGGAAGAGCCCGCCCGCGATCGTCCTGACGTCGTCGATGAGCTGCCCGAGCTCCGCACCGGGCAGGGAGTTGGAGAACAGGGTGGCGGCCGTGACCCGGGAGCTGATCGACATCATCTCGGTGGGCACGGCCAGGGTTCGTCCCGGCGTCCAGGTACCGGTCACCTCCTCGACACAGGCGGTCATGGTTCGTGCGTAGCCGGGAAGACGGTCAGGGTGGAAGGCAGGCTGGGTCAGCCGGCGCAGCCGACGGTGGGCATGGTGCGGGCAGCTGCTGAGACCGTCACCCAGGACGTCACGGAAGCGGTCGAACACCGGTCCGCCCTTGTCGAAGAGACGGTCGTCCACCAGGGCCTGACGGGTCAGCTCCGGATCACAGATCACGACCAGTGGGACTGGGCCCATGTGGACGCGTACCAACGGTCCATGGGCGGGCAGCGACTTCAGGAAGGCCAACGGGTCCCGCGCCAAGGACACCAGGTGGCCCATCAGAGGCCACGCGTGGGGGGCCGGGGGGATCAGCCGTAGATCTCTCACCCGTACTCCCGATGTCCTCCTGGCCCCGCCCTTCGGGTCGGTCTCGTTCACAGCTCACGACCTCCGTCGGGACAGCCGGCATCATCCTGGTCACGGTCGGTGGGTTCGGCCGGGGGCGCAGGCCTGGTCCTGCGGGGTCAGGGCGGTGACGATTCCTTCGACGAGCCGGCCGCACGGGCCGATTCCGCTGAGTTCCGCGCTGCTCGTCAGTGTGCCGATGAAGGCCCGGCGGATGGGGATTGCCTGCCGGGGAGGCAGGGAGTAGCTGTCCCAGACAGCGTGGTAGGTGTCGATCGACAGGACGGTGTCGGCGTTGCCGGGCGGGGTGGGGGCGGTTCCGGGGCCGGCGATGATGTGCGACCAGATGCGGGCTGTCAGGTCGGCGAGTCGGGTGACGACGCTGTGAAGGGTGGTGGCGCTGACGGCGGTGGTGTCGATGGTGGTGGCGCCGACGGTGGTGGGGCCGATGGCGGTCAGGAACAGCTCACGCCAAAGGGGTGCCAGGTGCGGCAGCTTGTCGGGCGTGGCCGTGGCGCAGGCGCTGATGGCCTTGTGTGCCGCGGCGGCACAGGCGCTGGTGACGGCGGTACTGGTGCCGGCGGTGACGACGCGTCGTGCGGCACGTTCGGCGAGCTGACCGGCCCAGTGCGTTTCGGGTGTGTCGTCCTCGTACCACAGCGGTTCCCACCCGGGGCCGTGGAGCATGTCGCCGTCGGTCAGTCTCGTCCGCGCGACCGATCCGAGCCGTTGCCCCTCCCTGCTCAGGGAGAACTCCCGCTGAAACTCGCCTCCCGTGGTGGACAGCGAGTGCAGCTGGGCGCGGACATCGTAGCGGGGGGTCACCAGGTACCAGACGAGGGCGCCCATGGCGGTCTCACCCACCTCCTCGTGCCCGTCCTCCCCGCAGTCGCACGCCAGCACGTCATCCACCACGCGGGCGCACGCGGTGGCGTATCCGGTGACTGCCCGTACCCCTCCGGCGGCGATGGCCAGCAGCGCCTCGTTGCAGGTTTCCGCGTGGGCGTAGTCGGTGAGGATGCCGATGATCTCGTTGTAGCGGTAGGAGCTGTCGATCGCCCGGCGGATCCGGTGGCAGCGGAACGAGGCGTCGAAGGTTCCGGCGCCGTCGTCGTCGAGCGTCCGGTACGGCGGTGAGCCGAAACCCAGACGGAAGTAGGGCAGCATTGCCGCGTCCCACCACCGGGCCCACCTGTATTCCTGCGGGGTCGGTGGACCACCCGCGTCGGCCAGGTACCGATGCGGGTCGGGGAGCGGGGCGGAGGCAGCGCGCAGTGCGTCCTTGGCGAGCATCACCCCACACGTCAGGACGGTCTCCTGGAGTGCGCGGTCGGCGGCGCGCCCGGCCACGGCAACGATCCCCTCGGAAGCGGCCTTGACGTGCAGGTCCCGGCCACCGATCCCGGAGTCGTCCGAGGCACCGGCGTAGTCGATGGCGCTGGCGAGGATGAACACGGCGCCGAACAGGTCCAGGAACTCGCCGGTCCCCCGGGGGAGCCAGAACGTGTTGATGCTGCCCCAGTAGTCACGAACCGCCATCAACGCGGCCTGGGTGCCGTCCACGGCGTGCCGCGCGACGTACTCGGCGATGATCGGCCCGGCCTCACCGCCCTTGGCGGGAATGGCGGCGACGAGCGCGGCCAGCCGGACCCCCTCGGGGTTGTCGGGAGCGGCCAGGAGCTGCCGGACGGCCTCCGTGGCTGCCAGGATCGCCATCGGCCCGCTCTGCTGGACACTCCTGGTGACCTCGTCGCTGAACAGCGCGTCCAGGAATTCTGCGCAGAGACGGTCGCCGTGCGGCGAGCCGGGGACGCCCGGTGACTCGTACGGCCGGTAATCGGTGGCGGTCACGACCTGCGCCCCATCCATCGCGGGATGTCCGGGGGGTCCCATGGTCAGGCGCGCCAGCCTCTGCCGGCACGCCTCGTCGGAGAGGCCGTCGGCCAGCTGTGCGAGGCCGGCCGGCACCGGACCACGACGCCGCCGGACCGCAAGCGGGTCGGGGAACCGATCCAGCCACACCCGTGCTCCTGCCTCACCACCCATGAACACCCTCCAGGCGTGCCGTGCCGTACATTCCGGCGTTCGGTGCCGTACCACCGTATTCAGGTGTCCGGACGTTCTCTCATGCGGCGCGCGCACCGCAGGACTTGGAGTCGGGCGAGCCAGTCCTCTCCGGGGACAGCCCGCATCAGGAGCGGGTACTGCCAGGTCGCGAGGTCCTTGCCTCCACGGCGAGGATCCTCGGCGCGCTGATCCGGTCCTGGCTCACGGTGGTGCCGTGGGACAGGGGCAGGCGCCGGCCGTCATGAAGGTCCACCACGTCGCAGGGCAACGGGTGGTCGAGCTGGGCTGTGCTCACCGGCCGGCCCGAACCGGTCGTGGTCGCCTCCTACGATCCCGAGGCCGTGGTGCGCCACACCGCCGAATGCCGGGAATCCGTCCTGCCGTTCGCCGCTGCCCCCAGCGGTCGGTGCGGGGGACAGCTGCTGGACCGTTTGGAGCGCGCCGTCCGGCGGCATGCCGGCCCGGGGCTGCACCGGGGACGACACAGGCCGGGGGAGTGGGGAGACGGCCTCCGGGACACATCGGAGCATCCCCCAGTTCGGCTAATCGAATGATCTACCGATCATCTTCAGTGTGGTGACCGGCTTTCCGCCCGGTGACGTTCCTACGCTCCCACCGACCCCGCATGGGAGGGCAAGGACCCGTCGCGGTTGGGGACGACGACTGTGACGCGCTGTCCGACATCTCCCACCTGCTGCGGCATGGGCCCGCGTTCCCCCAGCGGTTGCTGGTGTCCGACGAGCAGCAGTCCAGGGAAAGGTGCCCCTGGTGGCTTCTCCTTCTCCCACAAGGAAGAGCGGTATGCGTTCCATCATCGGTAAGAGAGTTCTGACCGCCGCCGCGGTGTCGGGGATCCTGTCGCTGACCGGCGGGTTCGCGGTTGCGGCGAACTTCGAGGGCAACAGCGGTGGCACGCCCGAATCCACCCCGGGCGGCCATCACCAGGAGATCGGCGGACTTCCCGAAGATCTCTGCGGGAAGCTCAACCTCGGTGGGATCGCCGCCCAAGCGGTCAGCGACCTGTGCGCCCCTCCGGACCAAGCGTCCGACGAGTCAGGATCCGGCGGTGACGGCGACGGGGACCCCAGCCATCTCACACCGATGCCCCCCTCTGCGCCGCCCGTAATTCCGGACGAGCCGGAGGAGCCGAGTCCGACGCCGCCGGGGTATGGGGAGCCGGAGGAGCCGAGTCCGACGCCGCCGGGGTATGGGGAGCCGGAGGAGCCGAGTCCGACGCCGCCGGGTTACGGGGAGCCGGAGGAGCCGAGTCCGACGCCGCCGGGGTATGGGGAGCCGGAGGAGCCGAGTCCGACACCGCCGGGGTATGGGGAGCCGGAAGAGCCGACGCCGACGCCGACGTCTCCCACGGTGCCGCCTACTCCTGGGGAGCCGACGCCGACGCCGACGTCCCCTACGGTGCCGCCTACTCCTGGGGAGCCGACGCCGACGCCGACGCCGACGTCCCCTACGGTGCCGCCTACTCCTGGGGAGCCGACGCCGACGCCGACGTCCCCTACGGTGCCGCCCACTCCAGGGGAGCCGACGCCGACACCGTCCCATCCCGGTCGGCCTCAACTCCCCGGCACCGGAAGTGAGCCCGCCCTCATGGGTGCCGCCGCATTGAGCGCGGCGTTCCTTCTCGGGGGCACCGTCCTGTACGTGCGGAAGGGGCGTGCACTGCGGCGCAACTGACGCAGGGGCAGACATCGTTGGTGTGAGCTGGTGGGGACGGGCGAGGACCCGGTGGGCCCGGCGGGTGGGAGGCCACGCGTGCATGCGGTGTCCGCGTCGCTGGAGGGCCGGGGTCGCCGGGGCCGGGCAGGACATCGCTCGGGCCGGGGCTCCACCCCGTCACGTGAGTACCTTGCACGTGTGGTCGAGGGCGGGCAGATCCGGCCGGGCAATGCCCGGCAGGCAGGCGCCCGAGCACTCCACCGTCCGGTCGAGACCGTGTCTGCGCTCGTTTCGACAATGATCATCCGGCCGGGCACGGTGGTGAGCGCGGTCCTGCCCCGACCCCCGCTCCCGCGCACCACCTTCCCTCACCCGGACCCCGCACCGACCGGTCGGCAGCTTTCAGTTCACCGTGCCTGCCTCGCGGAACGAGGACCGCACGAGGACGTTGTTCTCGGCCCACTCAGGTGGATCCGCAGTGACACAGCGCGGTGCCGGTACCGGTGCCGATACCGGTTCAGGTGATCGGTGAGGCCGGGGTCGTCGACGTGACTGGCCGCCCGACCCGCGCTGCGAGGGTCAGGCCGTGGAGGCGGGACCGGGCGGCAGGTGGACGGTCATGATCAGGTGGCAGGTGCCGGCCCCGGCGCCGCGGTAGGCGTGGGGGGCGTCGCCGTCGAAGCCGGCGGTCTGTCCGGCTTCGACGAGGTGCTCGGTGCCGTCGATCACCAGGATCATCCGGCCGGAGGTGACGCTCACGGTTTCCACGACCCCGGCCTGGTGGGGGTGGCTGGGGTATTCCTCGCCCGGCTGGAGTTGCCAGCGCCAGACTTCGGTGGGGGCCGGACCCGAGGTCGTCAGCATGAGCCGGGCTTCGCTGCCCCGCTCGCCGGTCCACAGTGGCGTCACTGTGTCGGCGGAGACGACGCGGACACGACCCTCGGCCCGTCCCTCCATGAGGGCGGACACGGAAACGCCGAGCGTGTCGGCCAGCCGTACCAGAGTCGCGAAGTTCGGGTTCCCCTGTGCCTTCTCCAGGGCGACCAGGGCGCCCTTGCTGACCTTGGCGCGCCGGCCGAGTTCATCCAGGGAGAGCCCGGCCCGGGTGCGTGCCGCCCTGACGTTGTGTGCGAGCGTCCGCAGCGCTGCGTCCGTCTCGGCCATCCGATCACCATCCTCACAAAAAAGGGGACCGCGGAGATGCACCGTGCGATCGGTTGGTTGACACGGGGCGGTCGGTTCGTTGTACGGTCTGGTCGTTCCATTACATCGTAAGGGATGTGCCGTGATCGCTCTGCTGCTGGCCCTGGGCAGCTCCCTCGCCTATGGGTGCGCCGACTTCCTCGGCGGCCTCGGCGCGCGCAAGGCCCATGTGCTGCGCACCGTGATGATCGCGGCCCCGGCTTCTCTCGCGCTGGAGATCATGCTGTGGCCGGTGCTCGGTGCCTCCTTCAGCGCCGGCACCCTCGGCTGGGGTGCCGCGTCCGGGGTGGCTTCGGCCGGCGCGTTCACCCTGCTCTACAAGACTCTGGCGATGGGCCCGATGAACGTGCTCTCGCCTGTGACCGCCCTGGTGTCCGCCATGCTTCCCGTCGGCGTGGGTCTGTTGCAGGGCGAGCATCTTGGTGCCGCCGGACTTGTGGGCCTGCCGCTCGCGCTGGCCGCGGTGGTGATGGTCAGTGCCGGTCACGGCGCCGGGACGGCCCGCCCCTCCCGTACGGCTCTGCTGCTGGCCCTCGGCGCCGGTGCGGCGATCGCCCTCCAGCTGGTCTTCTTGCACCAGGCGCCCTCCGACAGCGGGGTAGCCCCGCTGATCGTGGGCCGGGCGGTCTCCTCGGCAGTCACCCTGACCGCGGCCGGGCTGATGTTTCGCCGGCTGGGGTCCGAGAAGCCCGCCTACGCGGTGTCGGCGGCGGCGGGCCTGCTGGACTCGGTGGCGAATCTGCTGTTCCTCATGGCTGTCCGCAGCGGGGACCTCGCCGTCGTCGCCGTGATCACCGCCCTCTACCCGGCGGGCACTGTTCTGCTCGCCCGCAGCGTGCTGGCCGAACGGATCCACCGCGGCCAGCTGGTCGGGCTCGGCACCGCCGCCATCGCCGTAGGCCTCCTCGCCCTGACCTGAGCGGCCGCCCACCTCCATCGATCGCGCGCAAGGAGAGGAGCGGCCGGACGCTGTTCGGTCTGCCGCCTGTAGAGGACGGCGGCAGGCGCCGGGCCGGTGTCCACGACGGCAGCGGGGTGGCCAGGGCCAGGCGGGCATCAGCCCCGCCGCACATGCCGCCGTCGCGGACACCGGCCCGGCGAACCTGATGCCCGTCTTCTACTGCGGACGATCGGCGAGCGGAAGCGGTGAACCGTTTACGCCCGTCGAGTTCGCGGGCGCCGAACTCCCACTCCCTGTCGAGAGCGACTGCCCGGAGCTCCCGCCCGCGCCTGTGAGGGGCCGGCCCGTTCCGCCCTCGTGCAGCAGTGCTCCCCCCGACCATCCGGAAGCGCCGGCGAACGGGTGGGCACGGCCCGGCGTGCGGAGGACCTGGGCCGCCGCGCCGGAGAGGCGCCGCAGCCCGGCACCAGACGCCGGCGCGCAGCAGGTTCAAGGTTTGCGGGCGACGAGTCCCCACTGGTCGACGGGTACCGTCTCCTCGCCGGCGGCCGGCCGCCACTGCGAGATCGATACGAAGCCCGGCTCGACCAATTCCAGACCCTCGGCGCATCCGGTGATCTCTTCCGGTTCCCGCACCAGATAGGGCGGGTTGTCGCCCGATGCGTACGCCTTCTCGGCCGCGAGCGTGGCGGGTGTCTTCACCGTGTCGCACAGTACGAGGCAGCTCCCGGACGGCATACGGGCCATGTATCTCTGGACCACTTCGATTCCCTCGGCCGGGGCCAGGTGTCCCAGGGTCGACAGCAGCATCACGGCGACGGGCTCGGACAGGTCCAGCGTCTTGGAGGCCGCCTCCACCACCGCGTCCGTGTCGGACAGGTCAGCCTCCACGTAGTCCGTGCGGCCCTCAGGAGCGCTGGTCAGCAATGCCGCCGCGTGGACCAGCACGATGGGGTCGTTGTCCACATAGACGATCCGGGCCTGGGGCACGATGCTCTGCGCCACCTCATGAGTGCTGTTCTCCACCGGCAGGCCCGTTCCCACATCCAGGAACTGACGCACGCCCAGCCCGGCAAGGTACCGGACAGCACGGACCTGGAACGCACGCGAGGCGCGGGCGATGTCGACCGTCTGCGGGTAGGCCGCGCTCACCACGTCGGCCAGCTCCCGGTCGACCGGGTAGTTGTCCTTCCCGCCCAGCCAGGCGTTCCATACCCGGGCGGAATGCGGCACGTCCGACCGGATCCGCCTACGGAAGTCAGCGTCGTTGCTGCTCAAAGCGCTCTCCATACTTGTCATACTCGTACGCCAGTTGTCTATGCGTATGGTTGCACGCCGGTCGAGCCACGGGGACTTGGCCATCATCGCCGCTCGAACCCCGTCCCGGATCACTGCTCAAGTCCTGTGGATCGGTCCCGGGTTGGACGCGGAGGGCGAAAGCTCCGGGTGATCGACTGCCGGCCATCGCGCGGGAGTGCGAAGTCGAGGTGGATGCGGTGGACTTGGTTGATCAGCGGGACGGGAACGGTCGCCGTCCGGTCGTGCGCGAGCAGTTCCGGACCCTGTCCCGTCGTCATGCGCAGTGAGCGTGGCGGACGGGTCCGCACGGCCGGAGCCCCCCAACGGGTCCACGATATGCGCGGTCCCCGGTGGGTGGGGGGCTCTCGGTCGGGAACGTGCCACGGTCGCTACGAGTCCGGGGAGTTGAGGGCGATGGCCCCGGCGGGACAGAGGCCGACGGCCATCCGGGCGGCGGCGCGGTGTTCGGGTGCCGGTGCGGGGTGCAGGAGTACCACCAGGCCTTCCTCCTCGTCCTGGTCGAAGACCGCGGGCGCGGTCAGGACGCACATGCCGGCGCCGGCGCAGCGTTCACGGTCGACGCCGAGACGCATCGGCGTTTGCGGGTCGCTCATCGCGCTACTCCCGTGTCCCAGGTGACGGGCAGGCTGATCACGCCGTAGATGTTGGAGCGGTTGCGCAGCGGTACCTCCTGCGGTGGCACCGCGAGGCGCAAGGTGGGGAAGCGGGCGAGCAGCGCGGGGAAGGCGACGGCCATCTCGACGCGGGCGAGCTGCTGGCCCAGGCACTGGTGGGCGCCGTGGCCGAAGGCCAGGTGCCCGCTCGCCTTGCGGTGGATGTCGAGCCGGTTGGGGTCGGGGAACCTGTGCGGGTCCCGGTTGACGGCCTGCACGGAAATGGTCACCGTCTCGCCCGCCCTGATGAGCGTGCCCTCGACCTCGACGTCCGTGAGCGCCGACCGAAGGAGGGGGTCGGCCACGCTGAGGTAGCGCAGCAGCTCCTCCACGGTCTGCTCGGCCAGGCCCGGGTCGGCGCGCAGAGCGTCCAGCTGGTCGGGATTGCTGAGCAGGGCGAAGGTGCCGAGGCCGAGCATGTTCGCGGTGGTGTCGAGTCCGGCGGCGAGCAGCAGCCCGCCGACCCCCGCCAGCTCCTCATCGGTGAGGTCGGAGGCGGTCAGATCGCTGAGCAGGTCGTCGGTGGGCTCGGCGCGCTTGGCGAGGACGAGTTCGGCCAGGTACTGGAGCAGCGCCGTATAGGCCTCGCCCGTCGCCTCCGCATCCGCCGTCTGATCGAAGACGGTCGCCACATGGCCCTGGAACCGCTTCCGGTCGGTGTACGGCACGCCGAGCAGCTCGCAGATCATGAGCGCGGGCACGGGGTGTGCGAACGCCTGCACCAGGTCGGCCGTGGGCCCGGCCTGTTCCATGGCATCCAGACATTCCTCGGTGAACCGCTCCACACGTGCGGTGAGCTGACGCATCCTGCGGACGGTGAACTTCCCGGTGAGCAGGCGCCGGTAGCGGGTGTGCCCGGGGGCGTCGAGGCCGGTGATGTCGCCGACCGGCGCCGGCGGTATCTCCCCCGACATGCCCTCCATCGGCAGCGGCAGATGCAGGAGTTCGTAACGCGAGCTGAAGCGGGGGTCGGCCAGGATCGCGCGGGCAGTGGCGTGGCCGGTGACCAGCCGGCCCACGTGTCCGTCGGCGTAGCGCATGCGGCGCATCGGCTCATCGCTCAGGGCGGTGAGTTCTTCGGGCGGGTCGAAGGGGCAGCCGGTGTGCCGGTCGGTGGGCAGGGTGGGGAGATCATCGGCGGTGATGCCGTCGGTTGCGACACCGGTGGTGGTGCCGACGGCCGTCGGGTCGTGCGACATGGGGTCCTCCCGTGGTCGTGGTGCGAGGCAGGCTGGTGCGGATCGGTGAAGTGGTTTGTGGGAAGCGGCGGTTACCGCCCGGGTCCGGTTCGGAAGGTGCGGTGCGGCCATACGTGGCCGACCGGGCGAGCGGCTCGGGCGTATGCCGACAGTGCCGCCGTCCGCCCGAAGGGCGTCGCGAACCGGGCGGGACTCTCGGCGCGGGCCTTGAGGCCGGCGGGGAGGGGGAAGGCGCTCCGCGATGGGGCGGTCTCATCGGTATCCGCAGACGGCGGGGGCGGTACGGGGGCGGGTGCGGCCGGGGCCGTGAACGGCACCGGCTTCTCCCGGAACGGTGCGGGTGCGGGCGCCGGTGTCACCGTGCACTCGGGGTGAGCCGCGCAGCCGTACGCCGACGGAGACCGGCACCGGCTTCCGTGCGAGCCCGCCCATGGCGGCTGACAGTGCGGTGGGGCGGGGCGAGCCGGGTGGCGGAGCGCGTAGGGGCGGCGAGCCGCTCAGGCGGCGTACGGGCATGGTCGCCGACGTCCGCAGCGACGGCCCACTCGTGTCTGAGGGTGCCGCCATCGCGTAAGAGATTCATGGCGTCATCATGGCACATGGGAGACGCCATTTGCGAGCCAAATTGGCTCCTAGTCGTCTATGAGGCTCTGACCTGCACACTCTTGCCGCAGAGTGTGTGGTGTCGTGTCACTCTAGGGGAGGCGGGCCTGCGGGGGTGTGAAGGTGAAGTCATGGTGATGCCATGAGGTGGTGGACTTGATGAGGCCTGGGCGTTCGGGCGCGATCATGGCCCGAATGGACGCTCGTTACCTCGGTATCCCTGATCTGGTCGAACCCCCGTCCGTGGCGGTCGTGGTCGACGTCATGCGCGCTTTCACCGTAGCTGCCTGGGCCTTTGCCCAGGGTGCGGAAAAGATCGTTCTTGCTGGGGCGCTGGACGAAGCCCTGGCGCTCAAGGCCCGCCACCCGGATTGGGTGGCGCTCAAGGACGGTCCGGCCGCGCCCGGGTTCGACACCGTCAACTCGCCGGGCCTGATGCGGTCGATCGACCTGGACGGACGGACCGTCGTGCAGAAGACCACGGCAGGGACGGTCGGCGCCCTCGCGGTCAAGGAGGCGCCGCTGGTGCTGTGCGCCGCCTTCGTCGTGGCGGAGGCAACGGCCCGGCTCCTGCGGACGCGTGGGAGCGGCAGCGTCACGTTCGTCATCACTGGCGAGGACGGGCGGGCCGATGAGGATCTGGCGTGTGCTCAGTACATCGCTCGGAGGGTCGCCGGGGCTGGGTCGGACGCTGCCGAGTTCCTCCGCCGTGCTGCCGCATCGCGCGCCGCTGCGGAACTGGCGCAAGGAGTGCGTCAAGGGGTCCACCCTGATGACGTCGCGCTCTGCCTTGAGGTCGACCGTTTCCCCTTCGCCATGGTGGCGACCTCGGAGGACTCACTCATGGTCCTGCGTCCCCATGTGATGCTCTCGCCGACCGGCGAGGCCCCCGTCTGATCGTTGGTGAGGCCTGCGCCCGGCGTGCGGGAGCGAGTGCCCTGCCGGGTGCGTGGTATCAACCGCATGCCCTGATCGAGGGGGCGCCGGGCAGTCGGCCGAGCTGTTGCGGCCGCTTCCTGGGACCGGATGGCCTCCACGTGCTGTGAAGTGAGCCGGGTCAGGTCCGGGTCGGAAGTCTGTGAGCTGGGCGTTCCCGGCGGCTCAGGACCTTCGGCCCTCGAACCCCCCAGGACGTGGCGATACCCTGGGGGGTATATCGTCGGCAGTGCACCCCAGGAGGTATCCGTGAAGGTCGTCATCATCGGAGGCGTGGCGGGCGGCATGTCCGCGGCCACCCGGCTGCGTCGCCTGGACGAGCGGGCGGAGATCGTCGTGCTGGAGCGCGGCGCTCACGTCAGCTACGCCAACTGCGGCCTGCCGTACTTCCTCGGCGGGGTCATCGAGGAACGCGACAAGCTGCTGGTGCAGACGCCCGAGGCGCTGCGCGCCCGGTTCCGGCTCGATGTACGGGTCCGCAGCGAGGCGATCGCCGTGGACCCGGTGTCGCGCACCGTGCGGGTGCGGGATCTGGCGAGCGGGGAGGAGTACGCGGAGTCGTACGACCGGCTGGTGCTCTCTCCCGGTGCCCGGCCATTCGTGCCCCAGCTGCCAGGAATCGAACGAGCTTTCACGCTGCGTGATGTGTCGGACGCCGACCGGATCGCCGCCGAGCTGGACGGGGGTGCGCGTACCGCCGTCGTGGTCGGTGCCGGGTTCATCGGCGTGGAGGCGGCGGAGAACCTGCGCCGCCGTGGCCTGCGGGTGACACTCGTCGAGCTCTCCGACCAGGTGATGCCGCCGCTCGACCCCGAGATGGCCGCGCCGCTCGCCGCGGAGCTGCGTTCCGGTGGGGTGGAGCTCGCGCTCGGTACTCAGCTGAAGGAGGTCGGGGAGGACTGCGTACGCCTGGACGACGGGCGCACCGTACCGGCCGATGTGGTCCTGATGGCGATCGGCGTCCGCCCCGAGACGGGCCTGGCGCGCGGGGCCGGGCTGACCATCGGGCCGCGCGGCGGGATCGCCGTCGACGAGACGGGGCTCACCAGTGACCCGGCCATTTACGCGGTGGGCGACGCCGCCGAGAAGCGTGACGGGCTCACCGGCGGGAGCACCCTGGTGCCGCTGGCCAACCTCGCCAACCGGCACGGCCGGCTCGTCGCCGACGCCATCGCGGGACGCCCGGTCGTGGCCCGGCCCGCCACCGGCACCGCGGTCGTTCAGGTCTTCGGCCTGACCGCGGCGTCAACCGGCTGGAACGAGAAGCGGCTGCGCGCCGCCGGCCGCGCCTACCGGACGGTCCACCTGCACCCCGGTTCGCACGCGGGCTACTACCCGGGCGCGTCCCCGATCGCCCTCAAAGTCCTCTTCGACCCTTCCGACCTGCGGATCCTCGGAGCGCAGGCGGTCGGGGCTGACGGCGTGGACAAGCGCATCGACGTGATCGCCACGGCCATCGCCGGCGGACTGACCGCGCCCGACCTCGCCGATCTGGAGCTCGCCTACGCGCCGCCGTACGGCTCGGCGAAGGACCCGGTCAACATGGCCGGGATGATTGCCGAGAACCTGGCCACGGGCACGGTCCGCACTGTCCAGTGGCACGAACTGGACGCCGCCCGCGAAGCCGGCGCCACCGTCGTCGACGTACGTACGGCCGCCGAGCACGCCCGGGGCGCGATCCCCGGCGCGCTCAACATCCCGCTGGACGAGCTGCGCGAGCGCGTCGCCGAACTGCCCGCGGGCGACCTCGTCGTCCACTGCCAGGTAGGTCTGCGCGGTCACAACGCGCAGCGGCTCCTCGCGGGCCTCGGCAGGGACAGCTCCAATCTCGACGGTGGCTACGCCACCTGGTCCGCGGGCATGGCCGCCTGACCCTCCCCGCCTTCCCCGCGCGCCCCGCACCTCACCAGGGGGAGCCATGGGCATCCCCCTCGCCGCCGTACGCCCTTCCGCTTCCCTCCGCCGCACTCCCTTCCGCTTCCCCGTCGCCGGGCGGCCGTCAGCCCCTGAGCGGGATCCTCCGGC